>JAGQWZ010000006.1 GCA_020436835.1 Saprospiraceae bacterium | reverse complement strand
TTTCAGAAAATGTGCAACAGAAGGAAGAATATATTCAGGATATCAGTACACAATATGAGCAAATGCGACAGCAAAGAGCCGGGCAAATGAGCGCCAAGTCTTTTATCGACCTGGAGATGGCCCGAAAAAATCGGCTGCAGCTGGCTTTTGCCCAGTATACGCCGCCGGTTCCCCGGTTTATTGGGACCAAGGTGTGGTCCGACTATGATCTATCGGAAATAAGACCGTTTATCGACTGGACACCTTTTTTCAGCAGTTGGCAATTGGCCGGACGTTTTCCCCAGATACTGAAAGATGAGATTGTAGGGGTGGAAGCGACCCGCTTATATGACGATGCGCAAAAGTTACTTGACCGTATTGTGAAAGAGAAGTGGCTCACAGCCCAGGCGGTGGTCGGTATTTTCCCAGCCGCGTCCATTGGTGATGACGTGGCACTCTATGTGGATGAAACACGGGATAAAAAGAGAGCGACGTTACATTTTCTGCGTCAGCAGAGAAAAAAGGCAGCGAAGAACGCCAACTTATGCCTGGCTGATTATATCGCCCCGGAGGGAAGCAAGCCGGACTATATCGGAGCCTTTGCCGTCACTGCCGGTGTAGGAATCGACAAATGGGTGAAGATGTTTGAAGAAGCACATGACGATTATCACGCCATCATGCTCAAGGCGCTGGCAGACCGGTTGGCGGAGGCATTTACCGAGTTGCTGCATGAGCGGGTTCGTAAAGAATTCTGGGGCTATGCTGCCGAAGAGCACCTGGATAATGATGAACTAATCAGTGAAAAATATCAGGGTATCCGGCCCGCACCGGGATATCCGGCCTGTCCTGAACATACGGAAAAACAAACGCTGTTTGACTTGTTGGATGTCTCCGGGCAAATAGACCTTCAATTGACCGAACACTTTGCCATGTTTCCAACTGCCGCAGTGAGCGGCTGGTATTTCAGTCATCCTGAAAGCAAATATTTCGGCCTTGGTCAGATTGGTCAGGATCAGGTGGAAGATTATGCCAGGCGAAAGGGGATGACCGTGGAAGAAGCGGAAAGGTGGATGGCTCCATTCTTAAATTATGAACCGGCTTGATGGAATCGGAAGAGCGGATATATGATGATGAAATTACGCTGAAAGAACTGATCTTAAAGATCCAGGAGTATTGGCGTGAGCTTTGGCGACACTGGTTGCTGATTGGCCTTATCGCTTTGCCTTTCTTCATCTATAAGGTATATGACGCGTATACCACCCCACCTGTCTTTCCCGGGAAATTGACCTTTATGGTCGATGAAGATGAGGGAGGAAGCTTTCGGTCCATTTCCGGACTATTAGGGCAGTTTGGCTTTAATACCGGGAGTACCGGTAAGTATAATCTGGATAAGATTCTGGAGATCTCCAAATCCCGCAGAGTGGTGCAAATGGCCTTGTTTTCAGAAGCCGTTGTCGGAGGTAAGAAAGATCTTATTGCCAACCATATCATAGAATACTCGGATCTCACTGAACGCTGGAGCGATGATACCACCGGATTGAAAGATTTTCGATTCCGGAACAATGGTATCGATAATTTCAGTTTGTTGGAAAACCGGGCTTTCAAGGGTCTCCTACGTGTGGTCAATGGCACGGACAAGGACCCAGGCATCTATCAGACCTCTTATGATGATGAGACGGGGATCATGAGCCTGGAATTCAATGGCCGGCACCCGGATTTATCCATTGCTTTTCTCGATTCACTTTTCTTCAAATTGAGGGACTACTATGTGGAGAATTCAATCGAAAAGGCTCAGACTACTTATCAGATCATCAAAGAGAAGACGGATTCAATAGCGGATGCACTTGCCGCAGCCGAATACAGCCTGGCCGACTTTATCGACCGCAGCCAGAATGTCTACTCCGCCCGGGAAGGAGAGCTGCAACGCAGCCGTTTATCCGCTCAGGTAAGCCGTCTGCAGATCCTCTATGGGGAGGCCATGAAAAACCTTCAACTATCTGAAATGACCTTAAGAAATAAGGAGCCTTTTATTACGTTAATTGATAGTCCCCTTCCTCCCCTGACCATTCAGCAGGAATCGTTGATCCGGTCAGCCCTCATTGGGATCATCCTTGGCACTATGATTGGAGTGACCTTTGTATTGGGGAGAAAGATTTATCGTGACACCATGAATTCCTAAATATTGGCTTGGGTTTTGAATAGATATTGAGTAATATTGTTACTCAATTTATGATCGAGACCCTTATATCTTCCAAGACACGGATTAAGCTTTTGCTCAAGTTTTTCCTGAATAGCAATAACACTTCCTATTTAAGAAGTCTTGAGTCGGAATTTGGTGAATCCACCAATGCCATCCGGTTGGAGCTCAATCGACTGGAAAAAGCGGGTATGCTTTCATCATTTCTTGAGGGCAATAAAAAATTGTTTAAGGCGAATACCAAACATCCTCTTTTTCAGGAAATCCACAATATTGTTTTAAAGCATGTAGGCCTGGACAAAGTAGTGATTAACATCATTGAGCGCCTGGGAGATGTGAAGGAGGTGTACCTTGCCGGCAGCTTTAGCCGGGGATTAGATAGTCAGGTCATCGATCTTATATTCATCGGCAATATTGATATCAACTATCTGATCAAATTGATTGAGAAAGTGGAAAAAGTGATTCATCGTAAGATCCGCTACCTGATCTATCAACCCGACGAGAGAGATAACATCGACTGGTCTGCATTTGCTCCCAAACCCTTGATTTTGTGGGATGATGAGAGGAACAAAATTTCAAACACATGAGCATGTATGAAAGATTAATCAAGAAAGAAGCCAGCATCGGAGTAATTGGCTTGGGTTATGTTGGCTTGCCGCTTGCCCTGGAATTTGGCCGCAAGTTTAAGGTAATCGGATTTGATATCAGTGAACCCCGGGTACAACTGATGCAGGACAAAATCGATCCATCCGACGAATTGGATTCCAGTGCTTTTGAGGAGACGGATATTACCTTTACTTCCGATCCGGAAAGGTTGAGAGAAGCCAGTTTCTACGTGGTTGCCGTACCTACCCCGGTTGATGAGTCGCGCACACCTAATTTAAATCCCGTTTTGTCGGCTTCACACACTGTAGGTAAGGTGTTGGGGAAGGGGGATTATGTCATCTATGAGAGTACGGTCTATCCCGGGTGTACGGAAGAAGACTGTCTTCCGATTCTGGAAGAGGAGTCCGGCCTGAAGCTCGGCGAAGATTTTAAATTGGGATACTCTCCGGAAAGGATCAATCCGGGAGATAAAGAGCGCACGGTAACCAAGATCTTAAAAATAGTTTCGGGAAGTGATGCCGAAGCGCTGGATCAGATCGCGGAGATCTATGGGGCAATTATCGAACCGGGGGTGTACAGAGCAGAAAGCATCCGGGTCGCCGAGGCAGCCAAAGTGATCGAGAACACGCAGCGGGATCTCAATATTTCATTCGTCAATGAGTTGGCGATTATTTTTGACCGGATGGGGATTAATACCCGTCAGGTACTGGCTGCTGCCGGTACCAAGTGGAATTTCCTTAAGTATCAACCGGGACTGGTGGGTGGCCACTGCATCGGTGTCGATCCTTATTATCTGGTACATAAAGCAAAAGAGTTGGGTTATGATCCTCAGGTGATCCTGAGCGGTCGCAGGGTAAATGACGGGATACCGGCTTTTATCGCCAAGAAGCTGGTGCAAATGCTGTTGAAGAAAAGCAAGAATCCAAACCATTGTAAAGTCGCGGTACTGGGGGTCACTTTCAAAGAAAATGTCTCCGACATCCGCAATTCAAAGGTGGCCGATTTGATTGAAGAATTAATGCAGTATGCCATTCATGTGCATATTCATGATCCCTATGCTTCTCCCAATGAAGTGAGTAAAGAATACAAATACTCCCTCACGGCCAAACTCGATGATGACTATGATGCCGTGATCGTGGCTGTAAATCATGCCCTGTATGAAGGATATGATGCGGCTTTTTTCAAGTCAATTATGAAAGAAAGTCCCATCTTGTTTGATATAAAGAGTATGTATAAAATTGAGGATCCGGAAATAACCTATTGGAGTTTATAAAAATGAATACAAGAATAAATTTGGAACTACCTGAAAATCATCTGAGTGCAGATACACCCAGATGGTTTGCGATCTACACCAAATTTAAATCGGAGAAGGAAGTTGCCCGAAGACTTACGAAAAAAGGCATTGAATGTTATGTACCCATCAATAAGGTGGTCAGACAATATACCCGTAAGCGAAAAGTGGTTGATCTTCCATTAATTAATTGTTATGCATTTGTGAATATCACCCGGGATCAATACGTGTCCGTGTTGGAAACCGAATATGTGATCAAGTTTATTAATTTTTCAAAGAACCTGATTTCCATTCCGGACGCGGAGATTGATCTGCTCAAAAGGATCTGCCAGGAAGCGTTCGACATCGAGGCTCAGGTTATGTCTTACCAAAAGGGAAAACCGGTCGAAATCATCTCCGGAAACCTTACTGGCATCAAAGGAAAATTAGTGAGTGATCTCGGCAAGAATTTTTTAGTTGAGTTAAACTATATAGGGATTGGACTCCAAATGGAGGTTGATCCTGCATTTTTAAGGCCGCTGCCGGATTGGAAGTATGCGCAGGATGATGAAGAGCCGGCAAAGCCGGCAGCAGGAAAGAAATACTGGGGTTAGGATCAGTTTTATGTACTGATTTTAATCCTTGTTTTATTTGTACCGAAAACCAAAGTTGACCATAGTACCCGCGACTCATGGACGGCGAAGCCATGTGAAAGGTAGAGCGATTGGGTAGCTGATTGCTTAACTTTTGAAGGTTGAATTGGTACAGGAAAACGAAATGTTCAGAGTCGATTGCGACATTGACCATGGAGAGTGGCCACTTGTCTGTATGCCCTGGCGAGGAGGCCAGCACCGGCCCCAAGACCTTACGTCAGGTCAAAGAACCGTTTTAGGCATTGTACTGATTATTTCTTCCTGATGTCAGCATTCACACGCCACACCCTGCAGACGACTTCACTTCGTTCCGTGTCAGCATACCCTCCCGCAGGCTAAACTGACGATTTCCTGGAGATGTCAGCATTCACACTCACACCCACACCCAAACTCACACCCACACCCAAACCACACCCACACCCACACTCACACCCACACCCACACCCACCCACGCGCACACACACATGCACACGCAGACGTACGCACACACGCACACACGCACACGCTCGCGCTCACTCACGTACCTATACACGCAC
>JAGQWZ010000470.1 GCA_020436835.1 Saprospiraceae bacterium | reverse complement strand
GTCTATTCGAATCGCTTCTTCTATCTCTACGAAGATAATCCCGTTATAGCACTTTATAATATCGCCCAGCGATAGAGGGACTGAATACTGACCACTGACTACTATTTATATTTCTCAAACCACGCCAAAATATAGGTGACTTTCGCAATTAAATTGCTGGGTTTATTGGCAATACCATGACCGGCATTAGGAATACGTACCATCATGGTCTCCACCCCATTCAGTTTAAGCGCGGCATAATATTGTTCACTCTCTGCGATAGGAGTACGAAAATCGGACTCACCCGTTAGCAGCATCGTTGGGGTCTTTACATTCCCCACCAGTGATATCGGAGAACGTTGCATGTAGTGCTCCAGGTGTTCCCAGGGCTTACCGGGAAACCAATATTTGTAGAAAAAGGCAGGACCATCTGCATACAGTACAAAGCTATACCAGTTAATCACCGGTTTGGCCACCACCGCCGCCTTAAAACGATCGGTCTTTCCCACGATCCAACTGGTGAGTACTCCTCCTCCGCTTCCACCGGTGACGTACAATCGCCCCGCGTCAATACTCCCTTTCCCTATTACGGCATCGACACCGGACATCAGGTCATCATAATCCTGACTGGGATAATTGTGATGAATCAGATTTCCAAATTCCTCTCCATAGCTGGTGCTACCTCTTGGGTTAGCATAAAAAACTACATAGCCGGCCGCTGCATACAATTGAATTTCTGCCGTAAACCGATCCCCGTAATTTGCAAAGGGGCCTCCGTGAATTTCCAGGATCAGGGGATATTTTTTAGCCGGGTCAAAATCAGGTGGATAACAAATCCAACCCTGAATGTCTCTTTGATCAAAGGAAGATTTATACCAGATCTCCTCCACTTTTCCTAATTTCTTGTACTCGAACAGATCTCTGTTCAGTTCAGTGAGCCTTTGATTGTTTCCCTTTCCAGTGGCTACTGCCAAATCTGCCGGATGAGTAGGCGTGCTGAAAGTAAAGGCCACTTTTCCGGCATTGGAGACCGAGAAACTTCCACCGCTGTAAGGCCGACCCAGACTGACTCCACCAACGTCTGTCACCAGATCATTGGCCATGCCATCCAGTTTCATGTTGGCAACTTTCGTGTTGCCTTCATCATCATATTGAATATAAAAGCTCTTCCCGTCTGCTGCCCAACTGAAATCATCAATATCCCGGTCAAAATCACAGGAAATACATTGAGCCAGACTACCGTCCGTGTTCATGACATACAGCCTTGTCAATTGGTATCCCTGATAATGTTCATCACTGCCCAGATAAGCAATTCGCTGACCATCCGGAGAAATCACCGGATACATATCCGGTCCCATACGGCTCGTCAGGGGAGTACTTTTTCTATTGGCAATATCCAGTCGGTGAATTTCGCTGTTTCTTGGTTCGAGGACCCGGTCCTCATGTTGGTTAGCACTATAAAAGATGCTTTTACCATCTGCCGACCAACTCAATGCCCCGGAATGATCGAATGGATCATTGGTCAACTGCACCGGAGTACCTCCATCGGTGGTGAGAAGGAAGATCTGGCTGTATTCATCTTCTGCATATCCCGCCCCATCGTTCCGGTACTGTAATTTGCTGATGACTTTAGGCGGATCATTCCATTTCGCTCCATTGGGTTTCGCCGGTAATTTGGCGAAAGGTTTTTCGGCATAAGGGACACTCATGGTAAAGGCAAGCCAGGCTCCATCCGGTGACCAATAGGGACGCCCGGGACTTTGAGGCGTATTGGTCAATTGTTGTTCGCTACCATCCATAAGCCAACGCAGGTACAATTGACTCTTACCATTTTTTGACGACCGGTATACGATCTTATCTCCATCAGGGGACCAAACCGGTGAATGATCACTATGATTTCCGGTAGTTAAAGGATGATTCCCGCTACCATCTGCATTTATCATCCATAGATTGGAGAGGTTGGCATCGGTCATGATATCCTTAAAGTTTCGCACATAGATAATCCTTTCTCCATTCGGAGATATCTGCGGATCAGAAACATACTCAAGATCAAAAATATCAAGGGCTTCAAAGGTAGAAGACAATTCCTCAGGTTGACCATAAACGAGAGCAGACCAAATAAATGTCAGCAGGAAACATGTAATTCTCATAGAGCTTAATTGGTAAGTTAAAAACAGACTATTCCTTTATAGGGGTGATTTCCTCCTGCCGGGTTAAAATAAAATGATTTGGTCCAATAATTTCATACCGTTCATCACTTACCTTAACCAGCTTAAATGCAGAATCCGGCCCCTTTTTTAATGAAAATATATACAGACTATCACCGCGTATTTCCCATCGGCCCACATCATCAATTTCCCTTCCCATAGCCGCTACTTTATAAATAAAGGTATTGTCGGGTTCAAAGCCAAAACTGATTTTAGATGTTACATGATACGCCTTTACATCATCAGCAACATTTTCCTGACTTACCGAGGCCGTATAAGTGCCCGGCGTAATAGAAACCGGTTCCTGATCGCTACTCTTCGTATCAGCCTGGGAAGAACAGGACAGGGTAAGTACCAGACAAAAGGAAAACAACGAAATCAATCGAATCATAGATTGTCAAAATTTTAAGATGAGACGCAAAGATAGGAAAATGAATAATGCGTATATCCAACGTGGTCTTTGGTTAATTCCCGTACCAGGAGTACCAAATGTACCATAGGTAACATGCTTCTGTAATACCCTTTGCCTCAGCCTCCGCCTTAGCCTTGTCTTCATGCAAGAAATTCTCAATTGATCATTCCTAATTGATAATTGACAATTGATTCGGCACTGGAAAGGTCTTTGGTTAATTCCCGTACCAGGAGTACCAAATGTACCATAGGTAACATGCTTCTGTAATACCCTTTGCCTCCGCCTCCACCTCAGCCTTGTCTTCATTCAAGAACTTCTCAATTGATCATTCCTAATTGATAATTGACAATTATTCGGCACTGGAAAGGTCTTTCGTTAATTCTCGTACCAGGAGTACCAAATGTGCCATAGGTACCATGCTTTTTGGTATACCCTTTGCCTCCGCCTCCGTCTTAGCCTTCGTCATTCGGAAAATTCTCAATTGATCTTTCCTAATTGATAATTGACAATTGATTCGGCACTCGAATAGGTCTTTGGTTAATTCCCGTACCAGGAGTACCAAATGTACCATAGGTACCATGCTTCTGTAATACTCTTTGCCTCCGCCTCCGCCTTAGCCTTGTCTTCATGCAAGAAATTCTCAATTGATCATTCCTAATTGATAATTGATAATTGATTCGTCATTCGAATAGGTCTTTCGTTAATTCCCGTACCAGGAGTACCAAATGTACCATAGGTACCATGCTTTTTGGTATACCCTTTGCCTCCGCCTCCATCCCAGCCTTATCTTCATTCAAGAACTTCTCAATTGATCATTCCTAATTGATAATTGATAATTGATTCGGCACTCGAATAGGTCTTTGGTTAATTCCCGTACCAGGAGTACCAAATGTACCATAGGTACCATGCTT
>JAGQWZ010000469.1 GCA_020436835.1 Saprospiraceae bacterium | reverse complement strand
GGCAGGGTGATTTGTCAACGAAAGAAATGCGTCCGGGTCACAAAATCAATGGAATATTTCAGTTTACTTCATTTGCAAGCGATGGAGGTTTAGGAACTACACGTGTACTGAGAGGGAAGGGTGTGGGAGATCTACGGGATGCTATTCTGATTGTCGATGATAATATAGATTCCTATACACAAAAATTAGCCGGAGTGGGTGACATGGCCTTTCGCTTAAATTAACCGGATGTACCAGATTATTTTACCCCAAACACATACGGCGTTAAGATCCATTTCCTAATAAGCGTGTTCTGATCGTGTAGGCATCACGCGGATTTTCTACCAGTATTTGGTTGATTTCTGTCTTGGTAAATCCGTTTTTCAGCAAGAGGGGGATGAATGTCGTGAATAGAGCCGTGTGCTCCACATAGTTGTTACCTTCCCCGTACGAATACCAGCCGGCATCCATGGATAGTAATATGCGGTTTAGAAAGCCATTGTCTTTTAAGGCTTTTGTCATGGTCAGGTATTGATACAATGCACTGGAGTCCTGTTTCTGAGGGGTAACCCAACCCAATCCATCGAGGGATATCCATCCTCCCATTCGGGCCATGCGAAGGTGGCCTGCCGTACTGCCATTCTGGGCATGCGTCCAGACAAAAGCGGAAGGGGAAACATGCTCCTGCACAAGCACATTAATTTGATTAAAAGCCGCGGTGTCTATCCCGGTATGGCTGACAATGGTTAGTCCGGTTGCCTTGTGGGTTAAGGCTGCTGCTCTCACAATCCGCTCCTGAAGGCTGCCAAGACTGGAATCCGGATCAACGCTAATTTTGATAAAGCCGGGTCTGACATCGCTTTCATCAATACCATACTTGAATTCATGGATCCAGGCATCCGCCATTTGCTCTGCTGTCCAATCGTATGCTTTGGTGGGAATATAAATATTTTGTTGCGCGCCGTAGTATCCGGTATTGGTGATGAACTGGATGCCGGAGGCGTCAGCTAGTTTTTGCAACAATAGTATATTCCTGCCCAGGTAATTAGGTGTGCATTCAAGAATAGACCGTACTCCGAATTTTTTCAGAACCTGGATATGCGGAAGGATGGACTGGTACGCTGCCTCCTGATTCCAATCCGCCTGATTTGTACTGTCTGCTGGACGCCAGTCCAGGAAAACATGCTCATGGATCAGCGACAATCCCATGCTGTCAGCATCGATGGGGCCGTTTATGGTCATAATCCTGTTTTCATCCTCAGTGGTATTTTCCGTACACTGGAACAGGAAAAAGATACCGGGGGTCAGTACAAATACACTTATTTTGAAGATCCAGCGCAAGGTGGTAGCTGATGTAACTTTTGTAATTTGAGACAACATAATTAATGCTTTCAATTTAATGCTAAAGTTTGATTTTAGCATCGAAAATTATGTACAGCATGTTTTAAACGTCCCCCCAAATCCTTTGATCGAGGAACCAGATCCGGAAGGTATTTTGCCAGGATTCGATTTGTTACCTAAAATGGACTATTCTATTTATCTTGATATCCAGGTGTCAATGATATTATTATCATTTCATTTAAAACGCTGATCGAGCCAATGATTACAAATCTTAAATTCGTCATTTACCTGCTTGCCGCCATTCTGGGAAACCCATTTTATCAGATGGTATCCTATTTCTTTTTCCAAATTTTTGTTTGTGAAGTCGAACCTTCATTTAATGTTTATCAGGCCAATCTAATGGTATACCTCTTTATTCTGGTCGTTATATTTATTATCCGCTTTGTAATTTATTCCCGAATTTTTACTTCGAAGGAATACCCGATGACTATCC
>JAGQWZ010000468.1 GCA_020436835.1 Saprospiraceae bacterium | reverse complement strand
TGGGTACCTGTCAAATTGGTCACTCTCACGTTGCTGATTTGTCCTGTGCCCGGGACGTTGATGGTCGATTCGACTCCGTTTGCGTCGTTATCGGGAATACTAAGGTTCAGATTAGTTTGGGAGAACTCCACTCCTTTCGCAGTGTTTATCGCCACAGGATTCTGATTGTAATCTGTCTTGCAGGATTGATCCCCCTGAAGACGTATGGAGACCGGGTAATTTCCCGGTGGCAGATCAGGAAAAACATTTCCGGTTTGCCAAGTATTATTATTGACCGTATATTCCAAAGTTCCAGCTCCGGTAGCGTTGACGGTTATTGATCCGGTTTGATTATTACAATCTGTAGGTTGTTGAACTGTCACTGAGTTAATGACCGGGGGATTCATACATGGATTTGGATTGGTTAGACTATTTGTGCTGACAGTTATATTGTATCCACAATTTCCCGCCTGGGCATCCGCCACCGGATTGGTAAAGTTAATAACCACAACCGTTTTCCATTGTACTCCGGCGTTGGTGGTCTGTGCAATGCCGAATCCAACCAGACCCTCCTGCATTGCCTCTCCATAATCATCATCGTAACTTTGTGAAAGCATGGCATGGCGGTGCCCCCAGGCACTCCCGGCATCCTGATAGATCCATCCGAAAATGGCATCCAAAGCCACATCGGCAAATGATATGGTGCCACTGGAACTGGCGTGCAGGTTTTCAATTCCTCCTCCAAATTCGGTACAGCCATTCGGATAGGCCGCATCGATTCTCCCTGCCGGGCAGTCCGCGTTATTCATCGTGGGATGGCAATGTTCAAATACATTGTTGTCCACATTATACTGAGCCCAATTCTGAGCAACCTGGTCAATATTGGCTTCAATACCATTAAACGGAAGTCCTTTTACCCCTCCCATGCCATAATTCACCCCTGCTCTGGCCGTCCTTTCGTCATTCATAATGTATAATGCTCTCTGATCGATTGAATACCCGTTCCATGTAGTCTGGTCCGGAAGATCCAGATCCTGAATCGCGTTCGCTCCCAAACCCAACTGCATCTCCTCTGCCCTCCTGGCTGCATTAAAGGCATTCTCGATTGTATTTACAGTTGACCAATCAGTGGCAATATTTACATCTGAATTTAGATCCTGGGGTTCATCGGCAGCCTGGCCATACAATAAGTTAGTTGAAAAAAGAACGAATACGGCTAAGGATTGGAAGGATTTCATTTCTCAGGATTTTCTGGTTTTGCTTGATCCACCATTCGGTAGGACCCTTCCACTCAACTTAGAAAACTGATTTCCGATTTTGCACTCCTTTTGGCGAAGTGTCATCCAAAGTGAATGAGTGACCAAAATATTTGGTAAACCGAAACTGACTCCCTTTCATCGGGCCACCGGACCTCACCAGCATGGAGGAAACTCATCAATATTTGAGGAAAAGAAAAACATCGAACCCGGGATACTTGAGTCAAGATTGAAATACCTCACTATTGGCATCCTTCAATTCTTATTTCAAAACTTGAATTAGGAGCTACCGAAAAATTGGGTTTTAACTCTACATTATTACCAGCCCGGAATAAAACGCTGGAGGATGAGCCTACAGCCCCAAGCGAAGTAAGTTGGGTTCCGGCCTGATAAGTGCCGCTGACTATCGGATTGTCGTTGACGTTCATTGTGGACGGACAGTCGCCGCCTCCGGACGTACATATTTCCAAAGTCCAACCATTCAAAGCCCCAACATCATCCGGTATCTGATCTTCAATCGTCAAAGTCCAATTTCCCATCGGATTTTCTCCGTAGAAAGCAGCAAGTGCATTTTCCGGTCTCTCCGTTGCAGCGTCATTGATTGGACAAATGATCGGATTGGCAGCTCCATCATTTAGACTAATACTAAAATTATCAGTGTCAGCACATTTGCTATCGATCAGAATTACACTAGTACCTTCCGGACTGGTTAAAGTAAATTTTAAGTCCGACATCCAGGTATGGGTACCATCTAAGTTCTTGATCTTCACTGATGAAATGCTACCCCCGGATGGTACATTGATGGTTGAAATCAATCCCGGGGATGGATTATCAGGTATATCCTGTGGGACATCGGTGGCCAGATAATCTATACAACCACCAGATCCTGCTGATTGGAATTCCACTGTCCAACTGAAGGGGCTTTCATTTCCCAGTGCATCATCCCATTCAATATATACAGGAGTTCCTGCGAAAACCGGAATGTCTTCTACCCGTACTCCATTTGACGGATTATTTGGTCCGGAGCTACAACCTCGATCACTCTGATAGATGACGTCATTGATATCCAATAATCCGCAAGAACCGGTATTTTGATGGTAAACCCTGAGATTATTGTTACCACTTCCATTTAAGCCACAGGTATATATGTTAATCATTCCTGAATTAGAAGGGGTGAATTTATACCAGTTGGCATGAGTACCATTGCTCCCACTGATCGCCCCTGCTCCTTCACTGGCACCCGGGGCATTATAATTTCCAGCTGAATTGATCTCAAACGCCGTGGCACAGGTATATCCCTGGGGGGCAGCTTGCGCACATTCCGATGTGAGAAAATGTTGACGGTATAAACTTATCGCAGCCATCATCCGACTGGCCTGTCCCTGAGTAAACATGTTCATACACTGATCGTTGACATAGTCCATATAATTCATATACATCACCCCCGGGCTATTAGGCGTACAGGCGTCCGTAAGGGGAAAGTTTGGACACCCCCCATTATCCGCATCTTGCGGAGGAGTGTCATTTACTCCATCATCATTTCCACACCCTGATGATCCCCAAATATGATTTAAATTTAACCAATGTCCCACTTCATGGGTCACTGTACGGCCATAACCATACACTCCCCCCTGAGGGTTGGGATTTGTCAAGGAACCTATCGTATAATAAGCATGTACTGCGCAGTCGATATTAGCCGGTGATCCGGGAAAATACGCATATCCCAAAATCGAGTTGCTCGCACAATTGCTGGTGGTGATCTTATTGACAGTGAAAATATTAAGGTATTTATTGTGATCCCAGATATTAGGAGACACGATGTTGGATCCTATAAAGGACGAATTCCAACAGGCACTCTGATCCAAATTAAGATGATGCCGGATAATACCACTGGTTGGATCCCCATTGGGATCTGTGGTAGCCAGACAGAATTGGATCATTGTGTTGGCTGCAGCCCCCTGGAAGGCAGCTGGTGTGGCATTGGCATCACTATTCATCCGGCTGAAGTCCGCATTCAACTGGTCTAATTGGGCCAGTAGCAGCGATTCCGCCAGATTTTCATTAGTACCAACCGCATCCCCATTGTGAACGACATGAAAAACAACAGGTATTGTGACCGTATTATTGGCGGCATTTCCCTGATTGTTCAGTATGAATTGCTGAATTTTATTTTCAAGCGATTGCCGGCGTTTAAAGAATTCCGGATCTTTCTGCAACGTCTGCTCTATTTCATAGGTAAGGCAGGAGCGTTGAGCCTGAAGTGGTGTGGCTAAGAATATTGCCAGGAGAGCGATTATGCCAGGAAGGCAGTATTTATTTTCGGTGTAATGGGTAATAACTGGCACCCATACCGCAAGGGTATTTTCATTTGAAGCTTTTGATTTCATATTCATATTTATCAAAATGATGATGGAGTTCTAATTCATCATCATGTCTTCTGCCAATCGTTATCGTAGTATCAAATAATACTATCTAACATGTATTAGCAGTTTAATATCAGTATGTTATATACCTAACGAGCTTGGAAACCCTCAAGACAGACCCTGGCACGAAGGCGTCGGTACAAAACACAATACAGGGCAGTACAAAAATAAGACCAAGTGACAGGGAAAGTATCAGACAGCCTTTAGCTCCCGTTGGGTCAACTGAAAATTAGCCCGATGCGCCTCCTTCATCCCCTCGAAAAAGTCGAACTGAGATGCTAACTTGTTCAGATCGTAAGGGTTGCCGTAAATGACACTATCCTTAAGATCGTCAAGATACTCCCGGGCGAAAAGAAGGCGTCCCAACATCTCCTCTTTACGCTGAGTGTAATCTCCATGACCGGTGATCAAGATTTTCACATCCAGCGTACTTAAAAGGCTATCGAGTTTTTCCAGGGTGCGATAATATGCCTGAAAATTATGATCAATAAATGGAAATTCAATATTACTCAAATAATCTCCTACAATTAATATTCCGGCAGATTCGACATATGTGATTATCGCATCCATGGCATGCCCTGGTGCCTGAAAAAAATGAAATGTCTCGGAACCCGAATTTAATTGCCGGTCCCCTTCAATTGCATGATCGATATCAGGGTAACTGATCCGATAATCTCTGGAGACATAGTATTGGTTATCAAATTCCCTGATCTGATTTAATATTTTGGACTGATAGGGGTTACTGACAAAGGCATGAGAGGCAATCGATTGGAAATCCCTAAATTTTCCGTACCCGATAATATGGTCATAGTCCGAATGGGTAAATAATAAATATTTATTCGGGAAAACACCGTTAAGTTTATTAATATAATCTGAAATAAAACTAAGTTCTGACGGAAGCCAGTTAGGATCCACAAGTAAGAGATAATCTTGATGGATAACCAGGGTGGTTGTAGTCCGATAAAGTACACTCTCGAATATGACCAACCCCTCCTTCTCGAGCTGTATTTTCAAAACAAAATGAATGAGCGTTGAAATTATGAATTCCAGTCAGAATAATTGACAGTTTTATCAATTTCACTCATCTTTATGTTTAAATTTTTCTTACTGATATGTACGGTTTGTCCTATGCTGTTTTGTCGATTCTGCTTACTGCAATTTTCTTTAGTTGTGAAACAGTTCCCCATTTACCTGAATCCGCTGCACTTCCCTTTATCCAGGTGAGTAAAGAGAATCCAAATTACTTTACCTGCGGCAATGGAAAAGCGTACATACCCATAGGGATCAATATGATCAATCCCAGCGGCAGGTTTCACAGTCAGCCGGATAGCGCGTTTATAGAGATCGAAAGTTGGATGAAAAACCTTTCCGAAAATGGAGGAAACTACCTACGGATCTGGCTGAGTGCTTCATTCTGGGACATTGAGAAGGAAGCAGGGCATTTCAAGGAAGAAAAGGCCAAACGCATCGACCGATATTTTGCACTGGCCCGGAAATATGGTTTATACGTTAAGCTGACTTTTGAGCATTTCCGTAGCGTCACATTGGAAGAAAACCCGCAGCAGTGGGCCACCAAATTTGCCTACCACACCTCTTCGGGAGGACCACTGGACAGCATTCGCCAGTACCTCATTTCAGACGCCGGGAAGCAGCTATTTACAGATAAACTTGATTATTATCAGCAACGATACGGCAATGATACACTCTTCTTTGGCTTAGAACTTTGGAACGAAATGGATGCCATGAAAGGACCCGAAGATAGCGTATTCTTCGCCTGGAACGAGAGGATGCTGGCGGAGACCAAATCTCGTTTCCCCTCCCACCTGGTGATGCAAAGTCTGGGAAGTTTCGACACAGAAAGGAAACGGCCGACCTACAAAAGAATGATGGAATTGCCGGGAAATGAAGTCGCACAAATACACCGCTACCTGGATTTAGGCGCAGAAATGGAAATCTGCCATGGACCAATGGATTTAATTGCTTCTTCTGCCATTGAAGAAATCAGATCGTACCATACCGGAAAACCGGTCTTACTGGCGGAAACAGGAGCGGTGGAACCCCGACACAGCGGCCCAAGTAAATACTATGAGAAAGATACGGCGGGCATCTTATTACATGATCTTTTATTTGCACCATTTTTCGCCGGCAGTGCCGGTGTTGGTATGAGTTGGCATTGGGAGTCTTATGTACATAAAAACAATTTATGGTATCACTATCAGAGATTTAAGGAGGCCATCCGGGGCATCGATCCCATTGAAGAAGCATTTACTCCGGCAAGAAGGGAAACAGATCTGCTAAGAATTTATCAATTGAAGGGTAACCGGACGAACCTCCTCTGGCTTCGTGATAAATCAAATAATTGGAAATCCGAACTGGAAGAAGAAATTCCTCCCCCGATGAGAAAGGCAATTCGATTGACTCACAACCATCTTGACACTGGCAACTTACCAGAGCATATCAATGTATATGATCCCTGGAAAAATCAATGGAGCACGATTACTAAAGAACAAGATGGATTTACTTTGCCCGATTTCCAGCGGTCCCTGGTAGTAAAATTCGATGTGGTCCGGTAATTATTCAGGGATTAATTCCGACCTGTGAGCGTCATTTTGAAAAATTAAATTATAAATCAGAAATCATTTGCTAATAATTTTTGTGAATGGATTGCTTACGCCTGACTATTAATTTATAAATAATGGATACCATAAAAGGCTTTATTCCCTTTTTATGCACTTCTCTGATGCTGCTTGGGTGTACAAAAGAATCACACGGCCAACTGAAAGTTTTAGATTACCTGAAAGAAATTTCCGGCCACTACACGATCGCCGGACAACACAATCGGGAACCAAATGAGGACCCGGCTCGATGGACTAATTATATTCACAAGGTCACCGGAAAGTACCCCGGTCTCTGGAGCGGTGATTTCCTGTTTCAGGAAGAAAATATAAAGCATCGTTGGACCATGATTTACGAAGCAGAAAACCAATGGAACCAAGGTGCTATGATCAATCTTATGTTGCATACCTGCCCACCTCACCGGGGTGAACCCTGCCAGTGGGATCCAGGTATCCTGCACGATACATTAACAGATGCAGAGTGGACCTCTTTGATTACCAACGGCAGTGACCTTAATCATGCCTGGAAAATCCGTCTCGATAGCATTGCGGTTTTCCTCAAATATCTGCATGAGCGGGATATCGAGGTATTATTCCGACCATTGCATGAGATGAATCAATCTGCATTCTGGTGGGGAGGGCGGCCCGGACCGGATGGCACCGCAAGACTTTTCCAAATCACTCACGATTATTTAGAAAATGAAAAAGGCCTGACCAATATTATCTGGGTCTGGGATATGCAAGACCTTACCCGAAATCTGAATGACTATAATCCTGGAGATCAATACTGGGACGTTTTTGCTTTCGATGTTTATGCAGATGGATACGATGAAAGCTGGTATGAGCAAATTCTCTCTATTGCAGGTGATAAACCCATTGCCATTGGAGAATGCAGTACCCTACCTGATCCGCAACAATTAGCAAATCAACCGAGATGGACGTTTTTTATGCCCTGGGCAGAATTGGTAAAGGAAAAGAACTCTGAAAAAAGTATAAGAGACCTGTACAATCTCTCCCAGGTTTTGACCAGAGACAATATGCCCGGTTGGTAATTGACCGGGCAGCAAAGCAATAATAAAGTAAAGCTACTTTCTATCTTGTATGTTTCCCATCTAATCGGAAGCCGCTGCGTTTAAAAAAGCATCAAAGGGAAACAGCGCCTTAAATGCCTTGCCGGCATGTTTAAGAAAATCAGTCGCCAGTACCTCTTTATCTTTCACTTCATGGGTAGCAAGAAAACTTTTCTGTTTCAGGAGTTCAATTTCCGGATGATCGGCAGGAAAGTCTTTAGGTGCCCTTTTCAGTTTTTCACCTTGTATTTCTCCAAAGAAGTCTTTGAAAGATTTCCCGTTTAATATCTTTTTGAATTCTTTAGTCTCCGAATAGATTTTTTCCCGGATAGCTCTTAGCCATTTTGATTCAGGAACATACGCACCTCCGGCGAGCATTGAAGCACCTGGTTCCAGATGTATATAGTAACCGGCTCGAGTATGAATTTCTGACTTCTTGGGTGCACTCGTGATGTGCGCCCCAAAATGTGTCTTATAAGGGGATTTATCCTTGGAAAATCGAACGTCACGGTATATCCTGAACACACAATCCTTAGCGGTAAAATGAGCTACCGATGGATCAAATTTCGAAATTTCAGCGATCAACGCATTGATAAATCCGTCAAACTCTTCCTTCGCTTCCAGGTAGCGATCTTTATTTTCATTAAACCAATCACGATCATTATTTTCCTTGAGGTCTTTTAGAAACTGGAATGTTTTTTTACTGATTTTCATTGCCGCTGATTTTGTGCCTTAAAGATACACATTGCATTGATTACTGAGACCAGGGTTTAAAAACCATAATTGTCGTCACCCAACTCCTGCTTGCACTATAGGCTCACCATTATTAGATATATTTAGGGAATGAAAAGAAGGCAATTTTCCCGTCTAATTACGCTGGCGTCAGGTGTGGCAATCTCACCCTCCACTTTTAACCTTGGCCTAAGGTCCGGTATAAACAAATATGAAGCGCTGACACCGCATGCTGCAGCCATTGTTGCCGGCGGAGGAATGGGAGGATGTGCCGCCGCTCTTGCGCTGCTTCGAAACGGATATTCGGTGATTATGACCGAAGAAACCGACTGGATCGGAGGTCAATTGAGCAGTCAGGGAGTACCCCCGGACGAACATCAATGGATAGAAACAAAGGGTGCTCCTCAAAGCTATCGGGATTTCCGGTCTGCTATCAGGAATTATTACAAGAACCATTATCCTCTCACTGACGAAGCGCGAAGACGTCCACAACTCAATCCGGGAGACGGAGCCGTATCCCGTTTGTGTCATGAACCTATGGTGGCAGTTGCTGTATTGCTTGAGCTCCTGGCACCCTATTTGAGTAATGGCCGGTTACAATTGCTGCTAAATCATAAAGTACGCCAGGCTGCAACAACCGGAGACCGGATATCCGCAATCACCGTTCAAAATTTAATTAGTGGTGATCTGATTGATCTGACTGGTGAGTATTACATTGACGCTACCGAGTTAGGAGATCTCTTGCCCTTATCCGGAACCGAGTTTGTGACGGGCGCTGAAGGGGTAGGGCAAACCGGAGAACTACATGCCTCAAAGACCAACGACCCAGAGAATGTGCAGGCTTTTACGGTCTGTTTTGCAATGGATTATGTAAAAGATGCACAGCTGGTTATCGACAAGCCGGAAAAATACGATTTCTGGAAAAATCATATTCCCCCTCTGACTCCTCCCTGGTCGGGTCACCTATTGGATCTAAAATATTCCGATCCCAAAACACTGAAACCGAAGGAATTGGGATTCCATCCAGAAGGCATTTCGACGGGAGAAAAACTAAATCTTTGGGTATACCGGCGAATCATCAATAAAACAAATTTTTCAGCCGGATTTTATCAAGGAGACATAACCGTCGTCAATTGGCCACAAAATGACTACATGCTGGGTAATTTAATTGGTGATGAAGATCAATTTATCCAGCACTTCGAGGCAGGAAAAGAATTAAGTCTATCGCTCTTTTATTGGCTGCAGACCGAAGCGCCCCGTCCGGATGGAGGAACCGGTTGGCCGGGCCTCCGGCTGCGTGGTGATATAATGGGTACGGTCGATGGAATGGCAAAATATCCGTATGTAAGAGAATCACGACGTATTAAAGCTCTTTTTACCGTCAAAGAAGAACATGTTGGAGCTGAAAACCGACTTCTGGTCTCCGGAGAAAAAACAGCGGCAGTATTTCCGGATAGCGTAGGAATTGGATACTATCATATTGACTTACATCCCAGTTCCGGTGGTGACAATTACATAGACTTTGCCTCCCTTCCCTTTCAGATTCCACTGGGGTCCCTCTTGCCTCAGCGGATGCTTAATCTCATTCCCGCCAATAAAAATATTGGTACCACACATATCACCAATGGTTGTTATCGCCTGCATCCGGTCGAATGGAGCATCGGAGAAGCTGCCGGTCTCTTAATTGCTTATGCACTGCTTAAGAAAACAAGCCCCCATTCCATTTATAGTCAACCGGAAAAAATTGATGATCTCCAACAATTTATCCGCAGCCAGGGAGTCGAGACTGAATGGGATCTCTAGGCTATTAAAGACCTTCTGGATCTACTTCAAGCCAGGCATCCGAACTGCTCACATGACTGGACCAACATCTATTTCCAGATCTTCTGGAGATTTGGTCCGCAGAAACAAAGATTCCTACTGGCGTCGAAAGGCTGATTCAAAGTACCGGTGAAAGGTCGATTATGTTAGAGATGAGGTATTGATCAAGAAATTCAACTTTCTAAGACCAGATTATCAAACAATAGTCATCCTTCTTTTATGCGCCGGATTCAAAATTATCATATAATTTAAATATTTAAATTGTTAAGTGTTGATTTATAAATAATTGCAATCAATGTAATCACCAAAAGTTAAAAAATTTATGGAATCCCATTGAAGAATCACTCCTTGAACAAACCAAAAAATGTATTTATCATGTACTCAACCTTAAAAGTATCATTATCTATTTTTGATCGAATCAATTTAATTAAATGGGGATCCACTGCATTAACTGTTTTCATTTTACTGATTTCCATTGGGAAAACAGAAGGCCAGGAATTGCGCTTTGGCTTAAGTTCTCAGATTCTAGGCGAAATCAATGGCGGATTTACAGGTTATGGATTCGGTATTGAAAGCAGACTGAGCGATCATTTTTCTATTTCAGGCGACTGCAATATTGGTTATCAATCCCGCGGAAGAGCATTGGAACTAAAACCGGCAGTACTTTACTACCTCAACGAGCAACAAAAGGGAATTTATCTTGGTCCGTCAATGAAGTATATAACTATTCGTGAGAAACTGGATTTCAATCGGTTTTCAGACAAGTTGTATGCATTCGGATTTTCTCTCGGTTGGAAAGGAACCTTAAGCGACCACATACTCCTCAATCTAAATCTTAGTCCGCATAAAACTTTTGGAGGACGTAATGAGGCGGATGTTGCCGGCATTAGTGGACAGTTTAGCATCGGATACCGTTTCTGAAAATAAAAAGTTGGCCTGATATTCAATTTAAAATTCTTTCATTAAAGTAGACGGGTAGCTTGTTTTATCCGTCTTTTTCATTTTTTAATCACCACCTTCTCCTTCATTTCCTGTTTCAAATATTATTCTGTTTATAATTAATGTACATTGTGTTCCGAACTTTAACCAAAATTCGACGAACACAATGGATAGTATGGGAAACCGGTACATCCGACTGTTTCTTCCTCTCGCACTTTTGATTCTCTCTCAATCCCAGCTTTTTGCCCAAAAACGAGCGCTTTGTGGAACGGTGGAATATAATGCGGTACTCTACGACCAATTTCCTGGACAAAAAACCAGTGAGCAGGCTTTTGAAAATTGGATAGCCCGTAAAATCGAAGAACATAAAAGCTCCCACCAACGCAATGCTGATTTGCCGGCAATTCGAACTATACCGGTCATTTTTCATATCATCCACAGCGCAAATAGTGGTGTTGGCCATGGAGTAAATATCTCTGCCGAACAGGTCCAAAGTCAAATTGATGTTTTAAACGAAGATTTTCGCCGATTGGGAAATGGCTACAACGAGGATCCCCGTGGTGCAGACATTGAAGTGGAATTCTGTCTCTCCTTAATCAACGAATATAATCAGGTACTTCCTGAACCGGGCATAATGCGATGGTCTAATTGGGGGCCTGGATACTTCAGCAAGACCTATATGGAAGGAATTATTAAACCGGCCACCAGCCAGGATCCATCCCGCTTTCTTAATATTTGGGTGGCACAGATGACGCCGGGATTGGCCGGATATGCACAATTTCCGGATAGCTCGGGGTTGCAAGGACTGGATGTCGATGGCGGCCTGGCAGACCGGGATGGCGTGGTTGTGATACCTACAGCCATTGGCACCATTGAATTAGGGGCTACGACCATGAATATGGGCAGGACGGCAACGCATGAGATAGGGCATTGGTTGGGTCTGCGTCACATCTGGGGCGATGGCACTTGCACGAAGGACGATTATTGTTCGGATACACCCCGTTGTAGTGATCCGTATTTCTCAACCTACCCCACCTGTTTACACCCAAGCCAATGCGGATCCACTCGTATGATCGAAAACTACATGGACTATTCGGAAGGAATTTGCATGAATATCTTTACCCGGGACCAAAAAAGCCGGATGGATGTTGTTCTTGCTTACAGTCCAAATCGACCCTACAGTGAAAACATCCCAACCGTCTGTCATCCCGAAAACCTTTCGGAACTGGCATACGCACCTC
>JAGQWZ010000005.1 GCA_020436835.1 Saprospiraceae bacterium | reverse complement strand
TGGAAACAGCTTCGTCTGCGATTCCGCCAAAGGACATGGTGCCAAAGCAAAGGGGAGATACCATGACACCAGTTTTTCCCAATAATGTATACTCCATTGATAAAGTCATTGATCTGGATGCCAATTTAATAAACAGTCGTGAGAATGGAGTGCGGTCCAATCTGGTAGAACTGGATGTAAAGTAAAAGAGAATAAGTTTAAAGAATCAAAAATTGTAGGTCTTGCCCTTCATTAGCGAGTCGACTTACAAGCATAGAGAATTGACAGAAGCGGGGGACAAGGGGTATTATTTTTCCCTGGCAAGATTTACCCAGGCATTGTAGCCACCTCCCAGATCGTAAAGTTTGGTGAAGCCAAGTTTTTTCATTTCATTGATGGCAAAGGCGCTTCGTCGACCTACTGCACAATAAACTGCGTATTCACCCTCTTTATCCAACTTCCGAATCTCATCTAAAAAGCCCGGTGACTGGATATCTACATTTACTGCTCCCTCGATCCGGCCATTAGCAAATTCCGCCGGGGTGCGCACGTCGAGTAGGATAATCTCCTTATTACTATCCACCACTTTCTGAAATTCTACGGGGGTAAGGACTCCGTAATCTGGTGTTTCCGATTGACTTTGGCAAGTCCAAAGTAGACCTGCTATAAATAAACTTAAGAAAAATTTTTTCATCTGCACCTGGCTAAAGCTCATAAAGATACAAAGATAAAAAGGAAGGTGACGCCGATTTATAGGAGGGATCTATCCCAACCGTCTTGATATCATAAATAATTGTTTTTCAAAAAGTTAGAAATTGAAGCGTTGCCAATCTGGTCAGTGATAACCTCCCTGGTGCACTCAGAAGTAGGTATATGTAACCGCTAGATAATAAGGCGTCTCCATCGCGAATACTCGTGGTAGCACCGGGTTTAAAGGCGATTATATATATAATTCTGGCTTAATTTTTGTTGCTGAAGGTTCTTGTCATGAGTATAGAAGAACTAAATAGAAAACACTACTTTAAAACGGATATGTACTACCGGGTTGGCTATGGTCTTTCCTCCCGGCTGCTGGCATACCGGAATGGCATTATTTACCTTCAGGTGGTTATAGGTCGGAAGTGGAGCAAAGACTATCATGCGACCACACTCGAACTTGCCCACTGTTGGAAAGCAGAGCATGAGGAATTGAAAGATGCTTTGGGTTGTAAAATCTTTATCATTGATGGTCAGAAATATCCCTACAAACAGGATCTTCTGAAATTAAAAATCAATGTGAGCTATGATGCCAGAATGGGAATGCTATTTGCCAGCAATGTCTTAAACTAATTTATCCGTTTTACCCGGTCGGTCACTGCCCAGGAGGGGCATTCATTCCGTAGGACTATAGCATCACCCTTTGCGGCCAAGCTATCCTTCTATCCGAGGTACTGGTCTTCCTAATCTGTCACTTCGTTGCAGTTGGTAACCTTCCCAATACTAAGCTTATATTTTAATTACATTGCGATCTTTACAACATCAGTAATTGATAGAAGTAGATTCGCTTTGGAGGACAATAGTCGATACCGGAAAATCATTCATGTTGATATGGATGCATTCTTTGCTTCTGTTGAGCAACGTGATCATCCTGAACTGAGAGGCAAACCAGTGGTGGTTGGAGGTGATTCGAAGCGTTCCGTAGTAGCTGCGGCAAGCTACGAGGCAAGGAAATACGGCGTCTTCTCTGCGTTGCCGATGGCCCTGGCAAAACAAAAATGTCCTGACCTAATTATTGTTCCTCATCGTTTTTCTGTCTATCGGGACATTTCCCGGCAAATCCGGGCGATTTTCAACCAATATACTGATCTCGTGGAACCCTTGTCCCTTGATGAGGCCTATCTCGATGTCACCTCGAACAAATTGAATATGCTTTCTGCAACCTTGATTGCAAAGGAAATCAAAGCCCGGGTGCGGGATGAAACCCGGCTGAGTTGCACTGCAGGAGTGTCTATCAATAAATTCCTGGCTAAAGTGGCCTCGGGTCTGAACAAGCCGGATGGATTGACCGTCATTACACCAAAGAAAGTCCCAGGGTTTCTGGATCAACTCTCTATCGACAAATTTTACGGAGTGGGTAAAGTCACCGAACAGAAAATGAAGGCCCTGGGTATCTCGACCGGTGCAGATCTAAAAAAAGTGTCGCTGGAAGAATTGATCAGGCGATTTGGTAAGGCAGGAAAGTATTATTACGACGTCTGCCGGGGCATTGATGACCGGGAGGTTAGCCCTTCCCGGATCCGGAAAAGCATTAGTGTCGAGCGGACTTTTGAAGAAAATATGTATGATGAAGAACAGATAAAGATCGTGTTGGAACGATTGTGCCTGGAGCTTCATGAAAACCTGGAGAAACTGAATCAGGAAGGAAGGACCTTACATTTAAAATGGAGGTATCCCGACTTCACCACCCCCACGAGAAGTCACAGTTTTCAGCAGTTTACCCGGGACTATTCTGTAATTGTTGCCACCTTAACTCAACTTTTCGTCGAAAATGTGGAACTTGTGAAGGGAATACGTTTATTAGGGATCGGGATTAGCAATTTGAATAATCACGGTCAACTGCCACAACTAACACTTGACATTTAGCATGCAAACGATTTCAGATCAGATGATTGAATTGCCGATCGAAGCTTTTGGAATGAGTAATGACGTTAAGATCAAAGAGATTGTAGACGGACTTGTTCACAGGACCTATTTGGTGACAGATGATCGCATAAAGTACATCTTGCAGCGAGTCAATACCTATGTTTTTAAGCAGGCAGATCAGGTCATTTCCAATATCCAGAAGGTCACCGCTCATTTACAGAAGGATCATTCATTTACTTTGCAGGTCCCCCAATTAAAACAGTCCATTGATGGTAAATTATCTCATACCGGTCCGGAAGGTGATTTGTGGAGGTGTTTTATTTACATCGATGGAAGTACCCTTGATCACCTTGATCATCTGGAAGGTGCCAAAGAAGTTGCCAGTGCATTCGGGCAATTCTCAGCAGCATTGTCCAGTTTATCTCCTGATTCTTTGTACTACACGATCCGGGGTTTCCACAATCCCAAAGATAGATTGGATCAGTTCAATTTCGCACTGAAAAATGGTAAGTCGGACAGGATCTCGGTCAGTGGAGAACAGATAGATTTCATAAAAGAACACCAGTATATCGCAGATAAGATCAATAATCTGAAATTGCCCTTAAAGATCACTCACAATGACCCAAAATTGAGCAATGTTCTTTTTAATGGAAACCAAAAACCATGTGCGATAATCGACCTGGATACTGTGATGCCGGGGACACCCCTTAATGACTTTGGAGATCTGGTTAGATCCATGTCAGCCTCTGTACCCGAGGATCATGCCAATATATCGGAAGTATTTATAAAAAAGGACATCTATCAGGCTCTGGAAGAGGGATTTCGTGAAGGTACCGGCGAAACGTTAAATCTCCAGGAATCAGCAAATCTGAGTTTGGGCCCAGCCTATATCATTTATGAGCAGGCTATGCGATTTTTGACCGATTATCTCCTGGGAGACATTTATTATCGGATACAATCCCCTGAACATAATCTGATCCGGTCAAAAAATCAGATCGCTCTTCTTCAGTCCTTTATTGTCAGGATTCTGAACGACTGAGCGCCTGCGCTATATTTGTTCATTGAAAAAGATTGTTTCAGCTCCGGATTTATTATCTCCTTAAGAGATTGATGCATCTTTTCCGGAAACTTCTTTGAAACTTAACAGCTCAGTAACCCTTCTTAACATTTTCATGCGGTCTTAGAGGAAAGTTTAATCATTTAAATCTTTAAGCCATGAAAAAGAGAGTCATTTATTTAGCAGCCATTTTTCTTAGTTTAAGTACCGTGGTATCCGCCCAGTTTTACACCGGGATCAGAGTAGGAGGTAACCTAAATAATGTCAGTTTGCCCACAATCATTGACCTGGTGGCTCCAAATGTTGAATATTTACCGGGTGTTAATCTAGGTATTACCACAGAATATGGGATTAGCGATCATTTCTCGATTATTTCTGAGGCAAACTATCAGGAAAAGGGATTTCGCATAAGGGAAAATATGGATGTCAATCTATTTAATCTCGATATCCCACTCGGAGTCAGAGTAGACACTAAAGTACGATATGTGGATATTCCGGTTATGGCCAAGTATGCCTTTGGGAACGGAGGCGTGAAGGGATATCTGGCTGCAGGACCACAAGTGAGTTATGCCCTGAATGGAAGAGTAAAAACCAGAGCGGATTTCCTGTTTGATTTCAATTTGACAAATATACCGATTAATTTTTCGACGGTCAATTACCAGCGTTTTGACGTTGCCGCTGTGATTGCTGCCGGAGTTGATATTCCAGCCGGTAATGGTAAGGTGTTTTTTGACGCTCGTTTTAGCCAGGGTCTAAGTGACTCCTTTAAATTGCCGGTAATAGATTTGAATATAAAGAATCATGGTTTTGGATTTGGCGTGGGCTATAAAATGGCTCTTTAGGTTAGGATTTTATTTTTAAAGGCGGCTTTTAAAGCTGCCTTTTTTTCTTTTTGAGTTGCTGCCTTACGCATATTTTCGATCCGCTGCCGCCTATTCCGTACCTTTATTCGATGTTATTAATTTCAGGATTTCAGCTTCATCAGATATTGGATTTTCCTTCCCTGGTCGGAGCCTTGCATGATGGTTTCAAAAATGAGATATCGGTTCCCCAAAGGCATCACCATGCATTTAATGCCGGAGGTACTCTGCTTCTAATGCCCGCTTGGGTGGAAGGACAATATCTTGGGATCAAAATTATCACTGTTCTACCCAAAAACCGCGACATAGGTCTGCCGACTATACGGGGCACCTATGATCTGTTTAATGCCGAAACCGGGGAAGCTATTGCCCAACTGGATGCACCCGTACTCACAAATTACCGGACTGCTGCTACCAGTGCACTTGCCGCCAGTTATCTGGCCAGGAAAGAAGTCAGCCGGTTTCTTATGATTGGTACGGGCAGCCTGGCACCTTTTCTTATCAGATCCCATCTCGCAGTGAGGTCATATTCCGAAGTAATGGTGTGGGGAAGAAACCGGGAGAAGACAATGCAATTGGTGGAATCTCTAAACGGGGAGGTCAATCTTACTCCGGTGGAGGATTTAGCTAAAGCAGTTAAGCATGCGGATGTAATCAGTACCGCCACCATGGCGAAGGATCCTGTGATTCCAGGAGATTGGATAAAACCGGGAACTCATTTGGATCTGGTTGGTTCTTACAAACCCGATATGCGTGAAGCAGATGACTCGGTGGTTATAAAATCCAAGGTATATGTTGATACACTTCAGGCGCTTACTGAATCTGGTGACCTGGTCATTCCTTTAAGTAGCGGGGTATTAGATCAAAGTAACATCGTGGGCACCTTACCGGAGCTTGTCAAAGGCGAGATCACAGGAAGGACCAATGAATCGGAGATTACACTTTATAAATCGGTAGGCCATGCCTCTCAGGATCTGATCGCAGCCGTCTACGCCTACGAGAATTATGGCACGCATTTTTAGTAAATTATTCTCGTGGAAAAGGAGGTAATAATAAGAAACGACTTACGCATTCCCTGGTCTGAAATCGGAATGAAGACAATACGCTCTGGTGGACCGGGAGGTCAACATGTAAATAAAGTTGAAACAGCCGTACAGTTGACTCTTGACATCAGAAATTCATCCCTCCCGGAAGAAATCAAGGAAAAGATTTGTCGAAGCGGAGATAAAAGAATTAATAAAGAAGGAATCCTTCAACTGAGATCAGATGCATTCAGAAGTCAAAGAAAAAACAGGGAAGAAGTAATTCAAAAATTAATTTCATTCATACTTCCTTTTACAAAAACAAAAAAGAAAAGAATTCGCACAAAACCGTCCAAGAATATTCTCGCAAAGAGAAAATCACAAAAAATTTCGAGGAGTAAAACAAAATTACTCCGAAAAAAACCACCTATCGAAAATTAGAAATTTATGCGTGCCTTACCGTTCACTGGTATCGGCTAGCTTTTCTTAAATTGTTTATTTGCAAATTTCACAAATTGCTCCCAGTCATACCGGGTAATATCATGACCACCGCTACGCATATGATAACCCACTTCACTTTCGAGCAGTGGTTGATCTACTGCCGGCATCTTTGCATCGTACAGCCCCTTCTTCCCGTAAAGTTGGTATACAGATGACGCATGCCTTGCAGATAGAAACTCGCCCTTTGGATCAGCCCACTGATCTTCCTCCGCACTAGCAACATATAAGGGTCTGGGGGCAATCAGAGCAAGTAAGGTATGTTGATCGAAAGGTAATTCATCTTCTGCATTATTGTATGCGGAGAATGGTTGGCAAAACCAATGCGGAAAAGCGTGATTGATCCGGGCGACAGTTTCGCCATAGCGCCGTCTCGATAGAGCTGCACCCCCACATCCTGAGTCATTCGAAATAACCAGGGCAAAACGGCTGTCTTTCGCCCCTGCCCACAATGCAGCTTTGCCCAGTCTGGAATGACCTACAACAGAAATTTTATCTGCCGCTACATCATTGTCTTGTTGTAGATAAGTCAATGCCTGACTTAAGGCCCAGGCCCAGGCTGATATGGATGACAAACCGGCTTTATCAATATCTTCTCGAAGCAGGGCATGGACCCCATTTTCAAACTGATCGTCATAGTCAGGATCTATCTCACCGTAATACATTGTAGCCAGACCATAACCTTGTTCAATCAGGTATTCTACCGGCCAGCGATTTGTTCTGACGCCCCGGTTTTTTTCACTGGCCCGGTTATTTGTGATTTGAAAATCTTCATTATTTCGAACCCAACTTCGATGTATCTGGATTTCCGGATCAGAATGGATGGTGTGATTGCCATAAAAATTCAAACCGAGGAAAATCGGAACAGGCTCTTTCTGGTTGGGCAGATAGATCAGAAGTGAAATGTCCTTTTCCCCTTTTTCACTTTTCACATTTATGGTCACTTCCTTTCTCACCCCCATATCATCAAATACTGTCTGGTTACTTTCCAGGATAAAATTGACATCAAGATCCTCATCGGGAAACTCGCCATACATTTGCTGGCTAAATAAGTCCAATAAGTACGGACGCTGTATATCCTCCCATTCCTCTACCTCATCGATCGTGATTTTCCTTTCAGGATTATATTTTGGATCGGGCAGTTGGAAATCCGGCACATTAGCCTCATCATAATTTACTTCCGTTTGAGCAAGGAGAGGAATATTCACTGCGGAACAAAGCAGAAATACGATGGGCAAAATTCGATAGGTGTAGCGGACTTGCATGGGAGGAGGAAGTTTAAAGATTACAAGTTAGGAGAAAATCGCAGTAATTGCCAACGGCAAGCTTAAAGATTATTTGAATTTATCTCTGCTATTCCTTCATTGAAGTCACGGATAAAATCTTCATAACCGGGGGTGGCTGGTCCATAAAACCCGGTATAGATCCTTTTAACCTTGTTTTGTTTATCAAGAAAGATCAAGGTTGGGAAAGCTGAGATCGAATTTAACATTGGTAATTGCCGGGAGGCCTCTTTCTTGTCGGACAGTCCGGCATGCAGTATGGGATACGAGAGATCCATTTTGTCTCGGTAGCGGGCAATGGCTTGTTTGGCTTTGCCGGGGTTCTCGTAGCGTTCGAAAGCCAGGCCGATCACAATTAGCTCCGGATCATTTTCAGATAGAAATTTCTTCAGGAATCGCGTCTCCTCTACGCAATTTGGACACCAGGTGCCCAGGAGTTGGATAAGTTTCGGCTTCCCCTGAAAAGAGGAGTCGCTGAGACTGACCATTTTACCATTTTCGTCCGGGAAGCTAAATTCAAAGTTCTCTCCCCTGAATGTAGTAATGGCCTTTGGATCTCTGAGCATTGCATCCGCATTTCTTGTTGCCTGCCAGCTGGTCAGATAATGGATTCCATTGCGAAAAACACCACTGAGTGTTCCATCTTCCTGAATCAGGGCCTCAAATAGAAACATATGTGCGCCATCAAAACAGGACAGATATACTTTATTTTCCTGCACGGTTCCCTCCAGGTATCGATAATCGCCCGTTTCGGTTTCAAAAGTTCCGGTCAGATGGTTTCCATCTTGTTCGAAATAACCAATTGCTGGTTCAGGTACGGTGTCATCTATCCCAAAAGTGACTTCCCATTTACCGGTTAGATCAGCAATGGGATCTTTTTTCAGGGTGGTGAAGCGGTAATTTTGGCCATGCCGGGCAACAAAATGCACTGCGTAATTTCCCCGGCTTGGTACGTGCCATTCTCCTTCGAGAATATTGTCTTCAAAAACTACTTTGAAATAGGAGTCGTAGGGGGGAACCTCTATGATCAGCGTATCTTTATTGGTCGCCCGGTCTTTAAAAAGAGTGACCTGATCCAGGATAATGGTTTCTTCCCCATTATGGATCTCCAGATGGAAATTTTCCGGATCATCGTACACTACATTGAAGTTGAAAGGAAGGTCACCTTCGGTCACTTCATCGAAAGTGATATTATCACTCACCTTTGTCTCATGAATGGTCGTCAACGCTCTGCTTTTTTCAGGATCCAGCTTAAGCACACCTCGCCATGGACCCGGAGGGAGCTTGGTATAAGTGTCCCCAAAATCAAAACAACCCAAGGAGGAAATCACGAGAAAACCCAGCCCCAGATGCAGACCGATACCGGAGAGTCTAATCCGATTTTTCACCGATGAAATTATCCTCTTTATACTTGAATAATACATTAAAAGTAGTGAGGCTGCCATAAATCCGGGTAATGTATTGTTGCAGATTGACCTTTTCTTCATCAGTCAGCTTGCTGCTGTTTATACGTTGTTCCATCACTCTCAACCTGTCTCTTACCATAACAATTTTATGGAAGAAAGTTTCAATCGGTATCTCCTTTGCCTTCAGATTTTCATCATCCGGTTTAAGGATCATGATTCCACCTTCCCAGCGATCACCCAGTTCCACTACCTGGGATATATCCGAATAAGCATTTAAAATTTTAATAAGAGCTTTTTCAGCTTCGGTAAAAGTCACCTCCTCCTCTGCTTCAATAGCATCAATGATTTCCCACTGGTCATAGGTTTTTCCCACCGTCTTTATTCCAAACTTTATAAAACAGACTTCATAGGCTGCCTTGTGTGTTCTGATCACTACTCCGTCACCATAAGCCGGATGGTTGACTCTTGATCCGATCCCAAGTACATCTGTGCTCATAAATAAATTCTATTTTCTGCAAATATGCGAAATGCACAATTAATATAATCAGGTGTTATTTGACTGCTGAATCTGAGAAGATACCGCAGGAAGTACTCTTTTAGCTAATTACAAACTGAAGCACGCTTAAGAAGCTCCCTCGTCTTTATGATAATAATCATCTAACTCACGTACGTGCGGTTCGCCCAATAAGCCCAGACTTTTAGCTACAATGATACTGACCGTAGTATCGCTGGTCACATTGGCAATGGTACGCACCATATCCAATGGCCGGTCAACCGCAAAGATCAGCGCCAGACCCGCTTCGGGAATGCCGGCGGAACCGAGCACAATTACAAGCATGATCATTCCTGCACTGGGTACGGCAGCAGAACCAATCGAGGCGAGGGTTGCCGTCAGGACAATCCCCAACTGAGCACCCAGGGAAAGTTCAAGTCCAAAGGTCTGGGCAATAAAAATGGCCGCAACCCCCTGGTAAAGGGAGGTACCGTCCATATTTACGGTGGCTCCGATAGGTAAAACGAAACTACTTACTTCCTCATCCACCCCCATGTGTTCCTGGACGCGTTCCATGGTCACTGGTAAAGTAGCAGCACTTGAGCTTGTACTGAAAGCGACGAGTTGAGCCGGACCAATGCCACTGAAAAATTGTTTATAGTTAAAGCCACCGATCATTTTTGCCAGAGTAGGATATACAATTAAAATTAGAACAGCAAGTCCCAGTAAGACAGTGAAGGAATACCACATCAGTGCTTTGAAAAGATCCCAGTTCGGAGATTCAACGATTAGGGCAGCAAGCAAAGCAAAGACACCGTAAGGGGCAGCAAGCATGATCATATCGATCATTTTCAAGACCACTTCATTCAGTCCATCTATAAAATCGGTGATTGGTTTTGCCTTCTTGGGCTCAATCAGGATAAGCCCGATGCCAAATAGGATCACGAAGAATATCACCTGGAGCATATTGCCATTGCTACTCATGGCGCCAAAAATGTTTTCCGGCACCAGGTCTACAAGCGCCTGCAATGGACCGCTTTCTTTTTGAGCTTCTGCCAAAGCTATCTTACCCGAGGCTTCGTTGGCAAATCCATCCAAAAGATTTTGCCGTGTTTCTTCATTGATGGACTTTCCCGGCTTCACAATGTTGACCAATAGAAGACCCAGACTGACTGAAAAAAGAGTAGTAAACAAATAAATGACGACCGTTCGACCACCCATTCGGGATAACTTGCTAATATCTTGCAGATCGCTAATTCCTTTGATCAAAGAAGCGATGATAAGGGGAATGGCAATCAGTTTGAGCAGGTTAATGAATATGGTACCAAAGGGTTTAATCCAGTCAATGACAAATTGATTGACTTTAAATACACTGGCAATGATACCGAAAACGATCCCGAGCAGCATTCCGATAAGGATTTTCCAGTGAAGAGGTAGGTTTTTCATAGACTCTCTGCAATTTCTCGGGAAAATAGGAAAATGTTTCGAGGACATGGGTATCTCGTTCGATCACAGGAACAGCTTGAACTCCAGAGAGATTATCGACAAAATCTACCCGTTGATAGATAATGAATTTCGAATCGAAACAATATCTCTATTTTTATACTTTCTAAATGGGTGAATCTAAAAGAGTAGCTCAAACCTGAATAATATGTATAACAATCAACGACCAGAGAGGTGGGTATCCCTACTGGCCACAAGTCTGCTTTTCGCCACTTTCTTTTTCTCGAATCCAGGTCATTCCCAGGCCCAGCAATTGGAAGACATGATCTTGCGACAACAAGTCGAAGCTCATCTTAGGTTTTTAGCCTCAGATGAATTAAAAGGTCGAAAGACCGGAGAAATGGGCAATTGGGTGGCAGCACGATATATCGCCGAGCAATTTCGCCGTTTCGGTTTAAAGCCTGGCGGTGGAAAGAGTTTCTATCAAATCATTCCATTTGGCATGGTGATCCCACCGTCCCAGGGTACGTTGAGTCTTGGTGAACAAAAGATGAATATTTCAGATGATCTTTTGATCCGGAGTGCTCCCAAAAGCGATTTGACGGGCGTGGTCAAATTCCTGCCACATGCCACAAGTGAAGAAATTACTAAAGAGGTGGATGGCAAATTGGTGATCGCCTATTTTGGAAGCGATGAAGTTTCCGATCCTCTGGAGGCATTGAGTTTGACTGCAGAAAAAAAACACCAGCTTAAGGCCCAGGGAGCTCTGGGCCTTGTGGAAATCTATAATGGCCGGCATCCCTGGAATCTCATCAAGCGTTATTTGGGATCCGGTAGAATGGAGATCTTGGATGGAGACGGCGAAATGGACTTTCCTGTCCTGTTGGTAAACAACCTGTCAGAGGAAACTTTGAACGCGCTGAAGGATGATGAGCTTGATTTTCAATTTGTGACTGACGGAACGGAGATAAGGAAAGATCCCTCTCCTAATGTAGTGGGGGTGATCCCTGGTAAAGATCCAAAGCTGAAGGATGAATATGTGGCGCTCACCGCACATTTTGATCACGTTGGCACTTTCAAATCGCAGGAAAGGCCATCAACCGAAAAGGATTCAATATTCAATGGCGCCAGAGATAATGCGTTTGGTGTCACAGCCCTTCTATCGGCAGCAGAAACTTTGGGAAAGAATCCACCGGCCCGGTCCGTCATCTTCATTGCTTTCACCGCAGAAGAGGTGGGGTTATTGGGGAGTAAGTATTACGTCGAACATCCGACAGTCCCACTGGAAAAAATCATTTTCAACTTAAATACCGATGGTGCAGGAAATAGTGATTCCACGATTGTGTCGGTCATGGGCTTAAATCGAGTGGGTGCAGCTCCGGAGCTTAATAAAGCTTGTGAGGCATTTGGACTGGAGACATTTGCGGATCCCGCCCCGGAACAGAATCTTTTCGATCGCTCTGATAATGTTTCTTTCGCAGCTAAAGGCATACCTGCACCCACCTTCAGTCCGGGCTTTCGGCAATTCGATAATGAAATTTTGAAAAACTATCATCAACCTGGTGATGAAGTTGAGACCATCGATCTATCCTATGTGGTGAAATTCTGCAAGGCATATGCCTATGCAGCCCGACTTGTTGCTGACAAATCCTCGCGTCCAAAGTGGTCTACTGGTGATAAGTATGAATCCGCTTTCATGGAGCTATATGGAGACAAGTGAAGTCAATCGCACAGAAGAGGATCCTGCTTTATGGAGCGGCATTTGCTGTTTTACTGATTATCCTTAAGACCATTGAATACCGCTTTCTGGTAAAATCATTCACTATTGATATTTACATGGGAGTGATCGCTTTGGTTTTTACGGTGCTTGGCATTTGGCTATCTAAAAAGATTTCACCGGAAAATACGAGTTTCTTGCAGATCAGTAACAGGGTAGAAGGTGACGCCTCAGGAATACTTAGTGAGCGGGAATTGGAAGTGCTCAAACATATTGCGGACGGAAAAAGCAATCAGGAAATTGCAGCCAGTCTTTACATCTCCATCCATACGGTTAAAACGCACACGACTAATATTTTTGAAAAACTCCAGGTGAGAAGGCGGACGCAGGCTGTTTTGCGTGCCAGGGAACTGGGTCTGATTAAAGAGCTAATTACGGGCACCAACCTAAAAAAATAGCTCACATTGTAGTGCTAAACGGCAATTTGGTACTTTAGTATGAGCCTTTTCCTCTCCTGATCACGCACCTTAGAGATCAAAAATAACATGAGTAAAATCGTTCTTTCTTTAGGACTGATCGCTGGATCAATTCTCGCAGTGATGTTGGGACTTTCCCTGGTCTTTATGGACGGGTATATCAGTGAACAGGCCATGAATTATGGTGAGATCATTGGGTATGCGACCATGATCATCGCACTTTCATTGGTATATGTCGGAATAAAGAGTTTTCGGGACAAGCACCAGGGAGGAAGGATAAGTTTTATGGAGGCATTTAAGGTAGGTATGCTCAACACCATCGTTGCTTCGGTAATTTATGTGATAAGTTGGATGCTGCTCTCTAACTGGCTGGCTCCTGACTTTATGCACCGGTATGCCGAATTCACACTTAAGGCAATGGAAGAGAAGGGAGCAGATGCCGGAGAAATCGCCGAAACGAAGGCCACGATGGATCGATATATTGAGATGTACCAGAATCCACTGATTAAGGCCGGAATGACTTTCATGGAAGTGTTTCCGGTGGGCCTGATTATTAGCTTAGTTAGTGCATTTATTCTGAAAAAGAAATAATCTTAAAATTTCACCACTATGAAAAAGAGAGTGACAGGTATTGGAGGTATCTTCTTTAAGTGTCAGGATCCAGTCACATTGAGAAATTGGTACCGGGACCACCTCGGCCTGGTAACCAATGAGTATGGATCATTATTTGAATTCCGTGAATCTGAAAATCCCGAAAAAAAAGCTTATCTGCAATGGAGTACCTTTTCCCGGGAAAGTCAATACATGGACCCTTCCCGGAAAGACTTTATGATCAATTACCGGGTTGAAAATCTGGAACAACTGGTCCCTCTGCTTAAAGAAGAAGGTGTAACGATCCTGGATGAGATTGAAACCTACGACTATGGAAAATTTGTACATATAATGGATCCGGAAGGCAACAAAATCGAGCTATGGGAACCGGTTGATCAGGTATTTACAGATGAATACGGTGATGAATCGACGAAATAGCAATCAGATTATGGGCTGATCACTAGTTCTTTGATGGTGCCTCAAGATCCTCAGGGCAAATTCCAGATTGGATACTGACGATTATCACTGCTATTCGACCTCCGGTATTCACCGTAGTTTTACCAATCTTCTAAAAGAATTGCGGATATTTGGAATCTGCAATTAATAAAGCCTTTCGCTATGAGATTTTTGTTGGCTGGAAGCTTGTGGACGCTTCTGATTCCGACCTGGATATATGGGCAACTGACCATTACCGAATTGCGTACTGAAAATCTAAAAGACCCGATTGGTTTGGATGTTATCAAACCCAGGTTCAGCTGGCAGCTCGAAAGTGATCGCCGGGGTGTCATGCAGGTTGCCTATCAGCTGGAAGTCAGATTGGATGGTGAATCTATTTGGAATTCCGGAAAGATCCTTAGTGATCAATCGGTATTTGTACCATATGACGGTCCCGAACTGACTTCCAATACGACGTATCACTGGAAAGTTAAGATATGGGATCAGGATGAGAAGGAATCGGGATGGAGTCAGGAAGCCATATTCCAAATGGGCATATTGAATGAACGGGTCTGGAAAGCCCGTTGGATAGAGGTTACTGTTCCCGAGCCTGCTTCTCGTCCCGCTCAGATGTTCCGGAAAGACTTTGTAACTGAAAAGCGGGTCACCAGGGCCAGCCTTTATATTTCATCTCATGGTGTGTATGAGGCGTACCTCAACGGAGCCAGGGTCGGTGATGCCTATTTAACCCCGGGCTGGACCAGCTACAACAAGAGAATTCAGTATCAGGTGTACGATGTAACATCGATGGTTGGCCGGGGCAATAATACCCTGGGCGCCGAGGTCGGTAATGGATGGTTCCGGGGAAATCTGGCCTGGGGCGGACATCACAACATCTATGGAAAGACGCTGGGCCTGTTCGCTCAACTGATGATTACCTACACGGATGGGAGCACGGAAATCATCGCCACTGATGCTACCTGGAAAAGTGATTTTTCCGCCATTCGTTATACCGAGATTTATCATGGTGAAACCATTGATGCGCGCAAATACCAGGATGGTTGGAACCAGCCCGGATTTGATGACAGTAGCTGGCACCCTGTGAAAGTAACCAGAGATCCTCTTGACGATCTAATTGCCACTTACAATGAGCCGGTGCGAAAACAGGAGACTTTTTCGGTGGTAAAGCTTCTGACTTCGCCCAAAGGTGAAAAGATCCTTGATTTTGGCCAGAACCTGGTGGGTTGGGTCATAGTAAAAGCAGCCGGTGCCCCGGGAGATCGGGTGGTACTATCCCATTCGGAAGTGTTGGATAAGGAGGGAAACTTCTACACTTTGAGTTTGCGTGCAGCCAAACAGCAGAATACTTACATACTCAGCGGCACGGGCGAAGAGACATTTGAACCTCACTTTACCTGGCAGGGATTCAGATACGTGAGGATCGATGAATATCCGGGTGAAATCAATCCACTTGATTTTACCGCCGTCGCTTTGTATTCAGATATGCCACATACCGGAGAATTCACGACCTCCAATGAATTGATAAATCAATTGCAACAAAATATCCAATGGGGACAACGCGGTAATTTCCTGGATGTGCCAACCGATTGTCCGCAGCGGGATGAAAGATTGGGATGGACCGGTGATGCCCAGGCATTTTCGAGGACTGCCACCTTCAATTTTGATGTACATAACTTTTTTGCAAAATGGCTGAAAGACGTAGCCGCTGATCAGGCTGCCGACGGTAAAGTTCCTTTCGTGGTACCCGATGTCCTGGGTCCGACCTCCGGTGGATCCGCCGGATGGGCAGATGTAGCGACCATTGTACCCTGGAATATGTATCTGGTCTATGGAGATAAAAAGATTCTCTCCGATCAATATCGCAGTATGAAGGACTGGATTAGATACATGCTAAATAATAGTGACGACTTTCTCTGGAATAAGGGATTTCATTTCGGAGACTGGCTCTTTTACCGACCTTTCGACGACAATGACGGCAGGTCAGCGGTGACGGACAAGTATCTGATTGCCCAGTGCTTTTTTGCTCACTCAACCCAGCTCGTCATTAATGCAGCTAAAGTACTTGGTCAGGAAAAGGATATCGAATTGTATACGGCGCTGCTGAAGAATGTCAAAGATGCATTCCTGAAGGAATATGTAACACCCAATGGACGATTAGTTTCCAGTACTCAAACCGCCTATGTGCTCGCCTTAAACTTCGATATGCTGCCGGAGGTGCTGAGACAACAGGCAGCAGAACGGCTGGCGGCAAACGTCCGTAGCTATGATACGCATTTGACGACCGGATTTTTAGGGACCCCGTATTTATGTCATGTCCTCAGTCGTTTCGGATACGGCGACCTGGCCTATGACTTATTATTGCAGAAAACCTACCCCAGTTGGTTATATCCGGTGACGATGGGTGCAACCACCATCTGGGAACGATGGGATGGGATAAAACCCGATAGTACCTTTCAGACTCCCGGTATGAACTCCTTCAATCACTATGCCTACGGAGCGATCGGTGACTGGATGTACCGGGTGATGGTCGGCTTAGACAATGAGGAAAATATGGTAGGATATAAACACATCCGGATAAAACCACAGATCGGAGGGGACTTTACCCATGCCAATCTCAAATATGAATCATTGTATGGAGAGATTGCAGCCGGTTGGAAATTACTTGGAGGAACTCTTGAGGTGGAAGCATCAATACCAGCCAATACCACCGTAAAGTTTTATCTTCCTGCGGAGAGCCAAGCGATTCTTGAGAGGGGAGAAGTAGCAAAAATGAGCCAGGATCTAAAATATATAGAACAGTCTCCTGATGGCTTTGCTGTCTTCGAAGCCGGTTCCGGGGCCTATCATTTTACCATGCCCTGGAAAAAGGATGGGATGTATGGTGATCTGGATCAATATACGGGGACTTATAAAACAGAAGATGGGGTGGAGCTTAAGATAAAAAAGAGTGGAAATAAATTGGCTATTGACTTCGATGGGAATGCAATAGTGTTGGAACGACAAGAAAACAAGAATTTATTTACGAGTGGAGAAACAAAAGCTGAATTTGTGCAGGATCAAAATGGAAAAGTTCACGAAATAATTCTTGAATACCGGTTTCTTACAACCAGGGCTATTAAAAGGTAAGTATCATCCGGGAGGAAGAGTGATCACAGGATAATAATGCTGAAGTCTGATCGATTCCTGCTAATTAATAATTTTTTAATTGGATTAATAGGGTTTTGAGGACGATACGGTCTAGCTTTACATGCTGAATGTGTGAATTACCCAGAACCTTGAAGACGTCCGTTGCCAGAGGAAAGGGAAATAATTGAAGATTAGTAATAAATAACAAGATTAATTAAATGAGCTTGAAGGATTTCAATCATGTGGATTATTTGTGGGATGAGAAAAAGGCTGCCGAGTTGGAAGGAGACGAAATAGCCTTGTTTTTATATCGCAGCAATATTCTCGGGACAGATCTTAGAATTACAAATTATGGAGGTGGAAATACTTCCTGCAAAACTATTGAAAAAGATCCCTTGACGGGGGAAACCGTGGAAGTTATGTGGATCAAGGGCTCTGGTGGAGACCTTGGTACATTGACCCGAAAGGGCATAGCCGGTCTCTATATGGATCGAATGCATGATCTCAAAAAGATTTATCGCGGGCTCGAATTTGAAGATGAAATGGTGGATCTTTACTATCGTTGTCTTTATGATCTGGACAGCAAAGCCCCTTCGATTGATACCGCTTTGCATGGCTTCCTTCCTTTTAAACATATTGACCATCTACATCCTGATGCTGTAATTGCGATTGCTGCTGCCAAAGACAGTCAGAGGATTACCCGGGAGATTTGGGGTGACAGCATGGGCTGGATACCCTGGCAGCGACCGGGCTTTGATCTGGGACTTCAACTGGAGAAATGTGTAGAAGAAAATCCAGGCATCAGAGGAATTGTGCTGGGTGGACACGGACTCTTTACCTGGGGCGAAACGTCATATGATTGCTACATCAACAGCCTTGAAGTCATTGAAACTGCCTCTCAGTACATCGCGTCCAGAGAAGGAAAAGAAAAACCGGTTTTTGGCGGAGCTGAAGTCGAAAGTCTGTCACCTGATAGTCGTCTGCATGTTGCAGCAAAGATTGCTCCGGTTCTCCGGGGCCTTTGTTCCAGTCATCAAAGAATGGTCGGACACTTTACTGATGATGATAGAGTACTGCAATTCATTAATTCAAAAGATCTTGATCGATTGGCTCCTCTGGGAACATCCTGCCCGGATCATTTCCTTCGCACCAAGATCAAACCCCTGGTGCTCAATGAAGACTTCCAATCTGCGATCAATAGCCCAGGTGAACTTAAAGGTAAAATTGAGCCGGCATTTGAGCAGTACCGGGTGGATTATGCAGCGTATTACAAAGAATGCAGACGACCTAGCAGTCCGGATATGCGTGATCCCAATCCGGTGGTTATATTATGCCCAGGCATTGGGATGTTTACTTTCGCCAAGAATAAACAGACGGCCAGAGTAGCCAGCGAATTTTACATCAATGCGATTAACGTGATGAGGGGTTCGGAGGCAATAACGGAATATACTGCATTACCCCGGCAGGAAGCTTTTGATATAGAATATTGGCTCTTAGAGGAAGCCAAATTGCAACGAATGCCCAGGGAGCAACCTTTGAGCCGGAAAATTGCTCTGGTAACAGGAGGTGGAGGAGGTATCGGCAGGGCTATAGGAGAGAAGCTGGCTGCGGAAGGTGCGAATGTAGTTTTTACCGACCTCAGTCAGGATCGCCTGGATGAAGCCTTGGAGGGATTTAACCGCGATACGGCATGTGCTGCGATCTGTGACGTTACCGATCGAAATTCGGTAGAAAAGGCGTTTGATGCCGCATGTCTTGAGTATGGAGGAGTTGATATCATGGTACATAGTGCCGGACTGGCTATCTCCAAGTCTCTAAACGATACAGAATTAAAGGACTGGAATATATTGCAGGATGTGCTGGTGAAAGGCCAGTTTCTGCTTTCACAAATGTCGGTTGAGGTTTTGAGGAAGCAGGCCCTGGGCGGAGATCTGATTAGTATCGCCAGTAAGAATGGTCTGGTAGCCGGACCCAATAATGTGGGTTACGGCACGGCAAAAGCGGCCCAACAGCATATGACCCGCCTTCTGGCGGCCGAACTTGGTCCGGAAAAAATCCGGGTCAACACGGTGAACCCGGATGGGGTGATTGTCGGGAGTAAGATATGGGAAGGCGCCTGGGCGGAAGGTCGTGCCAAAGCCTACGGCATCTCTGTGGAGGAATTACCGGCATATTATGCAAAAAGGAACCTGATGAACGAAATCATCCTGCCTGAAGATATAGCCAATGCGGTCTTTGCTTTAGTGGCTATTTTGGACAAGAGTACCGGAAATATGATCAATGTAGATGGTGGTATGGCAAATTCGTTTGTTCGATGAAATAGCGATTTAAGCCCATGGTAATATGGAGTTAGTGGCTCGGATTCGTTCGGAGGAACCGGGGTTTTGGGAGAATGTAACTGAATAAAGACCAACAAACGAATCAGAGTCAGTATGGTCAACCTTATCCCTTAGTTTTTCAGATTGCAAATGAGCTTACCGGTCTGGAAGGTATCGTGTTTGAATACAACTGATCGGGGTTCCTGTGTACTCGATCGAATCTTTGTCTGGCTCCGACCGTAAATGGCCAGGCATCCTGGTCCTTTGGATTTGACAAATAATCCCTACATTCGGGAAGTCATTCTGTTGGAGTTACTCCTGTAGCTTAAAGTGAGATAACTGCTATTCACTAATTTGATCTAGATAATAGTTGTGAAAAAATTCTGGCTGTTTTTAGGAATTGCTGGCATACTGACGTATTGTACAACCCAGCAAACCTCGACCACTGATTATCCGAATGTATCCCTACCGGATGATGCGGATCCCGAATCTCCGGTCTGGAAAGATATTGATTTGTCACCAAAACCACCGGTCCGGCCTTTGACCCCCGGTCAACAGTTGAGCTCCTTTCAACTACCTCCCGGGTATAAGATCGAACCGGTTCTTACCGAACCACAGATTGAACAACCGGGTGCGATTAGTTTTGATCCACAGGGACGAATGTTTGTCCTTGAATTGAGGACCTACATGCTTACGGCTGATGCCGACGGTGAATTGGCACCCACCAGTGTAATATCCCGTTGGGAGGATCAGGACAATGATGGTGTTTACGAAACAGGTGGGATCTTCGTTGACAGTCTCGTTTTTCCCCGTTTTGTCTTAGCCTGGGGTGAGAATAGCGTACTGTCCATGGAGTCGAATCAGGATGATGTTTATAAATATACGGATACCGATGGCGATGGCCGGGCCGATAAAAAGGAGTTTTTTACCGGCGATTTCGGTCGTTCGGGAAATGTGGAGCATCAGCAATCTTTTCTTTATTACGGGATGGACAACTGGTTGTATAGCACTTACAATGCATTCCGGATACGTTGGACCCCAAATGCGATTCTCCGGGAAAAAACCGGGTATAATCGAGCCCAGTGGGGGGTAACTCAGGATAATGAAGGTAAAATCTGGTTCCAGGGTGGAGCTTCCGGACTGCCATCATATTTTCAGTTTCCCATTCATTATGGCAATTACAAGGTGGAAGATGAATTGGCTGAAGGTTTCAAAATACCCTGGGGAGCGCCGATTTTGCTGGAAGATTTTCAACCCGGAATGCAGGCAGTACGGAGACCGGATGGATCCCTGAATGAAGTCACTGGTTCGGCGGGTAATGATATTTTCCGGGGTCACCGTCTTCCGAAAGCTATGGTGGGGCAGTATTTTTATGGTGAACCCGTCGCCAGGATCGTGCGTCAGATCAATCCGATTGTTACTGAAGGGATAACACAGCTACACAATTATTATCAACCTTACAAATCTGAATTCCTCAGGTCTTCCGATCCGCTTTTCCGGCCGGTAGATATGGCAACTGCACCGGATGGAACCATGTACATCGTTGATATGTATCATGGCATTATCCAGGAAGGGCAATGGGTGCAAAAGGGCAGCTATCTCCGGACAAAAATCGAACAATATCAGCTGGATAAGATTGTCGGTCTGGGACGCATCTGGAGGATATCCTACGAAGGCATCCCCAGAGATACTACCCGGCCAAAGATGGCAGAAAAGAACTCTCTGCAACTTGTCGGGGATCTGGCTCATGCCAATGGTTGGTGGCGTGATATGGCCCAGCAAGAGTTGGTTTTGAGACAAGACTCGACCGTAAAAGATGTACTTATAGACATGGCGGCAGAACATCAAGATTTGCATGCCAGATATCATGCAATTTGGACGTTGGAAGGCTTGGATCTGCTTTCCCTTCCACTGTGTCAACAACTTCTGAAGGATGAAGATCCCGACATTCGGAAAATGGCTATCCGGGCAAGTGAAACCTTATTCAAAGCCGGTGAAGCCTCTCTCGGCTCCCGGTACCTGGCGATGATGGAGGATCCAGACTTTGAGGTGGTGATGCAGGCGATGCTAACCTGCAATACATTAAAAATTCCGGGTGCAGACCAGGCCGTTAGGAAGGCGATGAGAAATTATCCCCAAAGAGGCATTCAACTGGTGGGTGATCAGATTTTGCAACCAGACCAGAACCAGTCATCCGGTCAGTCCAGGTTTTCAAAAGAAGAGACAGCTGTGTTGCAAGAAGGGAACCGCATATTTCAGGAACTCTGTTCGACCTGCCATGGTGCGGATGGAAGTGGAATTCCCACTGGAGACGGTCTGATGGCTCCGGTACTGGCAAATTCCTCCCAGGTCTGCGATCATCCGGATTATATAGTCAAAGTTCTGTTGAGAGGACTGGTAGGACCTATAAACGGAAAAACCTATAGTGGTGGATTTATGACTCCCATGGCAGTGGAAAGTGATGAATGGATTGCCGCGGTAGCATCCTTTGTTCGCACCAGTATGGGCAATGAGGCCAGTTTGGTTAGCCCAGAATTCGTGGCTGGAGTTAGGGCTGAGACGGATGGACAACGGCCATATGTAATAGAAAATCTGCTCTATGATGCCACCCGGCAACTAATACCATCGGAAACCTGGCAAGTCACAGCCAGTCATTCGGGTATGGCCCGTATTGGTGGTACCGGAGTGCCTTTCGGAGCTTTGTCTTTTGAAGGTTGGACTTCTGGAGAAAACCAAAAGCAGGGAATGTGGTTCCAGGTAGAACTTCCTGAATTGGTTCGCTTTGCCGAAATTCATTTTCATTCACCCCCGGTGCGAAAGGGTTGGGGGAAAGATGCACCACCACCGGTACCTACATATCCTGCCCGGTTCAAACTTGAAATTTCTGAAGATGGAGAGGAATGGATCGATGTAAAAGACGGAAAATGTACAGTTGACCGGGTTGAAATCAAATTCGCGCCCACCCGGGGCAGATTCCTCCGCCTTACCCAGACGGGAGAGCCGCAAGAAGCCGCACCATGGAAAATGGAATCAATGAAAATTTATGCAAGAATGGCGTTAGCGGATACGTAGAGTACTGAGGGGTGTGGGTGTGGGTGTGGGTGTGGTGTGAGTGTGAGTGTGAGTGTGAGTGTGAGTGTGAGTGTGGTTTGAGTGTGAATGTGATTGTGGGTGTGAGTGTGGGTGTGAGTGTGCTGTGAATTCATTACCTGGAATTAAGGTCGTTAAGTTAATTGATAACTCAAGAGGGATATTCGCCGACTTACAAAGGATAGATTTTATAGCTTGACTTAACGACAAGGAATGTGGAATATCAGCCTCCAATCACCAAGCACCATTCTCAAAGGCTATTGAATCCACACCGGTAGCCTGAATCTTTTTAGGAATGTGGGATTTCCTCCTTTAGCTCCAACCCATTCACTAGGCTCTCTGCCCCCGCCCCTATGCCTTCAATCACCAATTCTCAAGTAAGAGGAGCTAGTGCTCAAGCCCTATGCTCCTTGCTTCTATTTTTTGGTCCCGAAAAATTCTCCATGGACATTGAGATGATTCTCTCCGCTGGCTGTGAAATTAAAGGTGCCTCTGATTTCCTTTGTTTCTGTATCAAAGGTCTCAATAATAACCTGCCCACTATCATTGTTTTCCACATCCAGAATGGCTAAAGCTAGTATCAGGTCACCACAGCACCACTTACGGTACACACCCCCTTCATCCTTGAGTTGATAGGTACCGTCACCATTAAAGTCTGGAACATAGATCGTGATCTGATCCACATCGTATTGGTTTCTGCCAGTCTCCCTGGAGGCATTGATTACCAGGTGATTTTGATCATCCTGAAATATCTCAAAAACCTGTCCACACCACGCTGTATCATTTATGGATGCCGATAGTGAGCATTCGAGTGGGCTTTCCTGATCTGATTTGGAGCAACTCCATACCAGAAGCAATCCAACTACTAAGAGACATAGATCGTGCTTCATTAGAATTCTGTTTAGAGCAACAGACATTATAAAGATTAAGAACGGTTGGGTACCATTCATTGATATCATAAATTCTCATGACCCTACTGCACTTATTCTGATTAGGTCGGCAATCTCTTTACCCTCATGATTCCTTCTTGCCAATGAATAAATATTACCATGCTTATCAAGCGCAATCGAATTAACAAAAGATGGTCTCGATCCGTCCGGATAAAAGATGGGGCCGTGATCAGTGTATCTATTTTCATTTAAATCATAGGTAATCAAATGTAAATTCTCCGGACCCTTGGCCCCTCCCCGGGGTATGTTTTCTCCACCGATAATTTTACCATTTTCAAAAATTGGACCTCCGGTCAAATAATGAATCCGGTTTTTTACTGCATCGAGATGAAAGCCCAGGTAACCATAACTGAATTGATCGTACATCCCGTAAGTTCTGGATGGAGAAGAGGTAATTCTTTCGATTAATTCAATATGTGATTTTCGTGGATCGAACCGGAAGAGATAACCTGAATTTCCATGAATACCATATGCCACTTTTTCTTGGGGATGCCAATGGATCTTCCGCCAATTGAATCCCATACTTCCGGGCTGAGTGACGTCGTATGTCCCGAAATAATCCAGACGCAGATGTACATCAGATCGACGTTTTATTTCCTGGGTCTTTGGATCATAATAGAAAATATCTCCCTCACTGGTGGAAAAATAGACATAGCCGGTATCTGGGTCCACAAACATTGATCTACACAATACGCGGTAATCTTCACCCAACTGTCCAGCTTCCCCTTTTTCGGAAATAGGATCTAATAAAACCGTTTTATTATGATTAATATCAAAATGAATAAAGTATCCGGTTGGCCAGGAAATCCCGTAAAGTTGATCCCGGTCCTTGTCCATTGTCATGGAAAGTATTCCTTCATTCTTACACATAATACCAAAATCCGCGGTCTCACCGGTGTGCAGGTCGAAGGCCAGAAAATGCCCCCCGGGATAAGGACCGAGATTTTTTGGAATATGCACCGGCAAACGTTCCATTTCATCGATCATTTCATAGTAGCCGACGTGAGTCGCGAAATAGAGTTTTTTGTTTTTTTCGTAAAATTCCACATGACTTTTGCCCTGGACCACAAGACCTGCTTGCTCCTCACCACACATTTGATTTAGATCACCCAGGAACGTAATGGCAAGGGTTTCCGGATCAATGCAAAACATTCGCCCGGCAATGTCCACCTGGTCTGAACAGAGGATGTAATAAATTTTCCCATCGCTTGCACAGGAGATCCCATTGTAGGTGTCGTGTGCATGTTCAAATCCGGAATAGGAGGGGTTTGCGGTAATTTTATCTTTCAATTTTTTCCAATTTATTAATTTAGGTCATAACTAGTGGGTGCCCAAGGATGCAGGGTTCTTGTCGATGTCTATTAATTATTTCTTTTTTACTTTTTGCCTGCTTTGTTTTCGCTTTTTTTCAATACCCACCAAATATGTGTGAGAATTATAATCTTTTGAATCGATAATTCTGATTTGTTACAAAATAGCAATAGTCTAAGTTTATTGAAAATTGGCCAACATTAGTCCTCAAAAGACCTGATATTTAATTTAAGGATAAAAAAAGGAAATTTTCTCAATGCTTTTGAGAGGAAGTATTAATGGTAAATAAATATTGCTGGCGACAAAATCCATCCGTTCTGTAAAACTCAATCGAATCATTCCAAAACTTCATAGCATGTTACCGGATTGCTTTTATTTTTTAACACAAATTGGCCGGCTTCACGACATTTGAAAGCATGTTTAATTTGATGATAAGATGCTTCATTAATAAAGATTTGATTGAGCCCGGCTGCCGATTGTAATCGTTGGGCTGTGTTCACTGCATCACCAATGACCGTGAAATCCAGCCTTTTCAATGAACTGGCCCCAATATTTCCTGAGATCATTTCCCCGGTATTTACTCCAATCGAAACTTTGGGGTTATATACTTTCTTACCAACGACCGGTTCCTTGATATTTTCAATTTTGTTGCGTATTGCCAGGGCAGCATCTACAGCACGGTCCAGATGATATTCTCCTCTAAATACAGCCATGACACAGTCACCGATAAATTTATCGACAATTCCATCATGTGCCGTGATCTCTTTAACGATCATATCAAAATAGTCATTCAGAAATTTCACTACAAAGTCCGCACTCTCATTTTCAGAAATGGCGGTAAAACCACAGATGTCTACAAATAGGACCGATGCCTGAATCGTTTCATTGGCTCTCAACGAGTGCTCAAATTCCTGGCGGTTCATAAAATGAAGTACACTATCATCTACATACATGCGGAGGATGTCATTTTCTTTTATGGCATTAATGGTTTTCTTGATCTCCCGTATATGATTGATCGTCTTTTCGATGGTAATTCCAAGATCTTCGAAGTCTACAGGTTTACATACAAAATCGAAAGCACCCCGATTCATCGCAACCCGTATATTTTCCATGTCTCCATAAGCAGAAACCATGACCACTTTGACCAGGGGGTTATCTTCTGCAATCCTTACCAGCAGGGTAAGACCATCCATTTCAGGCATGTTGATATCACTGAGTACCAGATCTACTTCGCTATGTTTAGCCAAAACATCAAGCGCCTCTTTACCATTGGCGGCAAAAAGAAATTCATAGCTGCCTTCTCTTATTTTCTTTCTGAATTTTTGACGGATCAGTGACTCCAGGTCCTTTTCATCATCAACAACCAGGATGTTTGTCTTGGAATCACTCATTGTCTGATAGTAGTTTTGATTTTAAATCAGCGAAGTCCAAAGGTTTTGTCAGAAAATCATCCGCGCCGTACTCACGTGCCTTTGAACGGTTTTCATCATCCCCGTAAGCTGTGATCATCATGACCACTGGCGGTGGTTTATGATAATTCGATCTGATTTTTCGCAGTAATTCCAATCCGGTCATACCCGGCATATTTATATCGGACAAAATCAAAACAGCCTCTGAAGGATGTTGCTGTAAATAATCCAGCGCTGCTTCTCCGGAATGAGCAAAAGAAAAGGTCATCAGGTCCTTTCTTATCTCCTTTCGAAAACGTTGTAAAAAAAGATCGCGAACATCTACTTCGTCATCGACGACTAGAATTTTCATCATTCGTGCTACGGTTTATGGTGGTTATTGTAAGATTCAATGGTTAAGAAGGCCTTTGTGCTTAAGATATCGAAAATAAATATTATTGACCAGAAGGTAAAAGCAATTTGAGAGAACGTCGACGTATTCCAATTCATGAGTCCAGGTTCGCTTTCAAAGGTAACACAATGGTAAATTCCGTTCCCACTCCTTCTACGGTATCGACATCGATTGTTCCTCCATGTGTATTCACGATGTCATAGCTCAAGCTCAAACCCAGGCCGGTACCTTGTCCGGCGGGTTTGGTTGTGAAGAAAGGCTGAAATATCTTTTCTATGATCGCTCCTGGAATTCCATTGCCATTGTCCTTGACTTTAATCTCAATTTTGTTGGTAAAGCCCTTTGTGCTGATGACAACTGTTGGTCTGTAATCATGCTGGTCGGTAGATGCAGCTTTGCTAGCCACAGCATGAAATCCATTGTTGATCAGGTTAAGCAAGACTCTGCCTATATCTTGCGGCACGACCTCTATTTTTTGTAAGGTTGGATCTAGTTCTGTCTTTAATTCTGCATTGAAGTTTTTTTGTTTTGCCCGTATGCCATGATAAGCCAGCCGGAGGTATTCATCACAGAGCATATTTATATCGGTTGGTACCATTTCACCGGAAGAAGTTCGCGAATGATCGAGCATACCTCGCACAATACTACTGGCTCTGGCACCATGTTCATTTATCTTAACCAGGTTACTTTTAAGGTCGCGTGAAATATCTTTAACTAGTCCCAGGTCTCCTTTTTCCAATTCAACATTCAACTCATCGATTAATTCGGTGCTGACTTCCGAAAAGTTATTGACAAAGTTCAAAGGGTTTTGAATCTCGTGGGCGATGCCCGCTGTCAGTTCACCAAGGCTCGACATTTTTTCAGATTGTATGAGTTGCGCCTGGGTAGCTTTGAGATTCGTTATCATGTTTTCCAATGTGACATTCAGCTTCCCTTTTTCCTTAAAACGAATGAAGTAGATTAGAGCCAGGATAATCACAAAAAAAAGTCCGGCAATGCTAAAGTTTCGTACTACTTTTTGTCTTTTAATTTCAGATTGCTGTACAGCGAGTTGCTTTTCCTGGCTGGCTTTTTGAATTGCGCGTGTATTCTCAAATTCCAACTGTTTGCTTAAGCTGGTTATTTTTTCGTTCTGTTCCCTGCCGATCAGGGAATCGCTCATTGATTTGTAGAGGACCTGATTTTCATATGCCCGCTTATAGTCCTTTATTTTGAAGTAAGCATGCGATAGCCCCCCGTAGACGGAACTCAACACCCTGAAATCATCTTTCGAAGCCGTTTTTGCCGCTCTTAACAACCAGGTCAGGGCATCGCTATATTGCTCCTGCATCAGATACACTTCAGCAATGCCTTCCATCGCTTCCGCCTGTTGCTGATTGTTCTGACCCAATTCACTGATCTTGACGGCGGAATGATAATATTTCCGGGCATTGGCATATTCTCCCATCTGAAGATAGATTTTACCTGCATCCATATACGCATCAATCTGGAAGCTGCCACCATCCAGTTCAGAGTACTTGAGAGCTTCAAAAATATGGGAAAGAGCTTGAGATAACGCTCCCTGTTCCTGTAACACCTCAGAAATATAGTTGTGTGAACTACTCATATGGGCATAGTCATGCAGCCGCTCCCGGATCGCCAGGGCTTGCAGGTGATGTTTTAATGCTGCATCTAAGTCACCGGCTTGCCAGTAAACCACTCCCATATCATTGTATACCGTGGCAATTCCGTTTGAATCATTTTGTCGCATAAAGATATCAAGGGCTTCCCGCTGATATCTTAACGCTTCCGAAGAGTCGTACATGAGTAGGAAACCATTGCTTAATAAAGCATTGGTGATCATAGTGGAATCACTTATTTCCCTGCCGATCCTCAGGCTTTGTAGTGTACTCTCAAATGCGTCTCCATATGTACCTGAGTACCGTTGATCCAGGCCGATATAATAGTAGGTCTCTCCCACATTAGGGAGATCTTTCATCTGCAGATACAAGTCTAGCGCTGCGTGGTAGTGAAGCAGAGCCCGGTTATGTTCTGCTCTGTCACTGTAGATAGTGGCGATAGAGGCATGAGCCATTGCGATCCCGGATGAATCACCAATCTCTTCGCAGTACGCCAGGATGACTTGAAAAGTATCCAGGGCTGATGGGGCATTTTCATAGTAAAGTTCACTGCCTATGAGCTCTAGAAGCTGAACTTTTAGTAACTGGCATTTCCGTTGGATTTTCCGGTCTTGGTCAGGATCCAAAAGCATTCGATTGGTAAGCTGTAATGCATGAGAAGCATATTTTTTACAGCTGTCGGATTGGTCGGTTTCGTAAAATTCCAGGGCTATATTGTACAGTCCTGTGAGCTCGGTCGTATCAACAGCTGCTTCCTTTGTCGAGGCTGGAGTCGTAGAAGTTTGGGCAGAAAGCGTTATGGTAAGCAATGAAAGAAAAACATTTCTGGAGCAGTTGAAAACTTGAGTAAGGATCTTTTTCATACATTATAATGCTTCCGGCCTTCCTGATGAATGAATAAATAGATCCGATAAATACCAACTCCGGGATGCATTGTTCAGGTAAACCATCAAATCACCTACCTTCATAATGATCTAATTTATGATGGGTAGACTAACGGTAAAACAGGTTCCGGTGTCTGGACTGGTTCTTAATTTGATTTCACCGTCATGTGCCTTTATTATATCGTATGCGAGGCTGAGTCCCAGGCCGGTGCCTTGGCCGGTTGGTTTTGTCGTAAAGAAGGGTTGAAAGATTTTGTTCCTGATCTCCTCCGGAATTCCAGGCCCGTTGTCCTCAATTGAAATCTCGACCTCGTCTTTTAGCATTTGAGTTTTTACCCTGATCTCAGGCGAATAATGCTCCTTATTTAGCGCGTCTTTTTCAGCTACAGCCTGAAAAGCGTTATTGATCAGATTTAGTATTACCCTTCCTATGTCTTGTGAAACTACTTTTATGAGTGGCAACTGCGGATCAAGATCTGTGCTCCAATGAGCTTTGAAATGCCGGTTTTGCGCTCTTAATCCGTGATAGGCTAGGCGAAGGAATTCATCAGCGAGTTTGTTAAGGTCAATCAATTCTTTTTGTCCCTTGTTGTTTCTGCTGTGTTCCAGCATTCCCCGGACAATCGTCCCTGCCCGGTTGCCGTGAAAGTAGATTTTTTCTTCATTTTCAATCAGATCTTTTGTGATCATTTCTACTTCCTCCAAATTGCCTTTTTTAATTTCTTCGTTCAATTCCAGAAGAAGTTCCCTGTTGACTTCCGAAAAGTTATTTACAAAATTTAATGGATTCTGAATCTCATGAGCAATGCCGGCGGTGAGTTCACCAAGGGAGGCCATCTTTTCGGAATGGACCAGCTGCGCCTGGGTAGATTTTAGATCGTGTAGTGTGGATTCTATCTGGGTTTTAGCTTCCTCCAGATTCTTAAAATCTTCATATCGGGCATAGGCAATGGAAAATGCATCTGCAAGGGTTTTTACCAATTGCAGTTTCTCATTAGGTAATGGAGCAATGTCCCCGACATAGAGCATTCCCTGTCGGAAAGGAACAAAGTGCAAATGCAGTGTATCTGGGAGAGAAGAAGAACCCTGATACGTTTCTGCGTCCCCAACCTGTCCGGCTTTGATCATCGCCTGCATCCAATTCATGAAGTCATTACGTTCCCAACGGGTGGTATACATCTGGCTGCCCTTCCAATGTTGAACCGCATCGCGCGTCAGTTCATTGGCTTCAAGGTCCAGATTCAAGACAGCCAGTGCCTGCCCTTCCGGAGTAGTCAGATATACCTCAACATTATTTTTTTCTTCATTGACGATAAAAACACCGCAGCGGATAAACGGAACTTCCAATGACTGCAGTTCACGCCAGATCAATGGAGTGAGGTAGTTGAGATCCTCGGAAGTGCGCATGCTGGCTATCTCTCCACGGACGCGATCCAAAGAGGCTTGCCTTACTGCTTCCCTCGCCTGCGCTTCTGCTCTCTGAAGATCGAGAAACCTGGTATAAGTCTGTTCGAAAACCGTTGCGAAACGCTCCAGGATTAAAAATTCTTCATCGGTCAACGGTTTTTTATCAATGGCTTCCAGAAATCCATGTCGCATCATGGCATGGGAAAAGGTAACTGAATCCGGCTCGGTGATGACTCTTTTTACTTCTTCCGGGAGATCACGATAGTCTGTTTCGGTTAAGAAAGTTGTATCAAAGTCTATTTTTGCCTGACCTTGCAACTCAATCACCAGTCTTCTTTCTTGTTTCTCCCAGGCTTCCCATTGTCGTTCAAAAAAAGAATGTACCTTTTTGGGAACCTTGAAACATTTAGCAAATTCCAGGGAAACTGGTTTGCTCCAATACTCTAGAATGTCGTCTTCCGGTTTGACTAAAACAAGTTCAAAACCAAAGGCAGATAGTCCAAGTACATCTATTTCTTTGTATAGAACTGCTACTACTTCCTTTAGCTCGTCGCTTTTGTGCATTCCCATTGTTCTGGCCCGGACTCTTTCCAGAGCAGCTTCAATCTGCGCTTCGCGGGCTTGTTCTTCCGCTCGGAGTAGATCCAGGTATCGTTGGTATGAAACACCAAAGGTATTGGCCATCCTTCGCAGAATTTTTCGATCATCGTCCGGCATCGGTACCGGCGTGGTGATGACTACTGCCGATGATCTATGGAATACTGCAAAATGAAAATAGATAGATTCAAATCCCGCTTGGATCATTGCAACACCCCGGGCTTCATGAATATTATCTCTGACATAGTGCATCCATTCTTTCAGGTTAGAACCCGTTAACTCGATGGTAAAATCTCTTTCCAGGGCTCTTGTTCGACGTAATATTTCCCTGCCAAGGAAAATTGGAGTTAGATCGAAATCCCGGATGATATTAAGAACCTTTGTGTTGTCTTTCAGGTTGTCATGGGCTGAATACTGATTATAGCGTTCGCTTTCTTCGTCTATTTCTACAATCGAACTACCTAATTGTTTCACCTGCAAATTATCCAGTTGTTCCACCAACACCTGAGCTACATTGGGCAATTCTTCACTTTGATGCATGGCCATTGAAGCTGCCCGCACCTTCTCCAGTGAAGCCTCGATGCGGAACTCCCGGGCCTGGGCTTCTGCTCTTTTCAAGTCGAGAAAGCGAGTGTAGGTTTGCTCGAAGACGTTGGCAAAACGCTGCAATAATGGTATGATTTCCTGGTTTGGTTCAAGATAGTTTATTCCTAGAAACCCATATTTGAAATTGATAATATGCAAGGCCAGTCGATCCGGTTGGGCTTGCCCGGAAGCTTCCAGCATATCTCCAACCGGCATATTCCTCGCGATAAACCGGAGATGTTCTTTGAGATTCTTCCCCTTCAGGTCAACGATTATGTATGGTCTCCTTTGCTTCCATGCTTCCAGAATCTGATCCTGAGCAAGTTCTCCATGATAGGGGAGTGTAAATGAATCGGGAATGACCGTACCATCGGCAGAGATAAAGACTTCACCGGTGCTGTTCTTTTCATCTACGATAATGAATGCAGAGGCCACTGGCTTCAGATCCAGAGCAAGGATCTGTTGAAAAAGTACGGAAGCCGCTTCGGTTAATTCCTCACTGCTGTGCATGGCCATGGTCCGGGCTCTGATCCTTTCCAATGCCAACTGTATTTCCGCTTCCCTGGCCTGTGCTTCCGCTTTTTTCAGATCGAGGAATCGAGTGTAGATTGACTCGAAGACTTTCGCAAAACGTGGCAGCATCGAAAGTCCTTCCACCGGTGACTCGGTGATCACCAGGAGATACCCCTGCGAGAAGGTGGCGGCATAGTTCGTTTGTCCTGCTTGCTCAACGACATCAGAAGGAGGTAACCGTTCAAAAATGGCTTTGATCTCGGGAAGATCCATCATCCGTCTACTATGTTCCCTTACTTCTTCTTTACTTAGAGACTCTATGTACAATTCCTCCTGATCTTCCCAGGCTTTATATAAGTTTTTGATCGTTTGATCGAAGTCTCTCGGAATGTGGATGGGGGGCAGCATTTTTATGTCGAAGGAACACATCCATTGTTCGGGAGTCTTCCGGTCGCAGAGCACGATACCAGAACTTTTGATTGCGTCGCAAAAACCAAACAACTCTCTAAAAAGAACCGTGGATACCTCAGACAGCTCTGCGCTGTCGCGCATGGCAAGAGACCGGCTTCTGATCCTTTCCAGTGCAGCTTCAATCTGTGCTTCCCGGGCCTGCTCCTCGGCTTTCTTCAAATCAAGAAATCGCAAATACGACATGCGAAAGGTATTTACAAGTCTTATGATCACAGATCTGTCTTCATCCGGTAGTGGTTTCACGGAGGAGAATATAAAATTTGACGTTTCGTAGAATTCAACCGCATAGGCATAAATTCTTTCCAAATTTGCAGATCTCATGCGTTGCGCTCTTTCCGGACTGAAAACCTCTTCGATAAATTTTATCCAGGCTTCCAGTTTCTCACCGCTGGCCTGCAGGTTAAATTCCTTTTCACCTGCTCTTTGCCGATTTACGGTTTCATTCGATAGCCAGAAACTTCCTACCTTACATTCTGCTGATTGTAGGAGTTTTCTTTTACCAGGATCGTCTGTGTTATCAGCCAGATAAGTGACAAAAGTATCTTCTGTGGTATTCACCACGGAAAGCGCAACCCCAAGAACCGGAATAGACAAATGATCCACCTGGGTCAGGAAAGCAAGGGCTACTTCCGGAAGTTCTTCACTTTTTTGCATCGCCATAGCCCGGCTGCGTATCCGCTCCAAAGCTGCCTCAATCTGCGCCTGCCTGGCCCGTTCCTCTGCTTTTTTAAGGTCGAGAAAGCGGGTGTAGGTTTGTTCGAAAACTTTAGCAAAGCGAACTAAAATTCGCTCCTCCTCGATGGGTTGGGTATTGGTAAGAAAAAGGTAACCGTGGCTAAAAAAGGCATGATATACCAGGAGTCTCCCATGAGGGTCATCATCACTGGCTAGTTTCCCTGCCGTTCCGGCCAATAGCTCTACACTATTCAGATCTTTGACCAGTTGTTTCATACTGGTCATATGTTGTCTTAATTCTTCTCCCATTATATCAAGAACCAGAAACGTCTGATGATCTTTCCAGGCCTTATAGACCTTTTCTAACTGATGCTCCTGGTCAAATTGAATCGGAATAGGCTCTGGAAAGAGTGTACCCCTTATGGATAGAAATTGATTACCCTTAGGTAGTTCTTTCTCCATTATACTAAAGCCACATACTTCCAGAGCAATACCCAGATCCTTCAGCTCGTGAAAGAGCACCTTTGCCGTTTTGAGCAATTCGACACTTTTGTGCATGGCCATGGTACTAGCCCTAACTCTTTCCAAGGCTGCTTCGATCTGTGCTTCCCGGGCCTGTGCTTCCGCTTTTTGGAGGTCGAGGAAACGGGTGTAGGTTTGTTCGAATACTTTGGCAAAGCGCTGTAAAATTCTGCCTGATGCCTGGAAAGTGCCTGATCACCGACGATGACCGACTCCACCATGCCATATTTCATAAATGCCGTACAATTGTTGGCATTATCAATAGCTAGGATAGCTTCCTTCGCGGAAGTGGGTAGATTCTTATACTCGCCCACTGAAAATATTAGTTCATCGTAACTCCTTTTAAGCGCACCTTCAAATTTGAATACTTGATATTTTTCTCCCTTTTCCCAAGCTGCCAATTGTGCATTGTAATAAGGATGATCAAAATAAGGGACATAATAACTTTGGGGATAGGCAATAGTCCCAAATCCTGCCAGCCATATGGTCAGCGATTTATCGTTTTTGTCAAATAGTGATAGCCCACAGGCAGTCACATCAAATTCTAGCCCTTTCAACTGTTGAAACAAAGTATGGATTACTGACTTTAATTCACTGGTTTTGTGCATTGCCATGGTCTGAGCGCGCACCTTCTCCAATGCCAGTTGTATTTCAGCTTCCAATGCCTGTGTTTCCGCTTTCTGGAGGTCGAGGAAACGGGTATAGGTTTGTTCGAATACTTTGGCGAGACGAGTTAGAATACTCTTGTTTTCCTCAGGTGGTACTTGTAAATCAACTGATTCAAAGTATCCGTATTTAAAAAAAGTAAAGGTAAAGCAGACCGTTTCGTGCACGCGAATACCCTCTTTTAGGTCTTCAGGTAATTTTCGGAATTCAGTTTCTTCCAGGATAAAAGTATCATAATCACATTTTTCGTCGCCTTCCATAAATACCTGGAATTGCGGATTGCTGTTTTTCCATGCCTGCCAGATCTGCTTGAAGACTTTATTTTCCTGGCCAATTACCTTATAGCTTTGGAGTAAATTTGATCCAAGATGGTCAGCAAACCAATACTCCACGGCATTTTCCTCCTCTCTGAATATTGCTAGTGAAATTCCAAATGTCGATATGCCAAAATTTTCGGATTCCTTATAAAGAACCTGTACAACCTCCGGTAGTGCATCACTACTGTGCATATCCATGGTCTTGCTTCGTACTCGCTCGAGAGCCGCTTCAATGTCGAGCTCTTTTTGCAATGCTGCTATGCTGGACCTAGCAGCAGCCAATTGCTCACTTAGGGATGGGGTTAATTTCTCTACTAAAGCTTTCTTCTTGGCCATTACACATTGATCTCGTGATACCTTGCTAGATAGCTAGCTGGATTCTATTGGTATCACTATCAAGATACCTCGAATTATCAAGACTGAGCAATGTTACATGCACTTATAATTGCGTGCTGTAGCGGAGGGGTAAATTCTGTGGCCTTATTTTCCTCGCAGAATGTTGTCAGAATCACGGATTGTCACAGATTTACAGATTTCACTGATTTAATGATTGAGATACCTCAATGATTTAGTTTTCCATTATTTAATGGAAGTTACACGATAATCAGTGTAATCCTTTAATCCGCTTAATCCCTGCATGCGCCAGGGCTTTGGCAGACAGGCGTGATTCAGAAGGGTATTTGAATGTGAAATTCCGTGCCTTTACCTTCAGTACTTTTTAATCTGATTTCTCCTCCATGTGCTTTTACTATATCATAGGCGAGGCTTAGCCCCAGACCGGTCCCTTGCCCCGTGGGTTTGGTAGTAAAAAAGGGTTGAAAGATTTTGTCCTTGATGTCATCTGGAATGCCGGGACCATTGTCGCTCACAGTAATATTGATGGCTCGCGCATTACCTTCAGTCGCCGTCTTTATTTCATTTTGGTTGGGTAAGCCTGTGGCATAGTCCACGCGCTGTGTAGCTACTGTCACCACCGGATTTTCAACTCCGGCTGTCGCTTGAAACGCATTATTTATCAGATTAAGCAGAACCCGGCCTATATCCTGTGGTACAACCTCTATTTTTGGTAAATCAGGGTCAAGGTTGGTTTCATATGTGGCAGTAAAACTCTTTTCTTTGGCCCGAAATCCGTGATATGCCAACCTTAAATATTCATCACAAAGGGCATTGATATCGGTCAGTTCTTTTTTACCGCTCCCAGTTCGGCTATGGAGTAGCATACTTTTGACGATGCTGCTTGCGCGGCTACCATGGTGATGAATTTTAGACAGATTGGCTTTGAGATCATTGAGGATCTCTTCAATCGTGTTTTGATCTCCTGCTTCCAGCTCATCAATGGCTTCGTCGATCAATTCCTTGCTGAGATCTGAAAAGTTATTTACGAAATTGAGCGGATTCTGGATTTCATGAGCGATTCCGGCGGTTAATTCTCCCAGTGATGCCAGTTTTTCCGATTGAATGAGTTGCGACTGGGTGGATTTCAAATCTACATAGGCCTTCTCGATTTCTTTTGAATATTCCAACTCCTTTATTTTACTTTCATTCTCGGCCTGGAGCGCTTTGTTCTCCAGTTCGATAGCTTGGGCTCTTAACTTTGCTTCTCGAAATTCTGCTTGTTCTCTTTCTTTATTTATTATTTGCGATCTGCGTTTCCGATCAAAACGAAGGAGTCCATAACTCAAAAGCAAGATATAAGCCAAATAGGCCCACCAGGTTCTGTACCACGGCGGAATTATTTCAAAAGAATAGGAAGCCGGTTTTCCTTCTTGACCCAGAATATTGAGACCCTGGACCCTAAATGTATATGTGCCCGGAGGCAAATTCGTATATTCTTTGCTCACTTCGACATTCCAGGAGGACCAGCTGTGATCAAAGCCCTCCAGGAATGTTCTAAATCTGTTGACGTTTTTACCTTCATAGCTGGTCGCAGAATATCTAAACTTAAGGGCATTGTCCGTAAAATTTATCCGGGGAAGGGTAGGCAAATTCCCACGTCCTCCAAAATAAATTATTGAATCATTCCGAATACGGACATCTCTTATCGTGGTAAAGAAATCAACTTTCGGAGGTGTCAGTTTAGCTAAATCAAATTTAATGATTCCCGCATTGGTGCAGATCCAGATCAGATTGTCTTTTTCAACATAAATATGATAGATCTCATCCTCAGCGAATTGTTGAAAAGGTGAAGATGTCCATTGGTAGGATAGATCCGGCAGCCGGGTGCCCATGGATAGTTTACCTTTTGTCGCTAACCATAACCTCCCTACACTATCTTGCTGATAATAAGTAACACCAGAACCCTGAGCAATGGAATAAAAATCAGACACGATATGATCCGAGGTGTCTGAGAAGAATATTGATTTTTCCGGATCAAATTGGTATATGCTGTCCAGGGAGAAATAATATTTTTCTCCGTCAATTATTGTAACTGATATTTGACCATCCTGTATTCCATTTTGCTGGGTATAATGCTCTATTAGCGGATTATTTATACCCTCATTTCCCAGACTATCCGGATTAAAGCCAATTTTGAAAATACCTGAGGAAACTGTTCCTGCCCAGACCGTGGTATCATTGTCTTCAACAACAGAAGTCTTTTGATCGAGATTATCAAGAATTTGAATTTCATTATTCCACTGATCATTATTTTTCCTCATAACAAAAATACCGTCCTCGGCTCCCACATAAAACTGATCCGGATGGAATTCTGAGCGTGAAAGTACTGTAGGGCTGTAAATATTGGCTGGCAGTTTGATAATCTTATCAGCTTGGTTTTCCCTCATTTCAAAGAGACCATCAGAAGTTGCGATAATCAAGTTATTGGCCATTTTTAGGAAGCTCCAGCATTGTTTATCGATGGGATCGAGATGATGAAGTTCAGATGTTGTTGCTTCAAGATAGAAGGTGCCTGCGGTGGAAGCCACCAAAATCTTACCCTGGTAACGGATGATACTTAAGGGTATATCAGTGAATTTATTTCTTTCATCAAAAAAGACTGATGGGGAGGAGTAGTCCACCCGGGAAATACCGTTATCTGTTGCCAGCCAGATGGCGCCCGAGCAATCCTGATGCGTATCATAAATATTGTTATTGATTATGCCTCTCTCCAGATTGTATGTCCGTACCAGATGCCCGGCAGTATCAATGATCACGGCACCTCCTCTCAAAGTACCTAGTAAAATATTTCCATCCGAAAGAAGGGTTCCCGATGCATAAGTCAGGTTTTCAGCGAGAAATTGATCTGCCTCTGTCTTAAAGGGATTGAAATTGCCCTGTTCAAATTTGAAGAGACCCATACTTCGGGTTACCATTAGACTCACATCATCTTTACCGGCTAAAGGGAGCATAGCGTAGATTCTTTCATTGGCAAATTTTTCACTTCCCGGTATTAATATCAGTGAATCATTTTTGATAACAGCCAGTCCGATTCCTATTTCGCGTACATAAAAGGAATTTCCCACCTTTAGCAAAATATGGTAGCCGCGTTCACTTTCCATGGTTGTAAAAGTATAATCCTGAGCATTCCAAATAAAAATATAATTGTTGGTACAGAAATATACTTGATCACCTTCTGTGAAGGTTTGCCATACATTTGAAAAAGCCTGCTTTTCTTCCGGGAGATTATCTACAAGAGAGTGAAAAATGAGCTTGCCTCTATTATCCGGAGAGAAATATCCAAGTTCATTAATTCCTCCAATATAAATCTTTCCGTCAGGTGCAATAGCAAGAGAATTTACGGATGATTTATTAGGAAGCTCATAGAGTGTCCAGAAGGTGCCGTCAAATTCCAGCAGACCACCCCAGTTCCCAAAGTACATGATGCCACAGTCATTCTGCGAAACTGCCCAATTTTGGCCGTAGGCCGAGTACTCTTTCGGAGAATAATTTGTGACCATCTGTGACCCCATTTCCAGATATTCCTGCCCAACAGCGGTAACCGCTATCAAACAAAGACAAAATATCTGAGAAAGTAGCATTTTCATATTCACTCCAATGAGGTCTACAGAATGTTATTACACCAAATATATGGTTCTGTCGTTCTCTTTCAATATTAAAATTTCGATAGTACATTAGTCCCTTTCTCAAAATTTCCCATGCGGGGAAGAATACTGCTTCGGAGTAGAATGCCAATGCCTAATTATCACTGGACTCAAGTCGAAGCCCAAAGTGTATTATGCTGTTTATCGCAGCAATTAATCCTGGTAAAAGAATAATAAAGTCCTATTTTAGATTGTAGCAATAAATCCCGCGATGGTATGAAAAGGAAGAGCTTTTTGGTTAATTCAGCTTTGACTGCTGGAGGGTTGGCATTCTATAGATCTTTGAATATCGACGTAAATGATGTGCTACGGGCATCTAATAAAATTGATAATAAGACATCTCGGAAAAATTCAAGTGCAAGTGATCAAGCATATACTTGTGCTTCGATGCCGGAAGGATTTTTCGAGCTGATTCCACAGGATACAGTCAGGTATTCAAAGTTTCCTGTCAATACGAAACACAATGCAATTTGGGACTTCAACTGGGGCCATAATAATAAGATGTATGTTGCTTTATGTGGTGAACTGGGCAATGCGCTGAATACGATTCTTTACGAGTATGACCCAAAGACCGGCGGTTTGGAATTTTGCTTCGATGCCGGACGGGAGACCATGGCAGATCCAAGGATGATTCCTCCGAGCAAGATCCACACATCGATTTCACCGATACGTGATGGTAAAGTACTGATGACTACGCATACCACTGCACGCAGTAAGGAGCATCCCTACTGGCTTTTTGACCAGCATTATACGCATCAGTGGGAAGGGTTTCCGGGATCACATGTCCTTGTTTGGGACCCGGTTACCCGGCAATGTTCGAATCTTGGTATTCCGGTTGCCCGGGACAGTATATATGGAGCTTGTTACGATGATCGGAACCATGCTCTTTGGTTCAGTACTTATCTCCGTGGACATCTTTTTAGGCTTGATCTGGAAACCCGTGAGGTACAGGACTTTGGGCAGATTACGGAATTCGGTTCCTATAAGTTTGTCAAAGACAGACTGGGTAATATGTTAATTTCTACCCGGTCTGGCACGGTATTCCACATTGACGTTGACACTGGCAGCATCACTGACCTGGGAGTGCTGGCCAGAGAGACCGAAGAGAATCCCAATTGGCGTGTCCGCAGATACCTCGGTCATCATGCCGACATGCCTGATGGCCGGGTACTGCTTAGCGTGCGGTGCAGTGACAGGCTATATGCGTTTGATCCGCAGACCCTTAAATTCGAACGATTTGGCGACTTTCGACCTGCCTCTTTTATTAAATCGGCCCCCTGGATGATGCAGAAGGGGTTGGCTTTTGATTCAAATGGGATCTTGTGGCAAGCCTCCTGGTGTCCCGTAAGTGCAGGAGTTGGATTTGTGGCTCATCTATTTCGTTGGGATATTATGGGTGGTAAGAAACCTGAGTATGTTGGTTTGCTTGGGAAACCTGACCGGGTTACCGCTTGTGTGAGTGAGATGTTCATTGACAGGGATGATGTGCTACACATTGCTGATTCCAATCACGGTGAGGATATGCCGGGAATTATTGCTGTCAATACCCGTGATCTTGATCGAAGTATCACCAAGGAAACTTTCAAAAGATCGGGGCTAGTGCAGGACATTGTCGCTTACCTTCCCTATAGTGATGCGAGGGAGGCGTATCCGCTTAGTAACTTTGATGAAGCTTCCGCTCCCTACCTGGCTTTTAAAAAGGAATTGGAAGAATATAGTGAATTTCTATCAAGTCAAGCCAACACCGCAGTCCGGTGTGAGCAGGCTTTTGGGATCCGGCTCTGGCTCCAGTTCGGACGTGGTGCTGCCTCAAATGTGCAAAATATGGAATGGTCCGGACCGGATTCTCTGATCGTACAGCTTCCCTCAGGTACCTACCACTCAAGTGCGGCGACAAACTTTCAGATCCTGGAGGAAGTTGAATATTCATTTAAGTCATCAGCCGGCAAAGGAAAAATTCCAGATGTTTTGAAAGAATCCATACCACCCGCGCGCCAGGGAAGACAATTCAGGTCAGGTTTATCAGCATGGGCTCGATGGAACAAACATTCATGGATTATCGGGACAGAAGATGGTTGTGTGGCTTTATTTGATGAAAAGAGGAAATTGACTTATGCACTGGGAGCGGTCGGTGTACATGGTCCGGTACATCAGATTGCTGTGGCCAGGGGGCATGCCTTTGGAGTTTCCGGTGATCCGCAAGATCTTGGTAATCTCTTTCACTATAGTGATAGAACAGGATTACGTGAAGTGGGTAGGTTGATTATCAAATCAGATGAAGAACCTGTATTTAGCAATAGTCAACCAGTGCGTGTAGCCATCTCTCCTGATGGAGAACATGTTGCCGTAGGTGTGGCAGACGAGCTCGGCTGCGTCTATATTTTCAAATCTGTGCTTATAGTCTGAGAAATTGTCGGAATCATGCCTGTCTTTCGGTGTAATCCTTTAATCCGATTAATCCCTGCCTGTGCCAAGGCTTTGGCAGACATGCGTGATTCGGACGGATTTCCCTGATTTCATTAACTATAAGACGAGTCGTTTAAATTCCATACTCTTACTTCCGAAGTTTATAAGTAGTGCAACTTCAAGTTTATAAGCTTTCAAATAGTTTAATACTTGCGCCAGATGCACATCTTCCAGTGTTTTCAGTGCTTTAAGTTCGACCAATACTTTGCCTTCTACAACAAAGTCAGCTCTCCGGGTTCCGATCGGTTCACTAAGTTGTTTATAGAAAATATCTTGTTCTATTACTCTTGCAAATTCCAATCCCTGCTGCAACAATTCCCAAGCCAGTCCTCTGCCTGCAGGCCGTACTGCCTTTCGCCAGGCATGCCTGAAATCCGTTTCCTAAAAATTTATGTACTTCAAGGGCTGCGCCGATGATCTTTTCCGTAATTGAAGAATATTTTAGTTCCAATTTATAATCAAGGTTACATGATGGAATATGTCGATAATCATGAAATCCCATAATCCGATTAATCAGTGATTTCCGACAAATTAGGATTGAAGCTACTCCAAAATCAGTGAAATCACTTAATCCGATTAATCAGTGATTCCGACAAATTAACAATTGAGTTACCCGATAATCAGTGATCCAGACAGATTTAATCAGTGATCCCGAGCGGCAACTTAATTCGAAAGGTGCTTCCTTTTCCTCTTGACTCCAGGCTTATCTCCCCACCATGTGCCTTCACAATATCATAACTCAAACTTAATCCCAATCCGGTACCTTGCCCCGCCGGTTTGGTCGTAAAAAACGGCTGAAATATCTTCTCTTTGATTTCATCCGGGATCCCTGGTCCATTATCGCTAATGATGATTTCAATGGATCCAGCACTACCGTCAATCCCTGTATTCATTTCATTTTGGTGGGGCAAGCCAGAAGGGGAGTCCAGACGTTTGGTGGCTACAATCACCTCTGGTTTATAATCAGTGCCCGCCATCGCCAAGGCTTGGGCGGATGTCGCTTGAAAAGCATTATTGATCAGGTTGAGCAACACCCGGCCAATATCCTGAGGATCTACGTTAATTTTTGGTAAATCCGGATGTAGATTGGTATGAAAAGTGGCATTAAAACTTTTGTCCTTAGCTCTGAATCCATGATAAGCAAGCCGGAGATATTCATCACAGAGAGCATTCATGTCAGTGAGTTCTTTCTCACCTGTAGTCGCCCGGGAATGCTGTAGCATACTTTTTACAATGCCATCCGCACGTTTACCGTGATGGATTACTTTTTCTTCATTTTCCCGGAGATCTTTTAAAATGGCAGAAATTTCATTTTTATCTCCCTTCTCAATTTCTGCTGCAAGTTCATCGAAGAGCTCTTTGTTAACCTCTGCAAAATTGTTTACAAAGTTCAGGGGGTTTTGAATTTCATGGGCGATGCCGGCAGTGAGTTCACCGAGAGAGGCCATTTTTTCCGAGTGGATGAGCTGGGCCTGCGTGGACTGCAATTGCTTATACGCTCTTTCTATTTCTCTCGCCTGAGCTAATTCACGGTCTTTATTTCGTTCTTTCTCTTTTCGAATGGCTCGTTCTTTTTGAAAGCGGTCAAAACGCCACCCGCAAATTATGATCAATATCGCATAGGCGACATAAGCCCACCAGGTAGTCCACCAGGGTGGATGTAAGGTGATTTTTAAATTATTATCCACCCAATCTCCGCTGCTACTGTTCGAGGCCCTTATTTTAAGATTGTAGGTCCCCGGGGGTACATTCATATACGTTATTTTGTCTTCAGACAGACATGCTCTCCAATCGAGATCATAATTTTCAAGCAGGTAATTGATTTTATTTCGTCTGGGATTTCGGCTATCCAGTTCCGCGAAACTCAATGAAAAGGTATTTTGATCATGAGCAAGCTCCAGGTCGCGGTTTTTGAAAATAGCATTACTAAGCCCTGCCTCTACTGGCTCTCCGCCAATCCATAGATTTGTAAAAATAAGTCTGGAAGTATCCGGAGGAATAATGATTTGTTTAGGATCAAATAAAAAATAACTGTCAGCATCACCAAGGAAAATGTCACCCTCTTTCGTAAGGTATCCGGAAGCTTTATTAGCTGTTAAGTTCCTGGATGTATTCGAATTTTGACCAGTGTACTTTACGATATTGTCACGACTTTGGTTGATCCGGAAAATGTCCGAAACGGAACTCACCCATAAATTTGAATCGCGATCTTCGGTAATTGCGATCATCGGAACATGTGATATCCCTAAAAATCGATCGCTTCCAGGTTCGTATTTGTATAGTCCACTCGGTGCTGCGGCCCAAATGGTGCCGAGGTGATCCTGGAATAAATCATTCACACCATTTGCTACCGGATAAAATGTGGACTCCTTTTTGAGTAGATTATATCTTAGTATTGATCCTGATGCAAATTCACCAATCCACAAAATATGCTCTTCCCCCGGGCAGATTCTTGAAATATTTATCAATTCACCTCCCCTTACTTTGCGCAATCGCTGAATTTCGAATTTCCCCGATACCTGACTTAATCGGTCTAAACCACGTTCGGTTCCTACCCATAAAATGTCATTTTCATCCTGGACCAGGTCCCTGACTACATTTCCACTGATGCTGAAACTATCGAGAGGATCGCTTACAAATCTGGTAATTTTTCCATCCTGAGGGTTCAATTTATTAAGACCGTAGCCGGTTCCGATCCACAAGTTGCCATGGGAATCTTTAGAAAGGGATAAAATTTCATTGTTACTCAATGAATTGGGATCCAATGGATCATGGGTCCACCGTTTCTGCGATCCGGTGCGTTCATTTGTTCTGATCAACCCGTTCTCTGATCCGGTCCAGGTAATCGAATCGGATTCCATGATCATTGAAGGGATCATCCCTTCTTTTCTGGAGATAGTAAAATCGTATGGATCAATTTTATATACGCCAGGTTGTGTGCTTAGCCAGATTAATCCATTTCTTCCCATATGAATGCACCAGGAGGAGTTCTCGATGAAAGTGCCGTAAGTATCACTATTACCACCATAATGAACCATGGTGTGCCGCTGAGGATTATAGACATTAACCCCTTCCCCCCCGATCCAAAGATTTCCTTCCGGGTCTTCCGAAATGAAAGTGACACCGTAATAGGATTGGCTATGGAAAGGTGCTCCGAGTTTATTTCGATCTTTTGGATTGCTTTGATGCCGGGTAAAAACTTCGTTTTGCCGGTCTAATGAATATAGTGCTTCACCTGTGCCCACCCAGAAATTGTTACGGCTATCTTCGAAGAGAGCCGTAATTCTGTTGTCTTTCAGAGCATATGGATCCATTGGATCGGCCATATATCGGACGAATCCTTTCTTGGCTTTATCGAAGCGATTTAGTCCTCCTTGTGAGTCTCCTGTAAACCAACCGGTACCTACCCAAATGGTTCCTTCCCGGTCTTCATAGAGTTCTCTGACGTAATTTGAACTGATAGTGGAAGTGTTATTTGGATCATGAGTAAAGTGGGTAAAATCACCGGTCTCCGGGTCCAGGATGTCCATTCCGGCAAAGGTTGCGATGTAAATTTTCCCCTCCCGGTCTTGAATGATAGCAGATACGGTATTTTCGCCCAGGCTGTTTGGATTTTCCGGATCATGTTTGTAATGGATGAAGGTCTCGGTTTGCGGGTCAAAGCGATCCAGGCCAAATCCTCCGAATCCTATCCATATATATCCGTCCTTGTCTATGAGCAGACATTCAGGGTAGGAGCCACCCAGGCTATTTTCTTCTTGCGGATTAAATGAATATCGTTTGATATTGTGGCCATCAAACCTGATTAAGGCTCCACCTGACTGCTCTGACATCCATATGAATCCAGCCTTATCTTCGGTAATAAAATTAACCTGTCCCAGAGAAGCATCTTCGAGCAGGTTGATTCTGGTAAATTTTAACTGTCGCTCCTGTGCGGCAATATCTTCTACTAACAAGACCAATAGCAAGACAAAAAGAAATGCTTCTCTCATGATTTCCCTATTGGCAATTCAATAATGAATGTTGTCCCTTCGCTCTTACCTGTCTCCACCCTTAATTCACCTCCATGACCCTTGTGTACAATATCATAGCTCAAACTCAATCCCAATCCTGTTCCTTGTCCTGCCGGCTTGGTGGTAAAGAAAGGTTGGAAAATTTTGTCTTTGATCTCATCCGGAATACCAGGGCCATTATCACTAATGATGATTTCTATGGCTCCTGCGTTATCCCTATCACCTGCCTTCATTTCACTTCGGCCGGACGAGCCTGCAAAGGAGTCCACCCTCCTGGTGGCGACAATCACCTCCGGTTTATAATTAGTGACCGCCTTCGCGGAGGCTTCGGCGGACGTTGCCTGAAATGCATTGTTTATCAGGTTCAGTAACACTCGGCCAATATCCTGCGGCACGACATTGATCTTTGGCAAGTCCGGATCGAGATTGGTATGAAAGGTGGCATTAAAACTTTTTTCCCTGGCCCGGAATCCATGATAGGCTAAACGAAGATATTCATCACAAAGCGCGTTGATATCGGTGAATTCTTTTTCTAGGCTACTGGTTCGAGAATGCTGAAGCATACTTTTCACTATGGCATCGGCGCGTTTACCATGCAGGATTACCTTTTTCTCATTTTCGCGTATACTTCCCAAGATAGAGGTGATTTCATCCTTATTCCCTTTTTCGATTTCGATTTCTAATTCGTCCAGCAATTCCTGATTTACTTCAGAGAAATTATTTACGAAGTTTAATGGATTTTGGATCTCATGGGCGATGCCGGCGGTAAGTTCACCCAACGAGGCCATTTTCTCGGATTGGATAAGCTGAGATTGAGTGGCTTTTAAATTTTCGATGCTGATTCGAAGTTTTTTAGTTCGATCTGCCACAGTTTTTTCCAATTGCCGGTTTTTCTCCTTCAGTCTCTTTGATCTGTAATTCACAATAAGAATAATGATACCAGCCAATACAATGCCGTAGAGGATGAAAGCCCACCACATTCGCCACCATGGTGGATGGATTTCAAACGAAAGTTCATCCGGGTTGCTCCATTCACCATTGAGATTTTGTACACTCACCTTAAATGTATAGTGCCCAGGACTCAAATTATGGTAATTAGGAGTTTCTGAGTGGCTGGTTGCATAAATCCAGTCCTCGTCTTTACCTTCTAAAAGGTATCTGTAGACTATTTTGTCCCGGTAGAATATATTATTTGTCGCGTATCTGAATCTAAGTGAGTTTTGATCACTGGGTAGCTTTAAACCACTAGGTAGGTTATAAGGATATTTTAAATCAGCCCATTCCATCTTGACGCTGTAATCAGAAGATGCAGAGAGTGAATCACTAAACCGAAATGGTTTGTCCAAAATTGATAACCCAGTAATATACACTTCAGGATCTGATAAAGCGGACGGGTTCTTGTCTTTAAAAATCACTATTTTCGGATTGGGACTGGCTACCATCCAAATATTACCGTTGTCATCCCGGTCGCTTGTTTTTTGATGGTAATCATGGCGTATAAATCCCTGGCTGGGTCCTAAATATATAACATTATATTCACCATTCTCATTAGGCTTTTTATCCATTGCCATAAGCCCATTGACTGAGCCAATATACATTTGATCTGCTCCTTCTGTTAAATCATAGAGCTCATCAGACTGGAGACTTTCCGTGCCAAAATTGATAATTTCCTGATCTGTAAAATTAATGAGGGATAGGCCCTTGAGGGTTGCAATCCATAGTTTTCCCTGCTCATCCAGAACCATATCCATAATATCATTATGACACAAGCCCTCTTCTTCCGTCAGATATTGGATCGTATTTCTGATAGGATCTATGATTACCAGTCCCCTGGTGGTGGCTAACCAATAATGCGATAAACTATCTACAATGATATTTTCAACTTCATTGCCAGGTATTTGTCCACCTTTCTCACTAATTGTACTAAGTGTTCTCCTTTGAATATCAAAACGGAACAGACCTTTATTGACCGCTAGCCAGTACACACCATCTGCATCAATCATCACATCATTGACACCGGAATTAATTTGTTGATCAATGGAATATTGGGTAAGTCTTTTCTGAGCTGGATCAATAATATTAAAACCCAATCCAGCTCTTATGAAATAGTTTCCATTATCCAGCTCTCTAATATATGATATGTTAGAACTGCCACCATTCGTTCTAAGCAGGTCATGGTCGAGAGATTTAATTTGATTTCTATTCTTTGATATAATATCTATTCCCGATTCATTTCCTATCCAGAGATCACCCGTAGAGCTTTGCATGATTTCCCAAATATTGACATCCGTTAAGCCATTCGATTTATCAAGGTATTGGATATCAAGGCCATAAAGATCTTTGAATAAGATACCTCTGCCGAGGGTGCCAATCCAGAGTACTCCAAGATGATCTAGATAAAGTGGGCTGATTTGCCAGGTACCTACTACTGAAGAATTTGTTGGAATCTTTTTTATCAGGGTTTGGTCCTGGTTAAGAATACTTAATTCATTGTCACGTGATATATATAGATTTCCGTCTGCATCCTCGATGAATTTACCACCGCGATTGTTTGTGCCGATGAACTCCCTTAAATAATGCACGGAGTCCTTTGCCAAAGATATTTTTGCTATATCCCCACCTGTGTAGTTTATAGCCCAAATGTTGCTTTGACTATCTTCGTATAAATCTGTAATGTAGTCCATGGCAAAATCATCTAACTCAGGCAATTTATAATACATTCTACTGCTGTCAATTATGGCAATTTTGTTCTGTGTGCCAAGCCAGATATTATAATTATTATCTTCTAGAATTGATACACAAGATTTGACATTTAACCGGTATTGTTTTACGGTAGCATCATTCCAATCAATTTGAAAAATACCAGACGAACTGGAGGAGACGACCCATATCGAGCCACTATGATCCATGGCAATATCCATGTAGGTTTCTTCCGAAGCATAATGATAGGCAGTGTTTCTGGTGATATCGAGGACGTAAATACCCTGCTTATTACTGACCGTCCAAATCCGGTTTTCGCTGTCTAAAAGTATAGCTTCGATGGATGTATACGGATATATTCGCAATCGCTCGCCATCAAAATGACATAAAGTACTGGCCGTGGCTAGCCATTGTCCGCCAGCCCCATCTGAGATGATATCCAATACCGACACATCAGGAAGACCATCTGAAATTGAAAGACTGAGGAATCCGGATTTTAGATCTTCTTGTGGAATCGGATTATTGATCTCCCTGATTATTGGTTCAGGAATTTCCGATATCTCCAAGTTAAATTGACGTATGTCGGCGGTGTCGAATACGATAGATTGTTTAGGTGTGTTCTCCCAGCCCAGGGAATACACCTGCAATGATTCCTTCAAAGGCTCAAATTGGGGTATTTTAAATGGTCGTGTTGGTAATTTATCCAAGTCCAGGTAAGTGCTTTTTGGAGGTTTGATGGTCCCTTGATCTACTACTTCCCAGACGATGTCTTTTTCATCCGAAAAAGTGAGCGGATTGGCAATGGGTTTTATCTGCGAAGCACCGGGAGTATCATATTGTTGATCAGATGTCTTCTTACATGATAGCGAAACCAACACTAACAAAATGAATAGCGTATTGTGTCTCAGAAGGAATTTATGTATTCGGTTCAAATGGATTTCAATCATTATGATCGTTTCGGTAGATGAATGATAAAGGTGATTCCGCAATGACTTTCCGATATCATTTTTATTTGCCCACCATGCGTTTTCATTATATCGTAGCTTGTCTGAATCACTGATTTACACGGATTCTCAGATTTAACGGATTTTAGTCTCACTGTACCAAACTTTTAAAGGCGAATTCAAATGCAGTTCCATGTATCTTCCAAGTTATTTCCTTAGGGTTCAATTTTACGGGCCATTCCGTGTTCATCCGTTAATCTTTTTAATCCGTGATTCTGACCACAGGTAATTGAATGACAAAAGCACTTCCCGCTCCCGAGTTTGTTTCAACCCGTATTTCCCCACCATGCGCTTTCAAAATATCATAGCTTAAACTCAATCCCAGCCCCGTGCCTTGTCCGGTCGATTTCGTGGTAAAAAAAGGCTGGAAAATTTTGTCTTTGATCTCATCCGGAATACCAGGGCCATTATCGGTGACCGTGATTTCAATGGCTCCTACGCTACCTTCTTCCGTCTTTTTATCTCGCTCGGGCGAGCCTGCATACGAGTCCAACCCCCTGGTGGCTACAATCACCTCCGGTTTATAGCCAGTGCCGGCCTTCGCGGAGGCTTCGGCGGACGTTGCCTGGAAAGCGTTATTGATCA
>JAGQWZ010000467.1 GCA_020436835.1 Saprospiraceae bacterium | reverse complement strand
GTCGAATAACTGCCGGATCAGATAGGTCTGGTAGGCTGGTCCGACATCCAGCATCAGGAAGTTATCGCTCCGACCATCCCTGGGAATCAATTCCGCTATTTCATGCATGAGATATTTATAGCGGTGCCGGTGGAATAACAGGTAATCCCTTTGAGGTTTCCTTGGGTCAATTGAGGATAGTTCATTAAAATATTCTTCAAAATAATTGTCTACCATAGTCCGGTTGGAGGATAAAATAATATGACTATTTAGATCTCTTCTTTAGCTTGAGAAAATAACTTTCAAAATACCGGTAAGACAGCGAGGCTACACCAAAGGTCACCAGGCTCACCAGGAGATAGTAAATCCATACTTGTTTAAAAATCAACTGACGAAAGACCGGTATGGTATCCATTCCCAACCGGGTGGCCGCAGACACCAGGGGATGAAATACATAAATCCCATAAGAGATAATCCCGAGATAGGTAAATGTCTGCCACTCGAAATCTACCAAGCTTACATTCCTGCCCAGGTTGATCAGAATCAACCCAAAAAACAAAGTGCCGATAAAATTATGTGGATCCTGCCGGACGGGCAGGAAAATAAATGCTCCGGCAAAAGCGAAAAAAATCAATATTTGCACCCAGGGTTTTCCAATAAACCGGAAAAAGAGATTATCCCGGTAGTTGACAAAAAGCACGGCCAGCAGGACTCCGAAAAAGAGAAAATGAAACCTTAACGTGAGCACTACCAGTTGGTAAAACCATGGCGCCACATCGATGAGGTGGTGATAAATACCGAGATAAAAAAGGGTATAAAAAAGGAAACAAAAGGAGGCAATGTATAACTCCCTCTTGATCCTGGTCATGAAGATAATAAGGTACGGAAAAAACAGATAGAATTGTTCCTCTACCCCGATACTCCAAAGGCTGTACATAGGGCCGATATTATTCCATTTGACAATAGCCACATTGGGAATAAATGCGATATAATACCAGATGGCTTCCGACATGGAAAAATCAAAATAATGCTGACCGGAAATGCGGGGATAAATCATTCCAATAGACACGAAACTAATCAGGACAATCAGATAATAAAGGGGAAAAATCCGTAAGACCCGTCTGACAAAAAAATTCTTCAGGTCAAATTTTTTATGGGTCTTTATTTCGTTCAGGGCCAGGTAGGTCAGTAAAAAACCGGAGATAATAAAAAAGAGGTCTACCGCGAAAGGTCCTTTGGTCAAAATAGGATAGGCATAAAACAAATCATTACTGACCTGGCGCAATCCATCATTGCAATGAAAAACCAGGACCAGCATGGCGGCAAAAAAACGAAAACTGTTAATCCCTTTGATATACATAAGGCTGCATCGAGGGGCTAAATCTAAGGAAGATTAGATAAATAGTTAATTTCGCTAATGTGTCGTCAGCAGTTTGAATCAACATTTGCAGCACGGCCTCAGGGAATGCAATCAGGAGTCAATTTTCTCTAAGGTCTCTTTTCACCCGATCGACCCTGTCCTTTAACTCGCCGGCCTCCTGTATTTCCCCCGGTATGGTCTGGCCAGCTGGGCGGAAGCAGCTTTATTTCCCATGATTTGATGTTTACCGGCATCCCATTCGATATCCGACTTGGTATTATAAGCGATGGTGGCCAACTGTACCATCGCTGTGGACTGAAAGGCTTCTTCTATGGGACAGGTGATTAAGTCCTTGTCATTCTTTTTGACCGCTGCTAAAAATGCAGCCATATGCTTTTCCCGGGTATCGGGGGTGGGGATCTCAAATTCCTGCATCGCTGCATCTTTGGCATTTGACATGACCATCATTTTATTATCCGATCCAAAGACCGTTGCTTTCTCGCCATAGAAGAAAATACCATTATTGAATCGCTTATCAAATGCCCCGGTGCCCCAAAGACGGTGTTGCCACTTGATGGTCAGATCATCGAAAATCATGGAGGCATCCAGCGTATCTGGTGTGGTTATCTTTCCATCCAGGGCCAGCAGTCCGCCATGGGCGGTAAAAGTATGGGGCATCCCGAGTTCCAGAATGACCCGTATAATATCAATATGATGGATTCCCCAATCCACCAGATGTCCGTTTCCATATTCCTTTTCCAATCTCCAGCTCTTGTGGCCAATGCTGGGCCGGAAATCCAGTTTGGGGGCAGGTCCGCACCAGGCTTCCCAATCCAGTGAAGATGGTGGCGCCTGAATACTAGTGTCCGGAATGGAAGGATTATAATGAATCTGGGCTTGCACCTGATGAATTTTACCGGCCTCTCCATTGGCGATAAAATCCTTTACCCGCTTTAATGCCTCACTTTGCCGGCGCTGAAAACCAATTTGAACGATATTTCCTGCTTTCTGGGCAGCCTTGATCATGGCCAGACCTTCATGAACATCATAGGCCAATGGTTTTTCACAGTAAATGGGAAGTCCCTTTTCGCATGCTGCGACAAACTGAAGTGCATGCCAATGGGGCATCGTACCTATAAAGATGGCTTCCAGGTCCTTTTCTTCCAGCAATTCCTGATAATCCTTAAAAGCCTTCGGCCGGCTGCCCTGGATTTTTTCCAGTTTGTCAATACTCTCCGATAAGTGTTGTGAATCCACATCACAAACACCAATTACTTCCACTCCCCCCACCGTCAAGGCAGCCTCTGTGATGACCATACCGTACCAGCCGGCCCCAATCAGGCCAACCTTTAGTTTCGCTTCCTGGTGAATAGAAGGTAATTTCAGGGTAGATAGTGCCAGGACGGTGCTTTTAGATGCCGTCTCCAGAAATGCTCTTCTTTTCATAGTGCTTGAAATTTTTCCCGCTTTAAAATACAGAAAAAACCACTGGTGTTCATAATCAACGACTATTGTGAAAATGAAGGGCATAAAAGGTCTTGACTTGCTCTGACTACCCACGCTTTGGGATCTACACAAATGGGTAACAATTGCTCCTCCTGTAAGAGTATAAAATTTTTGGTCCAACATTTTGGTTAATGCCGGCCCCTGATGGGGGTCGACATACGATAAAGCGGATTCAAGCCGTCAAGATGGTGAAAGTGCACTGTTGATATTGATATTGCGGGTGGCCGGGTTCTCCCCTGCCAGGCTTTGTCCCAACATTTATCGTTGGGAGGAGTTAGTGGGGTGAGGAGCGTGGCTGTTCTGAGAATATATCACTTATCTTAACGGTATGAAACCCGATTAACCCGGGTGAATCCGGGGATCGTGATATCTTCCCTTCACAACCACCAAGTGGTTAAATCTTTAAGAAACCTGGTTTGTATCTTTGTACCAATGAGTAATCGAAACTCAACCATTGTCGCACTGGCTACCCCTCCCGGAACCGGGGCTCTGGGCATTATCCGCCTTTCCGGACCGGACAGTTTTCCCCTGGTAGATGATCTATTTGTCGGCGCCCATCTGCAAAAGGCAGACAGCCACACCATCCATTTCGGTAAGATCATGGATGCCCAGGGACAACCCATCGATGAGGTGCTGGTCTTTCTCTTTAAAGGACCCCACTCCTACACCGGGGAAGATGTCATTGAAATCAGTTGCCACGGATCATCCTACATATTGCAAAAGGTCATCGAACGCTGTCTGGATAAAGGGGCGGTGATGGCCCAACCGGGAGAATTTACCCTCAGGGCTTTCCTGCACGGCAAGATGGACCTGTCCCAGGCAGAAGCGGTCAGTGATCTGATCGCCTCCCAGTCGGCAGCATCGCATAAAATGGCTATCGAACAAATGCGGGGTGGCTATTCGAACAAAATTCAGGAGTTGAGGCAGCAATTGATCCATTTTGCCGGCATGCTGGAACTGGAGCTGGATTTTGCCGAAGAAGATGTGGAATTTGCCGATCGTACCGAATTAATCAAACTCGTAAAAAACACTCAGCAAACGGTAAGGGAATTAATCGATTCCTTCCGACTGGGAAATGCCATTAAAAATGGAGTGGTGACCGTCATCGCCGGCCGGCCCAATGCGGGAAAATCAACCTTACTGAACCGTCTGCTAAAAGAAGAGCGCGCTATCGTCAGCGACATCGCCGGCACGACCCGGGATACGGTAGAAGAAATTTTGAATATTAAAGGCCTCAACTTCCGGCTCATCGACACCGCAGGCATCCGGGAAGCGCAAGATCAGATCGAAGAGATCGGCGTCAAAAAAACCATGGAAAAAATCGGGCAGGCCTCTCTCCTGCTTTATGTTTTTGATGTTTCTCAAATGTCGGCAGCGGAGGTCAGTGACGATTTAAAAAAACTGGAGAATAAAAATATACAGCTGGTCGTCGTAGCCAATAAAATGGATTTAAATCCTTATGCTAAAGCGGAAGAATTTATTTCGCCTTACCTGCGTCATGATCAATTCATTCCGGTGAGTGCAAAAAACGACATGAATGTCGAATATCTGAAAGACTATCTGTATGATTTAATTGCCGGTTCCCGATTAAATGAAGAATCGGTGATTGTCGCCAATGCCCGGCATATCGGTGCCCTGCAAAATACCGACCAGGCGCTGGAAAAAGTATTGACCGGCTTCAATCAGCAAGTGACCAGTGATTTTATCGCCATGGATATGCGACAAGCCATTTATCACCTCGGAGAGATCACCGGCGAAATATCCACCGATGATTTACTGGAGCATATTTTTAAGAATTTTTGTATTGGAAAATGAGACAGCAAATCTACGATTTGCGTAGTCGAATTTATCCCGACGGACGAAGGAACGGCGGGATTGTTATTTAATACCCCGTCCTTTATTTAAATCGATTCACTTCCTTTGACTTTCCAATCAAGGCCAGCAAATCTACGATTTGCGTAGTCGAATTTATCCCGACGGACGAAGGAACGGCGGGATTGTTATTTAATACCCCGTCCTTTATTTAAATCGATTCACTTCCTTTGACTTTCCAATCAAGGACAGC
>JAGQWZ010000052.1 GCA_020436835.1 Saprospiraceae bacterium | reverse complement strand
GCTATATTCCTCTATTAGTCAAGAAGGGATTCACTGGTGAGATTCATTGTACTGAACCAACCGAATCTCTGGCCGAGATCATTCTTAAGGATAGTGCCAAAATTCAGGAAGAAGAAGCTGAACGGGCAAACCGGCATGGATATACAAAACATCATCCAGCCGAACCCTTATATACGTTGGGCGATGTTTCCCGTGCGCTACCTTTTTTTTCCGTTCATCAATATCATGAACGGATAAATCTGGATAATTCTACAAAATTCAGATTCCTGAATGCCGGACATATCCTGGGTTCCTCTCTGATAGATCTTGAGATAAATGAAAGATCCATCCTATTTACGGGAGACCTCGGCAGGCAACATCCTTTGTTACTATCACCACCGGAGCGAGTACTTTCAACTGATATCTTAGTCCTCGAATCTACTTACGGAGACCGGCTACATAAAATAGCAAACGTAAAAGAAGAGCTATATGAGACAATCTGGCACACCTACAGGAAGGGAGGTGTACTAATGATACCTACTTTTGCCGTCGAACGGGCACAGGAGCTGATCTATATTCTTAGTCGGCTTCAAGCCGAAAACAGTCTTCCCCCGATACCAGTTTATCTCGACAGTCCGATGGGAATCAGCGCTACTGAAGTGATGTTAAAAATGAAAGAATGGCAGACACTTACAGACAAAGAAATCTATGCAATGGACAGTTTGGTCAATTTGGTTGAAGATGTGCAGACCTCCAGGAAAGTAGTTGAAAATAAAGATCCAAAAGTTGTCCTGGCAGGTAGTGGAATGATCACCGGAGGACGAATTCTGCATTATCTTGACCGCTACATCCAGGAAAACAGGAACACCATTTTATTAGTCGGTTTTCAGGCAGCAGGCACACGTGGCCGATCTCTTGAAGAAGGTACCGACGAACTTAAGTTCTTTGGTCGATACCACTCAGTCAAAGCTGAAATTAGGAAAATCACCAGTCTCTCTGCTCATGCTGACCAAAGTGAAATTCTCGTCTGGCTCAGACAGTTTCAATCTCCTCCCCAACTAGTGCTAATCAACCATGGTGAACCACATGCCTCGGACGCACTGCGCACGAAGATCAGCCACGAGCTTGGCTGGACCTGTGAGGTAGCAAGACTAAATCACAATTATGAAATCGATTAAGAACAGCGCCAGTGGAACAAAATAAGCTGAAGATCAGAAGATTGGGGATTGACACTCAGGAAGAATATTTTGTGTATCTCAGAGAGGATTGTCCGATCGTGCGCTCTGAAGGATTTGAATCGCAAACGCGGGTTAAAGTCAGCAAAGCTGGAATGTCGCTGGTTGCATCCCTGAATATCATTCGTTCCGATCTTTTGTCACCAGGTGAAGTCAGCTTATCGGAAAGCGCCTGGTCGGCCTTGAATGCCTCGGAAAATGAGACTCTGTCATTAAATCACCTTCCCCCTCTCAAAAGTTTCATTCATGTGAGGGACAAGTTTTATGGTAAACGCTTGTCAAAAAAGGCCTTTAAAGCTATCGTGGAGGATATATATCAGGGGAATTATTCCAAAGTACATATTGCTGCATTTATCTCCGCCTGTGCAGGAGATCATCTTGATATGGAGGAAATTACCTGGCTAACCGAATCGATGGTTGAGGCCGGGAAAAGAATAGAATGGGATAATCCGAATATCGTCGATAAACATTGCGTAGGTGGCATTCCCGGCAACCGGACCACACCGATTATTATTTCGATCGTAGCTGCAGCCGGACTGCAAATACCTAAAACATCGTCCCGGGCAATTACTTCACCGGCAGGAACAGCCGATACTATGGAAACCATGACACCGGTCGCACTTTCCATTGATAAAATAAGGCAAGTGGTCCAAAAAGAAGGAGGTTGTTTCGTTTGGGGTGGCGCGATTGAATTAAGCCCTGTTGATGATCTGCTGATCAAAGTGGAAAGAGCCATGGACATTGATAGTGAGGGTCAAATGGTAGCCTCCGTATTATCAAAGAAAGCAGCTGCAGGCAGTAAATATATCGTCATAGATATTCCCGTAGGACCTACTGCCAAGGTTAACTCGCACCTTAACGCACTGAAACTGAAATATTTTTTCTCCGTGGTCGGAATGGCCCTGGGATTAAATGTAGACATTGTCATTTCTGATGGCAGTCAGCCGGTAGGAGTTGGAATTGGGCCTTCATTGGAGGCAAAAGATGTCCTACAGGTTTTACGTAATGATGCAAAGGCCCCTTTAGATCTCAAAAAACATGCTTTGAAATTAGCCGGAACCCTTTTAGAACTGGGCGGTCGTGCAATGCGGGGAGAAGGTTTGAAATTGGCAGAGAATATCCTCGGATCTGGAGCAGCGCTGGAAAAATTTTATGCGATATGCAAAGCCCAGGGAGGATTTAAAGAGCCAGGAAACGCACCATTCACGCACGATATACTCAGCAGAAAAAAGGGAAAGGTCATTTCCATTAATAACCATCTGCTGGCCAAGGTAGCTAAACTTGCAGGGGCACCCGCTGCAAAAACAGCAGGTCTGGAAATAATGGTAAAAACAGGATGCCAGGTTTCAAAAGAAGCACTCCTATTTAGAATCCACGCTGAATCGAAAGGCGAGCTGCAGTATGCTCTCGATTTTATTGAAAAACAAAATGAAATCATCGAAATCCAATAACCATGGCATACCTCCTCTTTATATTTCCCGGCAATGAAGAACTAGGACAAAAATTATTGGAAGGGGATGCATTTAGCAAGGGAGAATTCGAAATTCGAAATTTTCCGGACGGCGAGACT
>JAGQWZ010000466.1 GCA_020436835.1 Saprospiraceae bacterium | reverse complement strand
TTGAACTAAAAGGAAAAAGTCTTAGAAAAAAATCAAAACACGTATCTTAACATTTATGAAATTGTATGTTATCCACAAGGGGGGTCAAACCTCCGGAATAGGGGGGTCAGTACAACCGGAATATGCATTTGGTCAATAAAGGGTACTTTCATATCTTCAAATCTAAATATTTCATATATGATTTCTTGGCTAACAAATCTGCTGAAAGCAGTCCTACGATGGCAATCGGATAAGCTTTATGTGAAAAGACTGGAGGAAGTCGAAATTGAAGATAGCGGCCCTGCTCATAAAAACTTGGCTTTTATCAAGTTAAAAAATGGTAAAATACTTTTTGGTTATTCTTCCGACAACGTGCAGCAGATGATCTACAGATACTTGTTAGGAAACGACATAAAGAATAGAATACGCGAATCGGCATACAATGTTGCAATCGATATAGCAAAGAGGTATCTGGACCCTCTATCCCGGGAGCACGCTTACAGTTCCAGTAAGTTAACTGACATTAAGGAGGGGGATATAATCATTGAAGGTGGGGCATATATAGGGTTGTATGCCATGAGGTTAGCTGAGAAAGTTGGAGAATCGGGATTTGTGCTAGCTGTAGAAGCTATCAAAGAGAATTTTGAAGTTATGAAGGAGAATATTAATGCGAATGGCGTGAAAAATATTAAATATGTAAATATGGGAATCTGGAATAAAAGGGAAAATTTACAGTATTATCGTTCTGACAAACAGGCCGCCAGTTATTCAAAGAGTGTGCTTAAATCCGATCCAGATACTCTAATTATTGAAGTCGATACTTTGGACTCCATCATTGAAAAGGCTGGAATTAAGAAAGTCGATATCGTTCGTCTCCAAACCAATGGAGCGGAGCTTAAAGGTCTAGAAGGCATGTCTCAGATATTAGCGACCAGACCGAGACTACTTATTGCTGCACCGTATATTGTAGATGGAATAACAATGAGCAATGAGATTGAGAATTTTCTCAAAAAAAAGGGATTCGTCACGGAAAGAAGAGGGGAAAGTATCTATGCTTCCTGATTTTATTTAGTTGGGAAAAGTTCATAACCGAGATTTATTGTGAACACTTTATTTGGTATTTGCGGAGAGGTAAGATGGCGGCTTGAGAGATCTCTAGTGGTGTAAATTGCACATAAACTATTACTTACCCGGTAGAGATGACTATGAAATTCTGGAGGCATTGCATCCATGATTCCGGAGATCACCTCATATCGGAGATCTTCGTATCCATTTCCTGCATCATGCCATATTATCGTTGATTCCTTTTGGTCCCGAAGTAGCTGGAAAGCATTTTTTGTATCAGATACTACACCTCGATAGCTATGATCTCCATCAATAAAAATTACATCGAACCTCTTTGTTATCTTCCGAAAATCATAAGTTAATGAATTAGCTTCAATATGGTCAATATTTGGAATATTTTTGGTGAACAAACGATGCATTGATGCTGCCTGCGAGGATAGGCCGAAATTCAACAAATCTTGTTTGGATAATGAAAGTGAGGTACAATGCCTGGCCGTTGTTGATGCATTGAATAGACTTTCGCCTCTGAGAGATCCGATTTCCAGATATTCACAGTTGTATTATTTTCTGCATAGACTCATGATTAGCGCTATGTCGGTTGGTCTTGAAACTCCATCGAGATAGGTGTAATTACTAATGGATATTTCACCATCAAGTAATTCACTGAGATCGACGGTTGGTAAAGCCAGATCACCATATTTCCTCATAAAATAAAGTCTTCGATCTGCCTCTTTCGTGTAATTGAGTGTCGATTTAAATAGGTTTTTTCGATCCCGGAGAAGAAGTTTAAAAAAGGGGATCGACGCTTGTTTTGGTTTCATATTGTACAAATTTCGTCAGAGGGTAAAATATTATGAATTTACATATGGAATTTCAAAATATATAGTGAATATAATAATATGTCCTTATATCTGATTTTCTCTGGATCATGGTTTTCATAGGTTTTTGCCATTTAGTGCTATAAATAAATTACTCAAGGTAATCTATTTATTTTTCCAAAAAAATCAAGTAAAATAGATGCCTTGCAGGGATGCATATTTCCTCAAGCCTTGTCAAAATTCAGTGAAAATGTAAATCGTTAAAATATTCTAGTTGCTGCAAAAAGTACATTTCGATTCACCAGCAAGCTTGCCATTGATTGCCATCATATACCATCAGCTTGTGTATATTGCTATCCATATAGATATCTCCTTCCATGGGATTACTTGGTGCACTGGTTCGTGGCTCCAATCGCATGACATCATTTATGTGTAGTTTCCAGACAGGCATAGACGTTCCTATGCCAATATTCCCATTCGGTTTAAATCGCATTATCTCCTTGCTAATCAGCGAGGATCGCATCGCAAATAGAAGATCCGCATCATTTCGCCCATTGAGCAGACATGCATTTTTAGTGTCGGGATCCACCAGAAAACGGAATCCACCACCATTTTCATATTGGCTATGGAATTTCACTAAAGAACTCATCATGATGCCATCTACAACTTGAGAACCATTACTACCTACCACATCAAACTTGGCATCATTGGAAGTCGCAGTTCCATTGCCAACACGAAGTATTCCTTCTACCTGCAGGTCAGGTTCCTGTGCGATCGAATTTAGACTAGCCAGGAGGAGGATGGCCTGGATTAAGTATCTCATGATTTAAAAGTTAGATTTACCTTGAAAATAATATAAAAGCAAATATAGATTAATTGAGTGGTAGATTTGGAGTGTGCAAAGGTAAAGTATATTAATTACTACTTAAGTATTTTGTTTTGAGTAATTAATAATGCTTTTATAGACTGCACCCCATCCCGGATACTTGATGTCTGAAAAATAATTATTATGCCACAAGACCGAGATTTGACAGTCCGTTTTATGTTTTCGTAAAAAAGTCAGGATTTCAAGTTCGGCTTCCCCCGGAGAAAGTCCCTGATTCATGAAAGTGACATCCATGATATGCAATGGATATTCAATGATATTAAAAGGATGATTTCGTCTTGGGTCAAAAGGTCTGACCGGGAGACCATAGGAATTACGAAATCCCATTGCCCCGGAAAAGCCAGCCGTGGCATCCTTTTCGATATTTGCCACTTCCATCTCAGCCCATAGTTCAGGTAGCTTTCCGGCAAGGTAATGATTGCGGTTTATGTTGATACAGCTGTCGATTTGATCTCTTTCCAGGGAAATATTGCTGCATCCCAGTGATTTATGAATCCCTAAAGTCGCCTCACTTCGTTTGATACCAGCTATTAAATTCTTTACCCTTTGTTCTGTGATCTGGTAATTGGCATTCTCGATCACTCTTCCCGAAACACTATTAAATACTGCGTTGTTTGCTAACCAGAACCAGGTAGCGGGAATGCTATTTTCCTGATCAATCTCCAGTATTTCTTCAAATATTGCCATATCCGGATCTCGATGTAGCCTGGTAAGAATCGATAAAATCTGATCCGGGCGAAAATGCCAGATTGCTGTTTTTAATTCGGGTAAATGATTGTGATATAGTGAATCAATGTCATGGCTGGCCCAAATTGAAGTTGATATATTTTTACGACCTAGAGATTGTAGTTTAGTACAATTATTTTTCAGCATTATCAGGTACTCTAGTACCAGGTTTTCTTTTATACATGAAAACCGATATTGATAGCTCTTTTCATAACGAAACCGTGCCAGCTCGTCAAAGGATTCCTCATCATCAATGTACTCCTGAAGGTAGTGCACCATATAAGCACAGGTTCCTAAGTAATCCGGTTTTCCGTTTGAGCAATAGATCAGAGGTTCTTTTTCAAATACCTGGAGGTGGTCGAATTTCATCTGTTGGAAAATGTGAATAAATTTGCCAGAGAGCTGAATATCCGACGTTGGGGATTCAGAAATGGTGATGACATTGGTGGACTCATCATCAATTGAAAGATCGAAATGATTCTCCAGTAAAACCAAAGTGTTTCTCAATACAGGAATCACCCTTTCAGGTAAAATGAACCGGAAATTGATGTGATCACTAGTCATTAAGTATCCGCACGATGCGATTGTTGAGCTCGTATTTATCCCCACTTTCTGGACAAACAGCTATCCCATCTTCATCAAAATGAAGCCTGTGTCCATAGCGGCTCATCCATCCGATTTGTCTTCCGGGATTACCCACAATAAGGGCAAAATCCGGTACTTCTTTCGTCACTACGGCACCGGCTCCGATAAAAGCATATTGACCAATGGGATTTCCGCATACAATGGTGGCATTCGCGCCAATTGTGGCTCCCTTCTGCACGACAGTCTCCAGATATTCCGATTTGCGGTTTACCGCGCTCCTGGGATTGATCACATTGGTAAAAACCATCGAAGGGCCTAGAAAAACATCGTCTTCGCAGGTCACACCGGCATAGATGGAGACGTTGTTTTGCACTTTTACATTATTCCCCAGTTTCACTCCGCTGGCCACAAAAACATTCTGACCCAGATTACATTGCTCACCAATGCACACCTCCGGCATGATATGAGTGAAATGCCAGATCTTCGTACCGGCCCCAATTTGTGCTCCAGGATCTATTACGGCAGAAGGGTGATGATAGTATTCCTTACCCATGATTAAAGATATTGAATTGTGAATATAGTTGTTTGCACCGATTCCCTGCCCAGTCATATGGGATCTAATCGACATTCAATTGACTCTCTTTACGGTTATAATTATTTAATTATCTTCATTTCTTCATGCCCAGTGAAGTTCCTTAGAATGACAGTCGAGGTCCGGTATTACTACTTGTGTGTTTTGCTAATTAGCTTTCTCCGAATATCAGGGCAACCTGCAACTCTATCATTTATAAACTATTCTACCAATGAGGGCCTTCCCAGTCCTGAAGTGCATGAAATCTTTCAAGACAGTGAAGGATATATTTGGGTCGGAACTGATAACGGAGTAGCTCGATTCGATGGCTATAAATTTACGACCTACGGATCAAAGAATGGATTGGGATATAATGTCATTTTAAATGTTCTGGAAGATAAAACCGGAAGATTGTGGTTTAGTGCACTAAATGGCCAGATTTATATTTATGAAGACGGGGAAATTTCACCGTATAGATTTAATTATGTTATTGAACAGTATAGAAGTGATTTCGTAGATGGTCAATTGTTAAATGTAGACGAAGATCTGACTGTTCAGGTACTTTTAACCAAGTGTGGTTTGTTGACGATTGATAGTTTGGGAAGAGGAGATCTATTGACCTGTCGTGATCCTCATGATTTTCTCTTATTGCAATCAGATACTTATGCAACCGCGACAAAATGCGGATGTCTCGACGTTCATGGGCACGAAGGCAATCAGGATACTACCATTATTGAAGTTTATGATACCAGAAGAGAGTTTGTAAGCTCTTTTGAGGTGCTTGAAAATTCTAGGCGGTCTAGTCCTCTTTATTCCTTTCAACTCGATTCGATTACCACCGTTTTTGGCTACCTCGGAAAACTTTATTTATTCAGAAAGAATAAGTTGCTGTGGACCCGGGCAGAAACAGAATTGTTCCACGATCTAAAATTAGATTTGTCTGGTGGTATTTGGGCAGGCCTTGGCAATTCTAAGGGAATCCGGTATTATATTTCAATCCAGGACTTCTACGAGAATCACTATATAACCTATCTGGAGGGCCATACAATTACGGATATATTATTTGACCGCGATGGGTCATTATGGATCGGTTCGCATGAATCTGGTATATATTACTGTGTAAACCGTGAGATTGAGATTTATCAAAATTTTGAGGGATCTACCAGTAACCTGGTCTCTGCGGTCGCTGTGAAATCGGCGGACGAAATTTTTGTGGGTATGGGAGATGGAAAGGTCTCCTTACTAAATACTAAAAATGGATCAAATTCCACAATGCCATTTACCATCGATGGTGTTAGTAATTATGTCTATGACTTGTATTATAATTCATCATTGGATCAATTGTGGTCAGATGAACAAAGAATTGTAGCAGGGAGATTAGAAACCCAAATTTTTTATACCAGGGGCGCATCACGTTTTCATGCAAAAAAATATCACTATGATGCATTTCGTCATATACTATGGTTAATTAAAGGGCAGGGATTCCTATCGGTCCGACTTGAGGATGGAGTCGTATTTCCCGAAGTGCAGAACGTATTTTTAAAAGAACGATTTTTTGCAATTTATGTCGACAAGACTGGAACGATATGGACAGGAAGTAACAATGGATTGGCTCAATGGCAGGATAACCAGATAATCCCTGTTACCGTGGAGCATCCGGCATTTCACAGCAGGATTGAGGATATTGATGGCTTTGAGGATGGACGGCTCATATTTGGAACCAAAGGATATGGAGTTATCATCTGGAAAAAGGGTAAGATTATAGAAATTAATACAAACGATGGTCTTGCTTCCGATATGATTGAAGATGTTCATGTGGACGAAAATGATATCGCCTGGGTAGCTACTTTTAATGGTTTAAGCAAGATAACCCTGCGCGAGGATCAGAAGCCATCAATCCGAACTTTCACGATGGGAAATGGTCTGCCCTCAAACGAAATTTATCAAGTGAAGAGCTATTCGGGACAGCCTTGGATTTGCACGGGAAACGGTTTGGTGAAATGGATCGACCAACCCCATGATTCAATTTCCTATCCACCGAAATTTCAAAGTTTGCTAGTCAATGGTAAATCTTGGGATCAGGATATTTTGAAGCTTCAACATTGGCAGAATGATATTAATTTCGAATTCCTAACCATTGACTTTCAACAGTACGGTAAATTAAATTACCGGTATCGCCTGTCTAGAAACCAGCCGTGGATAACTACCAGAAATACTTCAATCAGCTACGCTCGACTTGCACCAGGTAATTATACGTTTGAAGTGCAGTCACAAAATAGTGATGGGATCTGGAGTCGGAGTACTCAGAAATCAATTTTGGTTCTAAAGCCTTGGTATAGAACATGGTGGTTTATTACAGCATCGATTGTTTTGAGTCTTAGCATCGCCTATCTTTTATTTACCTGGTGGTTAAGGCGAAAAGTGTTAAAGGAGAACTTTGAACGGGAAATCAAGGAGTTGAAAAAATCAGCACTCCAGGCTCAAATGAATCCACATTTTATTTTCAATTGTCTCAATTCCATTCAGAGTTTTGTCAATACTGGTCAAAGGGAGGAGGCAAATAGTTATCTTCTAAATTTTTCTCATCTCATCCGTGGATGTCTTAATGCATCGATAGAAAGAGAAGTCACGCTTAGCCAGGATATAGCTTTTATTCGAAATTACCTGGATTTGGAAAAAATGCGCTTCTCACCCGAATTTGACTATCAGATAAATATTGAAGGAGAAATGGAAGTGGATAAAATACTGCTGGAACCTATGCTGGTCCTGCCATTTGTCGAGAATGCGGTCATTCACGGACTATCGAGAGCCGATCGACATGGCGAGATAGAAATTAATTATTCCATCTCAGGTCAATGGCTTGCAGTGACTATTAGAGATAATGGGCCCGGATTGAAAGCAGCCGTACCTAAAAGAATCAATCCCAATCATAAATCAGTTGGAATTACCATAACTAAAAAGAGATTAGACCTCATTAACAGAGAAAATGTTGGTAAGGTCCGAATCAATGAAATCATTGAAAATGGTAAGGTCAAAGGGACGGCGGTTGAACTCAGGATTATTGTGACTAGAGTCGATGATAAAATACCAATAACCGTTGAATGAGATAAATTTATCCGGAATAGATAGTATCTGGTTTAAATTATCTTTCCGGGCCAATTTTGCACTTAATTGCTACCGGAAATCGCCATGCTGGATTTAGTTAGGACAAGAAATCATACTTACCTGTGTTTGGCCATTATTGTCGATCTGAAGTCGCCAGCAACTACCATTTGGTGATTTCATGATCACCCCACTATTTATATCGTCCAGGTAAATATCTCCCTGTTTTATATGGAGTTTACTTTTAGGGTTGTCCACAGGTCCTGAAGCTGGTTCAAAATTTCCTATTCCAACTCTCCCTTTGATATCACTGACTATCACAGATTTTCCTCGATCTATCACATTTGCATCTTGTTGATATCTCAAAGTGAATGCTCTGGTCCCACCATTGTTCACAATATTGGTGGTATCAATATTGATTACGAAATCTCTGTGGCAGACCAGATGATGCGCCGCATTCGTATTGCTCGAGGTGGTACTGACCAGATTAGTTGTCCCAATTTCCAATCTGGAATTGTAGAAGTCAGTAGTTTCTATATCAATAGTAGCAAATTGAGAAAATACGGCAGTACTCCAGAGGACAAAGAATAGCGATAGTAATGGATTTTGCATTTTTATAATGGTTTGTTATGTGCTTCGTGAGAATCAATTGCCTTGCCAAAAATAGAACAATCCAGGTTCAACTTACTTGTTAGGTGGAATTCAAGATTTTTTCTGCACTTACATTATAATTACGTCAAATTTGGATGAATCTCTGTAGGTTATGAAAAAGATTGATAATGCACACAATCATTAAATTTGAATAAAAATTCTATGAAACTTGGCTTCGGACTCTACAGGCATATGCTCACCCCGGAAAATTACCGGTTTGCCAGACAAAGTGGCGCTACCCATCTGATCATTCACCTGGTTGATTACTTTGGTCAGCAAAAGAAGGATCAGGGTTCCTCTAACCAACCGGTGGGAGCTGGTGAAGGCTGGGGTCCGGCTGGGGATGAAAATAAACTTTGGCAGCTGGATGAATTACTGGAAATAAAAAAAGAGATAAACCGGCATGGACTGGAATTGGCCGGTATTGAAAATTTCGATCCCGCACATTGGTATGATGTTTTGCTGGATGGTCCGAAACGCGACAAGCATTTGGATAATTGCAAGACGATCATTCGCAATCTGGGAGAAGCCGGGATTCCCATCTTTGGCTATAATTTCAGCATTGCCGGGGTCGCCGGAAGAATTAAAGACAAGTTTGCCCGGGGAGAAGCCGAATCAGTAGGAATGGACGGAGTCAGTGAGGTGATCAAAAAACCGGTTCCTAAGGGCATGGTTTGGAATATGGTTTATGATCCCGGGGCCATGGAAACAGGCGTCCTTCCAGAGATCAACCACGCTGAGTTATGGAGGCGACTGAAGGGATTCCTGGATGAAATCTTACCGGTAGCGGAAGCTTCCGGAGTGGTGATGGCTGCCCACCCCGATGATCCACCTCTGCCTTATATCCGTAAACAACCGAGACTTGTTTATCAACCTCATATGTACAATGACCTCATCCAGCTCAACCCCAGCCCCTCGAATAAGCTTGAATTCTGCCTGGGAACCTTGTCGGAAATGACGGAAGGGGATATTTACGAGGTGACCGATCATTTCACTAAAATGAACCGGGTGGCGTACATTCATTTTCGCAACGTACAAGGCAAAGTACCCTACTACCGGGAAACTTTTATCGATGACGGAGACATCGACATGAAAAAGATCGTGGATATCCTCAAAAAGAATAAATATGAAGGGGTGTTGATTCCTGATCATACCCCGTTAATGAGCTGTGATGCTCCCTGGCATGCCGGGATGGCTTTCGCCATGGGATATATGAAAGCATTGATGATTAGTTAGGTCCTTGTTTGGTCGGTTTCCAATCAGTTCGTGTTTTTTTTCGCTCCACAGACATAATAGAGAATTCTGACGGTATTGATTTTTTTAACCTTACGTAAATAAATTATTAATTCTATACGGGGGTTCACCTTTCCTATTTTTTGCATCGCAAAGGGGTAATTTCGGATCTTTTTCAAGTTTTTATTTATATGTTTTTTTCCTATTTGTTAGCTTTAGTATTGAGATCCGATTGATTGACCAACTGAAAACAACGTAATGCCAGCTTCTTTCCCCAAGAAACACCCTGTGCTACTATTTCTCCTATTCATTTTTTTGATTTTTCAGACTCCTTTGATTGGCCAGGCAACATATGATGCCAATGGTGCTTCAAGTGCTGGAAATCCATCGATAACCGTACCCGCCGGCCAGAACCGGGTAGTAATTGTACACGCAGCCACCTTTGGTTCCAATATGATTGCAAGCTTTAACGGTATGAGTATGTCCGTAGCCGTTAGTGCTTCCCCTTCCGGCTGGGTTGGCCGGTCAACGATATTTTATCTGCCCCTGGGCACCGGTCCAGCAATCACAGCCAGTGCGAATGTAACCGGCGGTGGTGGTGGTGGTCCGGCAAAACATGTGTGGGTGGGATCATTTCACAATGTGGATCAAACTACACCGATCGCTGCTTCAGGTTCTGCCACTAACCTGGGCGCATCGACGACCATCGGAGGGCTTACCACCATGGCTGCCATGGACATTTTATTGGATGGAATCAATACAACGAATCCTGCTACCGGAGGATCTCCCCAGGGTGGAGGTACCAGAATTCAGGATGCCAGTTACAGTTCAAATGCAGCGCATGCCTGTGCACGTTACCGGCAGTCAGTGGGTGGAACCGAAAGCATGGTATGGAACTATAGCGGTGGCCCCGACCGGGCTCACACAGCGATCGCGATCAACGGAATTCCTCCCTGTATGGATATGACGGCTCCGTCCATCACCTGCATCGGAAATCAGAATATCAATTTCGATGCAAGTTGCCAGGCGTCTCTGCCGGATTACACCATGACAGTACTCGTAACTGACGATTGTGGAATTGCCACGTTTGTCCAATCGCCGGCCCCGGGCACCATGATCAGTACGACCACAGCGGTAACTTTGACCGCCACGGATTTCTCCGGAAAGAGCAGCATGTGTAATTTCAACGTCACCCCGGTCGACAATACTCCGCCGGTTTTGACCTGCCCGGCCAACATAATGGTCAACAATACAACCGGAATGTGTGGTGCTTCCGTGACGTACACCGCTCCCTCTGCTTCTGACAACTGTACATCATCTTTGACGGTCGTCTGTAGTCCACCGAGCGGATCGTTTTTCCCCGTAGGCACTACTACCGTGACCTGTACCAGCCTGGATGCGGCGGGAAATATGGGAATGTGCACCTTTACCGTCACCGTCAATGATGCAGAGTCACCCACCATCACTTGTCCCGGCAACATCACCCAGGATAATGATGCCGGTCAATGTGGAGCGATCGTGACTTTTTCACCAATGATAGGTGATAATTGCTCTGGAGCCACGGTTACTTGTGTACCTGCCAGTGGAAGCTTTTTCCCGGTTGGTACTACTTCTGTTACCTGTACGGTGACCGATGGCGCCGGCAATATGAATATGTGCTCCTTTAACGTGACAGTAAATGATACGGAAGATCCGGTCATTACTTGTCCCGCAAATATTATGCAGATAAATGATGTAGGGCAATGTGGGGCGATCGTGACTTTCACACCTATGATCTCCGATAATTGTCCGGGGTCTACCGTGTTATGTTCGCCCGCCAGTGGGAGCTTTTTTTCTGTCGGCACCACCATGGTTACCTGTACGGTTACCGACGTCGCTGGAAATCAGGATGTGTGTATTTTTAACGTGACTGTTAATGACGCCGAAGCACCCATGATTACTTGTCCGATGAACATCACACAGGCAAATGATGCGGGACAATGCGGAGCGATCGTGACTTTCACACCTATGATCTCCGATAATTGTCCGGGAGCCACCGTTACTTGCGTACCCGCGAGCGGCAGCTTTTTTCCCGTTGGTACCACCCCAGTTTCCTGTACGGTGACCGATGCCGCCGGCCTGACAAGCATGTGTAGCTTTAATGTCACCGTTAATGACACCGAAAATCCCACCATTACCTGTCCTGCCAACATTTCGGTCAACAATGATCCGGGGACATGTGGTGCAGTGGTTACTTATGCCACACCTGTTATTGGAGACAATTGTCCGGGAACGACAGTATCGTGCGTTCCGGTATCCGGTTCCGTATTTCCCGTGGGCACAACCACGGTTAACTGCACTGCCACAGATGCGGTCGGCAATACCAATTTCTGTTCCTTCTCAGTGACCGTTATGGACAATGAACCCCCTGTATGGCAAATCGCCGACATGGGAAATGTTTTGGTAGATAATGATCCTGGTACCGGTCCTACGGATAGTTACAATCTGGGTAACATTGAATGCGATTCCAATTCACTATTCACGGCTACCGGTATAGACAACTGTGAAGGATCAATTACTAATTCAACGGCCGTCCAGTTAATCAGTTTAAATACCATAGGAGGAAATGCGGTTAAACCAACGACAGTGAATATCAGTGATGATATGGCGGGGAATTATACAGTGGATATTGTCTGGGGTTTAGGAACGACCACAGTCGTTCTCTCCATGATGGATGCGGTTGGAAACAGTAGTAATCTTACATTGGTAGCTACCACGACCGATACGGAACCACCCTTCTGGACTTTGTATGATGCAACGTCAACGGCAATTGCGGACAATGATCCCACCTCGGTTCCGGTTACTTCGTATACCGAGCCCATGTTGGTCCTCGATCCTTCGATATGCGGCGTGCATAGTACCTACACTGCAGATGGTGTGGATAGTTGTTTCGGGCAGATTTTCCTGGCAGATGCGCTCTCCGTGGCAAATATCGTTTCCGGTTCCACTTTTGCGCCAACAACAGCATCAGTTATGGGCGATGGTGCGGGGAACTATTCGATCGATATTTTCTGGGGAGTAGGGACTTCGACCGTGACATTGGCCATGATGGATCCACAAGGAAACAGCTCGAATTTGACCATTCAGGCCACTGTAAACGATCCCCTGGCAGGCAATATCGCTCCCAATGCCCATGATCTGAATCTCAGTTTGGATGTTTCGGGGAATGTATCATTCCAATTGCTCGAACTGGCAGGCAATGTATCCTGCTCAGACCCTGTCGATGTCCTCGTGGAGACAGAGTCAGGTATAAAGGTGTTCTTCGGTCAGGGACTTATCCGGAGCGATTACATTCAATTTGCTGCCTGCATTTATCGTGGCAGGAAATTAAAGGCAACGGTAACCGGACCAGGCGGAAGTGCCTGGGGCTATCTCACAATACATGATGGTTTATTACCGATTATAGCTCCCGGCCGTTCGAAAGATGTGTATTGCTTTGATCCGCTGGTGAAAGGAGGAGCCATAGATGGGAAACTACCTGAAGCCTACTCTCCCTGCATTGGGCCCCTGGTGGTTAATCATGCTGCCGATTGGATCAAACCCTATGAGTGCGGACCCCCTTTTAGCGCTTCTAACGACACCGTTAAGGTGATCTACAGAGAATATGAGACCTTTGATAAAAATGGAAATCGTGCATCGGTAATCGATACTATTACTGTCTTTGGTCTTCCGCCTATCAGTGTCCTCACCAGTGTAAACGCCTATTGTGCTGAAAAGGACACGACGTACTGCGGAGAGGGTTTTGCCGGACCATATATGGTATTTCCGGAGCGTTGCGAACCTTCGCTTCCCCTGGGACCAGGAAACGATCCCGACATGGATGGAAGCTTTTGTGACACCCTATACTTCCTGGTATATGACAGTTTGATGAATATGTGGGTGGAAAATCCCGTATTTGCCGAGTCAAAATGCGGTATATCGGTGCATCTGGACAAGAAGACATTTGGATCGAATTCATGCGAGCAGCAAACAAAATATATCCTGCAGATTAAACAGGATTGTATCGGTACTCCTCAGCCGTCTTGTATCATTGATCCAGCCCTCTGGCCGGACAATGCTTTTGAAGAAGTGGCCACTGGCTATTTCCAATGTGAGTTTTGGCTTATCGATCTGGATACGGTGGCTCCCTGGATAAAAATCAAAGAGCCCGCGGTCTGGGCCAGTACCTCTGACCATGAATGTGCAGCCCATACCTATATATCTCCCTTATATGTTCATGATGACTGGAGTGGCGTGAAGCAGGTCAAAGCCCGGATCGAAGGAGTGGGCTCCTATCTGTTGAATTACAACACAGAGAATAAGTGTTATGAGAGTCATACACTGTCTAAGTTGCCTTATAAAGAAGGTCCGTATTATGTGGTGTATGAAGCCTATGACAGTTGCCATAATATGTATGCGGA
>JAGQWZ010000465.1 GCA_020436835.1 Saprospiraceae bacterium | reverse complement strand
CTTCGGTGGATCGAACTGCACCCGGGTTGGACATTAAGATCTTTCCCAATCCGGCACGGGATTTTGTGCAGGTGCAAAGTGAATCTTTAGGAATGATTTACGCGGAGCTATTCGACGCTCAGGGAAAACGGGTGCAACAAGATCAGTTTAGCGGTTATGGCCAACTTGATTTGCGACAGCTTTCCGGTGGATTATTCTGGTTACGGTTTTACAATGTGAAGGGGGAGGTTATCTGCCGGAAGATCATCCGGAATTGAACTCAGGTGTTGTGGTTAGTCACTGGGAAGTCAGATCCCCTTTTATTAAATCGGTAGACGAACTAATGGGGCTGGAAGGCTAGTCAGCCCGCCGCCGGAGAGGGGGGCACCATTATATGGGTGGGTAATAAAAATAACCCGCCCACCCCCTTACCACAGCTTCCTGGATAAAGCGCTCCCCCCTCCCGGATAGTGTGTCTGTTGGGTGTGAACGGAATTACGTTCAGCTCACTAGACAATTTCACATCCGTAAGGGCTTGCAACCCACCTTGTGAACGTCGACGAAAAATTATGTTAATTACGCTGATTGAGAACTGATGTTGGTTTCAAGTCCAACACAATGTGCAGAGTAAATCAATGAGAATATTGCAATGTAAAACAAATTGAGTTTATATCAAAATTTAAACACAAAAAAATATTAGCACTCTGCTCAAAACATCCGTTTATAGTCCTACTTTCGTCTGTATTCACTCCACGAAAAATATCAACCGGAGACGATCTCTGCTTCAACTAAATTTGACTTCATACTATTAATAATTTGTAACTTTGCCCAAAATCGCAGCATTTGCTTCAACGTTTCAGCCATATCATCCTTGCAATTCTGGTTTTCATCGGTACTTCCGGACTGGTGATCAATAAGCATTATTGTCAGAATGAGTTGAAGAGTATTGCGGTTTTTCACAAGGCGGAATCCTGCCATTCCAAAATGGCCATGGCTGCTTGTCCGATGCATGCCAAGAAAGATCAGGAACAGGGAGAAAAGGAACGTAAAGACTGTTGCAATGATTGCAGTGAGATCGTTAAGATCGATCAGGAGCAAAGCTTTCCTTCTCTGGACCTGCACTTGCCTTCACCACCGGTAGTTCAGCCTCCGCTTCCCCCGACATTGGTGCTTTCCATACTGATGTCCGACCGGCATTCGCTGGATTATCTTCATTATAAACCACCACTTATCGTCTGTGACATACCGGTAATGTTACAGTCATTCCTCTGCTAGGGTTCTAGTGCTGTCAGTTCACCTGCTGTTCATTTAGTTGATATCAGGTGAAATACCATTTCTTGCTATCCCTTATGGTAGAGGGAACTATTATAGCATGATGAAAAAGAACCCATGTTAGGTAAATATATCCGATTCTTTCTGGAAAACAAGCTGGTTGCCTGGCTGCTCATCCTGGTCTTTATCGGCTGGGGCCTGGCTACTGCTCCCTTCGATTTTGGGTTGAAATGGCTACCCCGTGATTCGGTGGCAGTAGATGCCATCCCTGATATCGGAGAAAACCAGCAGATCGTCTACACGCAATGGATGGGCCGCTCACCACAGGATGTAGAAGATCAGATCACCTATCCACTGACTACTGCCTTGTTGGGAATACCCGGAATCAGGAGTATCCGCAG
>JAGQWZ010000464.1 GCA_020436835.1 Saprospiraceae bacterium | reverse complement strand
TGGCTTGTTGCTCTTGTTTGTTGCCACCACATCCTTTGATCGAACTACCCCCCTCTACCGTTACGTATACCGGCATTTTCCCGAATCTACCACGATATATTATTTGGGAACAGATCCCTATAAACTGGGACATCTTTCCTATTATAAACGGACTAATCTTACAGTGAAAGCGATTGAAAGTCTTAGTGACTTGGATCATCTTTCGAACCGGAAAATACTCCTGGTAGTTGACCGGCCGAATAAATTGAGTGATGTTAATGCAGACGTCCAGTTGCTTTATTCATCCATTCCAGGTTGGGTGTGGTACTTAAACTTCAATCACTGGATTGAAAGGACCCTGGCCTGGTATCTGTATGAGGTTACTCCAGACAATGTAAACTCAACCTATCCTCAAAACCGGTAAGGCGAATTTTCTCCTGTAATCACTAAGACAAAATCACTGCCCCATCCTTTCGACCAGGGCTCAAAAACCGGATTCTCCGATGTGTTGTATTTGCCTATTTCCACTTTACCTCCATCTCGCGGATTGAACCAGTAAGCCGTTACCTGAGCAGCCGGCATCCGCGAAAGATCGATCTGTACCGCCGCTCCGTCCGGAGTATAAACCAAAATCAGATCCCTTTCCCTGCTGATCGCAGATAATTGAAAGGTGGTATCCTCTGGATTTTCGTTCAGGATTAAAGACTGATCATTCACCAAATGCTGCCACGAAAAATGTTCGAGTAATCGACGCATAATCCCTGCCTGTTCAGATCCGGGCAAACTCAGGGCCTCCTTCCATGAAGTACGGGCTCCATTGACCGGTTCCCTGCCATAGGTCCACATTTGCCAAATATCATGACAACCGTATGTGTAGCCGGCAGCACCGGCGAGCATGGTCCACCAGGCCGTCTGACGGACATCGATTGCATCCATCCATCCGTGCTCGATGGGTCTGAATTTATTGGGATGATCTTCGTAGCGTGGCTCTCCATTGATCACCGGGCGTACCGGATTTTTGGCCCGGTTGTCCCATATGTATTTGTATTCCCGGGCGTTCCGGTCATGTCCGGATTGAACCATATCCATCTGCAGCCAATCATCCTGGGGAAAAAAATCCGTTGCGCTTTTCGCTCCATTAGGATGATACGTCATCAGGTGTCTCTTATCTATCGATCGGATACCCATCGCCATTGACCGGATGATTTGATTATCTTCATCATCCTCGGGCCAGCGATCACCCCCCAGGATCCAGATGATATTGGGTTTGTCCTTATATCGTTGGGCAAGCGTACGGCCATATTTTTCGGCATTTTCCGGATCAAATACAAGTGGGCCGGTACCCCACGATGCGAGGTTAAATTTATCTCCCCAGGTGGGTAGCAAACCAATATACATTCCTCTCCGGCCAGCTTCCTCAATGACAAAATCCACATGTTCAAAGTACGCTTCATTGATAGTGCCCGGATCATTATTGATCAGCGGTTTCTCCCCGTACGAATTTGGGGTATTTAAACCGTCCAGTTCAGCCAGAATAACCGTCTGTATCACCGTAAATCCCTTTGCTGACCGATCATCCAGGTAATGCACAACTTCTTCCCGGTCCAGTCGATGTATCAATTCCCAGGCGGTACCTCCCAACCAAAAAAACGGATGGTCATTTTCGTCGGTTATATACCTGGCATCTTCGCTGATCTTTAACCACGGTGTCCTGGACTTCCGGATAAAGTCCTTACTGATCTCAGCCAGATAAATGCCGGCATTACCCTCATGCGAGGAGTAGTACGACATTAATATGTCTTCACCATTTTCCCAGAATGCGGGATAACTGCAATCGCCTCCCGATGGCACTTCGAATAAAACATCGAAATCTCCAAAACGATTGCCCGCAAGAATCGAAGTACGGTTACCTTCTGCGGCATAAGTCCGTGTTCCGGCCAGTATGGTATAATCATCGAGCACCATAACATCAGGGCCTCCCAGGCGAAAGTTCATCGGTCTCCAATTCCATGCTAGGTAGGGTTTCTCACTCGTGCCCCAAAACCCCAATTGATTTCCCTCTTCCCGGCGCTGCATGATACACATATCCCCATTCTCCAGAAATCGAACGGTGGCTTCATTCGGCCGGCCGTCCACATCCAGCGTGGTAATTAAACGGTAATGTACCCCATCTTCAGTCTCCACCAACGAAGCACTTTTATTGACTCCCTCATACACTACACCATACCCTTTACCATCCCGCCAGGTAACCCGCCACAACCAATCCCGGCCGGAGCGGATCGCAGCATCAATTACCACCGGCACCAAAGGAGAAAATTGTCCGCTTTCCAGGAAACTTACGTGGGTCTGTTGAGAAATCAGGTCCTTTTCCACATATTCGGAACCTCCCACCAGTAGCATCAATCTGCCATCTGAAGTGACCGATAGCTTCGGATCCCGCAAATCGTATTTTGCACTTTGCAATTCCTCAAATAAGTCCCATTGATGGGCATCGGATGATACCAGGATCTTAATGCTGCCATTCTCACCAAAAACATGCCTTTCTCCCGACCGGAATGCGCAGAAAAACCGGCCCTGAAAATTAACCAGGGAGGTAAAAGCATTATGATTAACGTCCTGATAGATTTTGGTGATCCTGACTGGATTCATTTGTGCCATTGCGACAAACACACTGGACAACCAAAATAATCCTGTAAGAATCATGCTTCTCTTAAGCATATGGATTTATTTATTTTCTATTGGCAAATAAAATCTCCCGGATGCCCAAGATAGTCATTCCCCTATTTATTATTCCAAAATCAAAAACCCGGATCTAATTGGCATTTGGCATATGTACATCGAGCTGCGGAAAGGGAATATTGATTCCTTCTTTATCAAATGCCTTTTTCAGGTGCTCATGCATGTAGAAGTAGACTACCCAATAGTCTTCGGTCTTGCACCAGGGTCGTACGGCAAAATTCACCGAACTATCGGCTAGTTCCGACACCAGGATATCTACCGGTTGATCATGATCAATTTGAGGACATTCACCGGCCACCCTTTGGATCACCTCACGAACGTGGTCGATATCTGCTCCGTAACCGACACCAAACGTCATCGGTACTTTCCGCACCGGATTAGCACTGAGATTTTCAATCGGGTCAGAAGTGATCGAACCATTAGGAATAATAATTATCCGGTTATCCAATGTCTGCAGGATGGTAGTGAAAATCTGAATCTCCTTAACCGTACCGGAATAACCATTGGTGACAATAAAATCACCAATCTTGAATGGGCGGAAAAATAAAATTAGAATTCCGGATGCCATATGACTTAGATTGCCCTGCAGGGCCATTCCAATGGCAAAAGCCAGGGCGCCCAGGATCGCAACAAAAGAAGTTACCTCCAATCCAAACATGGAAGCAGCACTCAATAGAGCCAGTACTTTAATTAAAATAGAAATAAGCGAATGTAAAAATGGGATCAATGATGGATCGACTTTTTCCTTTTTTTCAAGCGACTTTTTAACTTTTCCGGCAATTAAATTCGCTAGCCAAAACCCTATAATTAAAGTGACCAATGCTCCTAAAACCTGTGGAGCATATTCTATCACCATTGAAACAATTTTTTCGATATAATCCATTTAATATTTTTTTCGATTCAAATAAACGTTTCGTAATTAATTTATTACAAACAAAGATAAGATATTCCGCACAAACCGGTTTTAATGAACATGGAGAGATATCAATGATTTCAAATTGACTTTACAAAATGGTATTAATAATTAAAGACGCCGGACAAGAAGCGCTTCCAATACGGACCTGCCCGAATCTCCATCAGTGATTATTTCAAGTGAAATATGGTGAAGTCCTTTTGACAAAAAGACAGGATTAAATACTGTGCTGTCCTCTTCCCCACCGGAATGTGAAATCGGATAACGCGCTCCATCAATGACTAGTTGAAGATCTTTTTTCCGCAACAACCAATTCTTACCTATGATTTCAAAAAGGAAGGACGACTCGTCGACCACCTCCACCTCCCAGGTCAACCGGTCGCCTTTTTGCTCCCAGCCCACTACCCAGTCTCCATCCACCCCGGACGGATGATACCCTAAGCGTTCGCCGGTAAGCCCCCTTTTGCCTTCAAACCTCAGCGTACCAAAAGCGGTGGCATGATGTGGTTGAAGTAATGTCTCCGGAGCTACTTTATAGCCGATCGATATAGGCTTCTTCTCCAACGAATAACTATTCAGGATGGAACTCCACCAGTCTATATATGCATCCTCCAACTTCGCCGCCTTAGCGGGAAACTTCAGGTACAGATTATTTTTTTCTCCCGGATCCACACCCAGATCGTACAATTCCACTCCATCCACCATTTTCCAATCTCCGTCCCTGACAATGCCACCGGGAAAAGCAGCACTGTCTCCCAGGGAATTCAAACCGAATTTTTGGAAAAAATAATGTTCGGTAGCTTCTCCGAATATGGCCGGTAACAAACTGTGTCCATCTCTGCCTGAGGCATCCCGGTCTTCGACTTGCAGCATGTCCACGATAGTAGGGAGAACATCGATGTGAGCCGATACCTTCGCAACCTCCTTCTGCGGCAGATAGCCGGGAGCATACCAGAAGCAAACGGTCCGGATTCCACCATCATACACCGTAAATTTTTGATCCCTTAATCCCGCATTAAAACGCATTTCATCCTGAGGAATTTTCCAGCCACTGATCGGACCATTATCACTCATAAAAATGACTAAAGTCTCTTTCTCCAGATCTTGTTCTTTCAATACTTTTAGTATTCTCCCGATATTTTCATCCAAATTCCGGATTAATCCGTATACCCTGGCAGTGCACTCATCAAGCCCGTTTTTAATAAATGGTAAAAAATAGGATGAATCTACCTGCAACGGAGTATGAGGAGCATTATATGCCAGGTAACAAAAAAAAGGATCGTTTTGTCTGGCCGTCATAAATTCGATCGCCTGATTGGTTAAAATGTCGGTGATAAAGCCGGTGAATTTCCTTGATTTATGGTTGACTTCCAGTTGGGGATCAAAATATTCATCTGTATGTCCGGTTCGGAAGCCACAGAAATAATCGAATCCCTGAGCAAGGGGTACACTTGGATAATATTCTCCCAAATGCCACTTTCCAAAGATGGCTGTTTGATAATTATTCGAGCTCAATAGTTCCGCAAGGGTCACTTCTTCGGGATTGAGCACTTCATATCCATTTGTCACACTTTGCACTCCCACCCTCTGATGATATTTGCCCGTCAGAAGGCTAGCCCGGGTAGGAGCACACACCGGTGACACATAAAAATTTTTAAAACTGACTCCATGCTTTGCCAGGAAATCGATGTTTGGAGTTTTCAAATAAGGATTGCCGGTGATCGACAAATCTCCGTAACCCAGGTCATCTACCAGGATTAATAAAACATTAACGGGAGTATTTGCCAGGATTATCCTGAAGCCGGTGCCCATTGTAAAAAAAGCTACAATCAATGACGTAATGATCCGGGTATGGCAGGCAGAAGGCTTCAACTATAATTTATTTAAATTTCATGTATCTTGATCGGGAAGCATAAATTATGAATCTACCCTTGATTTATCGTAAGAATTTATGATTAATTTCAGTCGTATCATCTTTCCTCTTTTCTGTCTATCGGGGTTTTCCCTGTTTTTTAGCTGTACCAATCCGGATCCCAAACCGAATATCCTGGTCATCATGACGGACCAGCAGCCGGTATCTTGTGTCGGAGCATACGGAAATTCCATAATCAGAACTCCCAACCTTGACATGTTGGCTGATTCAGGTCATCTATTTGAGAATTTTTATATAGCTGCTTTCCCTTGTAGTCCTTCCCGGGCTTCCCTACTGACAGGCAGATTTCTACATCATCATAATGTCTTCACCAACAATGTTAAGTTGGATCCAAAAATCCCCACTCTGGGCAGTATCCTCAGCTCTGAGGGTTATCTTACCGGTTATTTTGGGAAGGCCCATCTGGGAGGTTCGATGTATGTGGGACGAACGGGAGGAGATGGCATAGATTACCTGCATGAGGCCGGTGGTGCGCTTGATCCTGTGGGCGACGAAATAGGACCCTACTGGCACTACAACCGGGTACAGTCTGATTCGGGCTGGATTCCGCAGCGTGCTGACGGAGGGCCCGGTGAGGATGAGGCTCAACTCGGTTTTGAAGTATGGCAGGGTGGTTGGAAAAACTACAAAAACTGGTTGCTGAAAAACGGTCAGGATAGTTTTGCCTACTGGGCAGGTAATCACGATGATCTGCAATCGGCACCGGAAGGAACCCATATGTATTCCAGGCTGGGTGAAGAATATCATATGGCAAACTTCTTCACGGACGAGATCGAAAAATTCATTCGATCAAATAAATCGGGAAAGCCCTGGGCAGCAGTGCTTTCCTATTTCGGTCCCCACTTGCCGGTAGCTCCTCCCAAACCCTGGGACACACTCTATGCGCTGAATGAAGCAATTTTGCCCGATAATTTTGAGGATGACCTGTCCGGCAAACCTGCGAGACAAGGTGAAATAAGTAAGAGTTATTTTAGCTCTCCCTGGACAGATGATCAATTCAAGGATTATATCCGCCGTTATTGGGGCTATTGTGGTTACATTGATGAACAGATCGGACGCATTTTTGATTTGTTAATGACCACCGGTCAATGGAAAAACACCTTGATCATTTTTACCTCCGATCATGGTGACATGCTTGCAGGACATGGGATGATCTTTAAGTTGGCTGCAAATGGCTATGAAGAACTCTTCAATGTACCGGCCATTATTAAGCTGCCCGAAGCAGCGGAGGCAGGCAAGAGACACCGGGCATTAACTTCCAGTGTGGATTTGCTCCCCACCATATTGCAGACTGCTAACATTAGCATTCCGGACTCTATGGATGGAGAAAGTCTCCTCCCCCTGATTGAATCTAATAGCAGGAACTGGCGAAACGCTGTTTTTTCTGAAGTACATCTCCCCTCTGATGAAGGCAAAACCATCATATGCCGGGACCATCGTTACAAATACGTCTATCACTGGCACTCTGATGATCTTGATGAGCTCTACGATCTTAATAGAGACCCGGGAGAATTAGAAAATCTGAGTTACCGTCAGGAGTACCAATCGACGGTGGACTCCATGCAAGATTTAATCCTGAATTGGGTCCGTCACACCCATCATCCTTACGCCGAGCTGATTGCTAAAAAAGCGACTAAATAAATACCCGCATGATTCGAACTACTTTCCGCTTTCTATTCCCAATGACATGCTTGCTTTTAACCATGGTCAGTCCTTCCTGCCACCAAGCACTTTATGATCCCCCAAAAAGCCCCGAAGAGACTGTCTCGACCTTCGATCTGGACCCGAGATTTGTGGCAGAAATATTTGCAGCTGAACCATTTATTGCTGATCCGGTAGAAATGATATTTGATGACGAAGGGAGAATTTACGCGGTGGAGATGCCAGACTATCCTTTTAAACCCGGACCGGGAGAAGGGCAGGGTAAAATAAAGGAATTGTTTGATGACGATCAGGATGGCCGAATTGACCGGGCCACCATTTTCGCCGAAAACATCAGTGAAGCCACCAGCATTTATCCCTGGCGGGATGGACTTCTGGTTGCCGCTGCTCCGAATATATCCTGGATGCGAGATACCGATGGTGACGGGAAAGCAGATACTACCGAAATTATTTTTAGTGGCTTTTTCGAAAATAATTCAGAAGCTCAGATCACCAACTTAAAATTCATGCCCGACAACTGGATTTATGCTTCGAATAATGGGCAAGGAGGTGAGGTCAAATATCTTCGTGACTCTACACAACCTGTCATTTCTATGGCCGGAGCTGATTTTCGTTTTCGTCTGGACAAGGATAAATATGAATTAGTAAGTGGCCCGGCCCAGTTTGGTCATGCATTCAATGATAAAATCCACCGGTTTGTCACTCAAAACACCTTACATATCCGACAACCGGTTATCCCCTGGAAATATTTGCACCGAAATCCATTTCTGGATCCTCAGAATACGACTTTTAATATCTCAGATCATGATCTTGAAATGTTTCAGCGTACCCCTCCGCCTTATTGGCGGGCGGAAAGAACCAGACGAAGACAAGCGTCGTACGATGAACAGGGTCAGGGCAGAATCGAGTATGCAGAAGACCATTTCACCGGAGCTTCCGGAACGACATTTTATGGTGGGCACACTTTTCCAGCCGATTATTATGGATCTATATTCATCGGCGACGTGGCTGGCAATCTGGTACACCGCGATGTCACTGTTCTAAAAGAGAACAGCCCGGTTTATGTGGCCAGTCGAGCAGATTCTGAAACAACCAAAGAATTTCTTGCTGCTACCGATTCGTGGTTCCGCCCGGCTAATTTCACTGTCGGTCCGGATGGGTTTCTATACATCACCGATATGTACAGACAACATATCGAGACTCCACTCTCGATACCCGAAGATCTGAAAGAAGATATGGATTTCATGGCTGGTAGCAATTTAGGGCGGATCTACCGGATCAGACCAAAAGATCAGCCGGTAACGACTGATTTTGAAGATTTGAGTACAAAGACCACTTCTGAGCTAGTCCAGTTATTAGATCATCCCAATCGCTGGTATCGCCTGCAGGCACAAAGATTGATCCTAGAAAGGAAGGATGAAAGCAGTGTAGCCATGCTTAGGCAAAAATACAATAGCAGTGAACGGGAATTGTCCAGACTGCACGCACTTTATTCCATTGAAGGGCTGAATGCTCTGGATGCTGAGTTGATAGAACGTGCGTTGCGTGATAAGTCGCCATTGCTAAGAGAGCAGGCGATCATTCTCTCAGAAAACTACCCGGTAGATAAATCATTGTTATTCTCCATGTTTAATGACCCTGACCCCAGGGTGGTTTTCCAGGCTTGCCTAACCCTGGGATATCTGAACGGAGAGGATGTGGAAAATCAATTACTCAGCACTTTTCGCAAGAACAAGGATGAAGAATGGTTTCCAATTGCGGTTCTCACATCAAGGGCCGGAACCTCCATGTCTTTTTTAAGCAAATTATCAGATGCGGTAGGAATATTTGAAACCGCGGATCCGAGGGAGATTCAATTTGCCGGGAACATCGCCAAAATAATCGGCAAGCGTCAGGATCAGCAGGAATTGGGGGAAATTCAGAAAATCTTTTTGGAAAATAAGATCCAGACCTCCCGGAATTATGATGCGATCCTTAATGCATTTGTGGAAGGGTACAATGCAACTGAGAAAAAAATTGCACTAACACCTGAATTTCAGGATTATCTGGATAAGAGAAATAAAATGGAGAATTAACTTTTCACCGTACTAAATCTGAGGTGCCCAATACGTGCAGTAGCCATTTTCAAATACCGGTCCCTTAAAAAGGGTGCAGCCACCGCATACCTCCCCTTCTCCCGGCACTTTAAATAAGTTGCAGTTTTTACAGTGTGATTCCGGGATCGGAGACTCCTCAACATAACCGAAACCCTTTCTCAGTTGGAGATCACTCTCCTGCAGTCCTGTGTAATCGTCGCATGCCTTGGGTACATGCGTTTCTTGCCTGGAAGCTTTACCGGCACATCCTGCCCAAACCAGCAGTGAGAATGATGCTACATTTTTAATAATCATTCTTCTTCGAAGCAAACGCCTTCGTTTCATTTATACCGAGTTTTGTAATTTCCGGAAAGATAGCTAAGAATATGATGCAACTTTTTGTTGAGCAAATTTTTGAAATGAATAAAAGGACAGGTTTGCGGTTACTTCTGTTCCTCTGGTCCTTCAATTTTCTGCTCCCCCTCCATGCTCAACAATTAGAGATCAGTACATTTTCGGTGGATGTATCACCCAACCTGGGAACTCCGGTAGCATACGCACCCGCCAGATCGATCCAGGACCCGCTTTCAGCACGAGGAGTGGTGATTTATGGACCGGAATCACCCATAGTGCTGTGTGCTGTCGACTACCTGGGCATTGCCAATGAAGGTTTAGAGGCATGGCGCAGTCAATTAGCCTCAGCAGCTGAAACTTCGATAGAGAGAGTCTGGGTGAGTGCACTGCACCAGCATGACGGCATGCGCTGTGACCTTACCACGGAAAAAATTATGCAACAATATGGACTGGGAGGCACCCGCTTTGATGTAACATATATTGAGAAGTCGATCCGGAAGACCGCACGGGCGGTAAAAAAAGCACGCAGGAAGAAACACATGGTCAGCTACATTGGTTTTGGACAGGCCAAGGTAGATAGTGTCGCCTCCAATCGTCGAATCTTAGGAGATGCTGACACCGTACAGATCATCCGGTGGAGCAGGACCAGCGATTCTGCTGCCATAGCCGCACCGGAGGGATTGATAGATCCCTTCCTTAAATCGATTACATTTTGGGATGGTGACCAGCCAATTGCAGTGATGACTTACTATGCAACCCACCCACAATCGTATTATGGGATGGGCGATGTCACTTGTGAGTTTGTCGGTATAGCCCGGAATCAACGGGAGGCCGAGTTAGGCATTCCCCATATCCATTTTAACGGATGTAGCGGCAACATTACTGCAGGTAAATATAATACCGGGGCAGTAGAGAATCGACCGGTTCTCACCCGGAGAATTTATCAGGGCATGCAAAAGGCCTGGGAAAATTCTACCAAAGCTCCCATTCAACCAGCAGATCTTTCCTGGTATTCAACCCCGGTTACCCTTCCCCTAGGCAGACATCTTGTTGAAGAGGATCTGCGGGCTCAGATGAAAAATGATACCCTTTCCCGCATAAATAAACTGACCGCAGCGAAACATCTTGCCTGGTTGCAACGTACAGAATCAGGATATCAAATCGATATCTCAGCGCTAAAATTGGGGAACACCTGGATGCTCAATCTGCCGGGAGAATTATTTATCGAATATCAACTGGCTGCCCAGAAATTAAAGCCGGAAAATAATATCTGCGTTGCTGCCTATGGAGAATATGGCCCGGGCTATATTGGCACCAAAATCGCTTATTCCCAGGGTGGATACGAGACCAGTGAAAGGGCAAGCCGGGTGTCGGAAGATGCAGAACGAGTGCTTATGGAAGCAATCCGGGAAGTTTTGCAGATCTCAGAATAGGTGTTCGCTCTCCTGTCATTTTAACCGCACAATTTAATTTAACCGGAATTTTTGTCAGAACCAAAACCAGTTCTTTAATTAAATTCTGTCAACATGTCTTAAAAATCCGGATGGCAAATAATTTGCATTAGAGGAAGTATAAATCATCAAGTTATTAACTAAAAAATAAAGAGGATAAATTATGAAACTGATTAGAAGAAATGATGCATTTTTCCCCACTCTATGGGAAGATTTTTTTGATCGAGATTGGTTAAACACACCGGGTTTTTCAAACACGGGAGTAAGTATTCCGGCCGTCAACATCAAAGAATCGGAAGAAGGTTATTCGGTAGAAATAGCAGTACCGGGAATGAAGAAAGAGGATTTTAAAGTCGACCTGGATCATAACCTGCTGACGATTTCTGCTGAAGAAAAAACGGAAGATTCCGAGAAAGATGCTGAAGGAAAATATACCCGTCGAGAATTTAATTACCGATCATTCAAGAGAACTTTTACTCTACCGGAAACCGCTAATGGGGAAGAAATCCATGCGGCCTATAAGGACGGAGTCTTGGTTATTGACATTCCCAAGAAAGAAGAAGCCAAGCCCAAACCGGTCAAGATGATCGAAATTGCATAAGACAAGCACATTCTGAACAATTTTTGGAATCAAAAGAGCCTGAGTCACCCGCTCAGGCTCTTTCAGTTGTAAATACTGAACAATTTTTTTGCGGTGGAATGGAAACTCCAATTGGGTCCGATAGCTATACATAATAAAAAGAAAAGGGCGGCTGTTTCGCCGCCCCCACTGTTTGAAAGACCTCTTCAACATTCTTAACAATTACAAAGCTTCTGACAATTCATTAATGTGAAAATCCGAAATAGATAAAGCTTTGATTTGCTAATTCTTTTTACGCATATCTCGCCACTTTTCAACTTTCATTTCCAGTGAACTGATGTAGGCGTCGTGACCATTCTTCCTCGCATTTTCTATTCCATCGGTGGCGATCTTTATCGCTTCACTATAGTCCCCTTTTTCAACAAAGATCTCCGCCTTCGTATTTAAATACCATGGCGTGGCACCATTTACCTCTATGGCCTTATTAATCCAGGTGAGTGCCTGATCCAGATCCCGGTGTGTTCTTAAATAATAATCTGCACCAGCAAAATAGTTATTGCCAACCAGCACCATCGGATTATTCAACTGTTCTTCGAGCTTGGCAATGATCTCCTCATCAGAATTGGTACCGATATTAACCCTAACCACTGTGTTCTCCCAGAAAAGTTGGAGTGTTGCGGTCGTCCCGGTCAACTCACCAATATCAATCGTAAATGTTTCAAAATGATATTGCGTCTTCACTGGTACGACCTTAAATCTGACGAGATCATCAGCTTGCTTATATCCGTAAGCGCCCCATAAATTTGTATTCTTATTCAGTATAATGGTCCATTCTTTTTCGCCCGGAATAGTATATAGTGCATATTCCCCTGCAGGAACTTGGTGATCATTTAGCGTTACTTCCTGACTAAATTTAATTTTTGTGCTTGCATTTGCCCCGGTTCGCCAGATTTCATTATAAGGAACGACATCACCAAAGATCACTCTTCCCCGCATACTTGGACGCGAGTAATTTATCTCAATGGTGACATAGCCCACTTCTTGCTTTAGAAAACCCTCGGGACTAAGAGGAGGCAATTCGATCTGGGCCGATGCAGCCGGTACGAAGACCAATCCCAAAATTAACGGTAGGATGATCTGAAATATATTCGCTTTCATAGCAAAATACTTTATGTCAATAAATAGTCGACATAGTCTTTCTTATACGAAAGCCTGTCATATACTCTCTGAGAATCAAATGGTGAAGTGGATTTCCTTTTAAATGATAAGTAGGGTCAATGTGGATTACATTTACCAATTTTGCAATGATGACCATCACTCAATCCGCTGACTTAGATAGATGAACAGGGTGGTGCCACGAGCTCAAAGAAAGAAATTAATAATTTAAACGCAAGCGAAAACTCACTCCAATAACAGAATCACCGGCAAAAAGGATATAATAATTTCATTTCCAGCTCTTTTACTCGCCCTTCTTTTTACAAAACTTTTTCAACGTGCCATTCTGTGGCCTCCTGCCGGCTGAAAGTGAAACCCCATTTCTTAAATAAATGAAGCATTGCATCATTGGTCGCCAAGGCATCCGCAACGATTTTCTTAATACCCCGGTCTTTTGCTATTTCAAAAACAAATTCAGCAAGATGCGTACCAAGACCCTGACTTTGCCAATCGTCCGCGACTACAATTGCAAATTCGGCACTTTCCATCCATGGGTCGGCGATGATTCTTACTACCCCAATCATTTTAGGAGCCGTTTCAGAGTCCACTTCGGCGATAATCGCCATTTCCCGGTCGTAATCGATATGCGTAAATCTGCTCAACGTGGCATGATCGGGATTTGGCATATAACCAAAGAAGCGGAAATAGATGGTCTCTTTGGATAATCTTTCGAATAACCCCGCTTCCAGTGGTTCATCTTCCGGTTTGATCGGTCGCATTTCCACTTCCAGGCCACTCTCCAATACTATTTTTCTCGTGTAATGTGAAGGGTAAGGAGAAATAACCAAATGTTGATACGGCCGGTCTGCTTCTACTTTCAAATTGGGATCAAGTACCACCTTGGCATCCAATACCACACTGCCTTCATGATCCACCGAAAAAGGATTGATGTCAATCTCTTTTATCTGAGGGAAATCCATAAGCAGATAGGAGAATTTATAGATATTGAATTGAAGATCTTCGAGGTTGACTGAGGGGATATTGCGATAACCTTTCAGCATCTTGAAAATCTTTGTCTTTTCGATGAGACGATTTGACAATGCCATATTGAGTGGTGGCAAAGCGATACTGTAGTCCTTAAAAACCTCTACGCCGACTCCACCGCTTCCAAACAGGATGGCCGGGCCGAAAAGATCATCTTTTTTAGCCCCTAAAAACAGTTCCATTTTCGGGCGGACCATTTTCTCCACCAGAATCCCGTCAATTCTCGCATTTGGCTTGTGCTTTTTTGCCTCGCGCAATATCTTCTCAAAAGATATTTTCACTTCGTCGCTATCCGTTACATTTAATACGACCCCACCGACATCTGTTTTATGTAAAATATCCAGTGAAGCGATTTTCATCACAACGGGATAGCCAATTTCACCGGCAAATTCGACGGCTTCTTCCACCGTTTTTACCACCTTTCCAGGATTGACCGGCAGGTCATAGAACTTCAGAAGTTGTTTGCTCTCATCCTCATTTAACTGGAAGCGGGATTTCTTTAATGCATTATGGATCAGCTGAGCTGCTGCCTTCCGCAGAGGAGTGAACTCTTCCGGAATATCCGGCGTAAACTCATACAGTAATTCAATATTCCGGTAATAGCTGTATATCTTGAGAAAAACATCTACGGCCCTTTCGGGAAATCGATAATGAGGGATATTGTTTGCTTCCAAAACCGTCCGGCCGCCTTCTACATCTTCCTCACCCATCCATGCCGTCAGGACCGGTTTGGCCGATTTCTTAGCCACCTTCACCACCTCCTCGGCAACTTGCGTAGCATCTGTGACATTCTGCGGAGTGAGAATGACCAGCACTCCGTCCACATTGGGTTCGGCTAAACAGGCTTTAACTGCTTCTCCATATTGATAGGGAGTTGCATCCCCCAGTACGTCTACCGGATTCTTATGGCTCCAGGAGAAAGATAATACCTTGCTCAACTTACTAATTGCTCCTTCTGTCAACATGGGCAAGGCTCCACCGTGCTCCATCAGGTAGTCTGTGGCCAGAATGCCTGGTCCTCCTGCATTGGTGACGATAGCGAGGCGGTTTCCCCGGGGATGGATATCCATAGCCAGCGCCTGCGCACAATGAAAAAGCTGAGCGACACTATCCACCCGGATAATACCTGCC
>JAGQWZ010000463.1 GCA_020436835.1 Saprospiraceae bacterium | reverse complement strand
CACAATGGCGTCAATGGAAAGATTTAATAAAACCAGGGAGAGATTTTCCAGTGAAAAAAATTGTTGAGGCCAAATAACACTACTGACAATAATTAACACCAAAATGGTCAATGATAAAGTAATTACCCGGTCCTGAAATATGTTCGAATTGAATGACATCTTAAGTTTTAATTGGTAGTAGTACGGTACATGTCTTTTGTGCCCGATGAATAATGCATAATTTCCTCTTCGGAAAACTGGCTGCGGTGCAGATTTGCGGTGATCCTTCCCTGCCAGAAAACTAAAATCCGGTCACATATTCCCAGTAATTCCTGGAGATCAGAAGAAATCATGATAATGGACGTGCCCGCAGCCGTCAATTTATTTAACAGTTGATAAATTTCGGATTTGGCACCGACATCGATGCCAGCCGTGGGTTCATCGACGATAAGTACGTCCGGATTTACAGAAAGCCATTTGGCCAGGACTATTTTCTGCTGATTTCCACCACTCAGATTAATTACTTTGGTCTGCACTGAAGGCGTTTTAATCTCCAACCGGTCAACATATTCTTCCGAAAGCTCCCTGCTTTTTCTTCGGTCGACAAACCAGGTATTTTCTCCGGTATTTGCTTTTACACTTCGGATATTCTCATCAACTGACATATCCAGGAAAAGGCCCTGGTCTTTGCGATTTTCTGGCAAATATCCAATTCCGGCTTTTATTGCATCCGTTGAGCAGCGGATCGCCGTCTCTCCACCCCTGATCTTCAATACGCCCTGCTCTTTAGGCAATGTGCCAAAAATGGCCTGGGCTATTTCACTTCTGCCGGCGCCAACCAATCCGGCAAATCCTAAAATTTCTGATTTATGCAATTCGAAGGATATGTGATTAAATCGATCACCGGTGAAGTTTTGCACGGATAAAACCACCTCAGGAACTGCCAAATTTTGGTAATCAAACACTTTGAGATCCCTGCCCACCATCAACCGGATCACCTCATCAATATTCGTTTCCCGGGTCATCAGGGTCGCCTGATATTTGCCATCCTTCAAAATAGACACGCGGTCCGACACCTGAAAAATTTCCGCCATCCGATGCGAAATATAAATTATGGATTTGCCCTGGTTTGCCATCAACCGGATGATGCGAAACAACACTTTAGTATCGTGCTCCGAGATGGCTGCGGTGGGCTCGTCCAAAATTAAAATCTGAGGATCACGGGAGAGGGCTTTGGCAATCTCAACCATCTGTTGTTTGCCGGGGGGAAGTTTGTCTACCCGTGTATGAGCATCAATATCCTGCATTCCCAGTTTACGCAATAACTGGCGTGTTTGGTTGAGCAGTTTTTTCCGGTCGATCAGTCCCCACCGGGTCTTTGGCTGATTTCCCGCAAAAATATTGTCAGCTACGGAAAGATTACCCAGCAGGCTCTTCTCCTGGTATACAATGCCAATGCCCTGATTTTGCGCCTGGAGGGGATCCTGGATGAGTACTTCATCTCCGTGCAGGAAAATAGTGCCACGATCCGGTTGCAGATTGCCTGACAATATGTTCATCAAGGTCGTTTTTCCGGCGCCGTTTTCACCACAGATGGCATGCACTTCCCCCACTCTGAGGTCAAAATCCACTCCATCCAAAGCAAGGACACCGGGAAAACTTTTGGTAATGCCTTCAAATTTGAGTCTTACCCGCTCCCGTTCCTCCGGGTCAATCATATAATTCTGCGTAGACAATGGCATGGGCGGCGATTTTAAAACCTGAATTTGCTCCAGTTTGAACGGAACACTTTTCGAGATTTTTCTCTAAATACCGGACATCAAAATAGGAATCTGCCAGGTTATTGTCATTATAGTGAAAGAGTTTAAATTTTGAACTGGGATATTTTATTTTAACGTCAGCTGAAATCGACTGGAGGTTGGCAATCAGTATTCGCAGTTTATTTTTTTCCCTGAATCCAATGCTCACGACTTTGAGAGGATGACTGCTCTTAAATGGTAACCAATCGGCACCTTTATGATCGAGCATACATTTCAGCACGTGGTAAACCGGAAAGAGCATATTCATTTTAGCCGCAAATTTATCGGGCATGGGAGATTCTTTATCCCCCTGTATTATTCCCTTCCAACCGGTACATTGGTAGTAAGTCAGCATATCCGATCCTGCTTTTGTCAGGGAAAGTAAGCTGCTTATTGTCCATCCCGCTCCAAATAGACTCATCTGTCTGGGGTCAACGTTATCCGGTAAGTCCTGCATAGATGGTGATGCTTCTGACGTGGCGTTTGGATTAAATCTTGGCTTTAGCGTAATGGGAGACACATGTATCTCTTGTCCCGGGAAGTAATGACGACAACTTTCCACCGTGTAAGCCTGCGCATAGGAGTTCTCCACCAGGGAAGGGTCATCAAATGCATGCACTTGAGGATTAATGGAATAGTTGACGAAATCCAAACCGCGTGTATCAACCCGTTCGCGGTTTAATTCTGTGAAGTAGGCGGCAGTACCCGCTCCGATCTTCACTGAACGATTTAGCTTTCTCAACGGCGGGATCACTTTCTGCACAAGCGCAGGCGGGGTGGTCTTATGGTTATCATGTAAAATCAAAATAAACAGCCTGGTTTCTGCCGGCAATTGATCAAGATAATTTATAAAGAGCGTGAGTTCTGAATCTTCATTGTCGCTGAAGAATAACCACATCTCTACATCGAGTTTTAAGCCAAGCGCTTCTCTGATCCTTTGATCAAGACTTTCCTGCCATTGGGCATCTGAAAAATGAACCTCCACCCGGTAATGGTCAAATTCCACTTCCTTCAACTGGTTGTATTCCGATGGGGCCAGGCTTCCTGATTCCGGCGCACCAATACCTATTCTGGGTTTTGTTGTGATCGCGGTTTCGGGAGTCAGGACACAAATCTCCTCATTATGGTTTTCTTCGACCGGATTATCGAGAGAAGCAATCTGGAGCCGAACCGTTTGCCGGACCACCTGACCTTTTTTCAATGCTGCCGGGAACGGTATTGCCAACGGTGTGCAATAGGTCTTGTAGGAGTCATCGGTCCAATTGCGTTGATCCTCCGTTTCAAATACATCTCCTTCAAATTCAAGGATGGCCTCTCCTAATTTAGCTAAAGGCCAACGCATTGAGGTAATGTTAAAAAAAGGCTGATGTGGACTAATGAAACGGGGAAAATGTCCCTCGATCTGCTCACCTTCGGGTGTGATGATCGTACACGGACCACCGGCATTCTCCGGCACCGAATGTAAAATGCAAAAACCAGTACGGTTCTTCAGAACGTCTTGTTTTGCTTCACCACGAATGGAAAACAAGATTTGAGAATCGTCATTCCCTTCAATCCGGACATCCCATTCAAAGGGAAAATCATTGTGGGTGGAAATCCAACGGTATGAGATCGAAAAACCCTGCTCTCTGGTTGTAATTTTTTCACTCTCTATCCGACCACTCATGGTGTCCCAATTGCGATCCCGCAAGGCAAAATAGATCATCCGCAGTACTTCATAATTCCCAACCTTTATATATCGAAGAAAGCCCCGGTCATAGGTTACCTTTATCTTTCCGGCCGTCAATTCCATCATTAATCAATTAATAAGGTCCATTAAAACTGTGCTTAAATAATAACATAATTACTTTTTAGTGAGGATTGCCACCCAGTCCTGGTTGGTTTGCGGACTAAGATTGATCTGGGTTGCATTCACTTCCGCTCCAGGTACAAATTTATTATGTACCGGATCAAACCATCTCACCTGGTAGGTGTATCCCGACATATTTCTAATTTGGATTTCCTGCTGAATTGGTGTGTAGGCCAAGATCGTACTCATTTGATCGTCTGCCAGTACGGAGATAAAGTGATTAAATACCTCATCGCCCGGTTGCTTTATCAGCAGATCTTGGCCAGGCTTTAAATTCCACCATTCAAATTGATTAATAAAGCCCGCCAGGTAACCAATCTGAAGACTGCCCGGAAATGCTATTGACTTTTTCCAGGTACTTGGTCCCCGGCCCCCGGGATTACGGTGATTCTCGATCAGTTCACCCTCGTATTGTATCCAGGGCCAGATACCATTGGCACCATAAGTAATGCCGGAGGGTGGGGTAGCGAAAATACTCCAATACGAGGCATTTCGAACATCTGTATCCGATATGGAGAAATGAATCTCTTCATAATTTGGCTCCAGGTTCATTAGAGGTCTGGCAGGTAGATTCGACCATTGAGCGGATGCCGGACCTTTGTTTATCCAATTGACCGTATATTCCCGGTTGCTATGACTGGATTGATATCCAACTATATCCAGCCAATTTTCTCCTTTATAATCCTCGCCAATCCAGCTAAGGCCCTGGGGATGTTGTGCCACAATACCCGGGTGAGGGTCTCCAAAAACTTCGCGACCGATCCTTTTCCATCGTTGTTCGTATTCATCGATGTACTTGCCATCCCCTCCCAGGATCCAGATGACCTGATTTCCACCATACCTGGCTACAATATATTTTGCCAACAAAATGGCTTCTTCATCCGGTAAATAGTAACCCGGGCTAAAATGCCTCCCATCACCCTTTTGCAGGGCCCAGAGCAACACCGGGGCGGCTACAAGTCCGTGCGCATTAATGGCGTCTATTTTCTCATCCAGTCTCTGAAAAAAACGGGGATTTATCTCAATTTTCCCGCTGCCGGTGAAAGCAACCTCTCCATTCCGGTCCTTAGAACCTCCTCTCCATTGAGTGGTAACAAATTGAATGACATTGTAATTATTATTTTTCCTTTGTGTCAAATATTCCGACCACTCTGCATCCGTAGATTTTAAAGCACCGTTCCAGGCAGTGCAGGCTACATAAAAAAACGGAGTACCATCGGCATAAGTTAAATGGTAATTTCCAGGACTTCTCACAATGGTCCCTTTTTGATAAATGTCGAAGTCGTTGTTATTTTTAATACAGTTGAAGGTCCCGGTTTGATGGTGGAGTCCCGGGTTAAGCGTATCCGAACATACGGTGCGGTAAGTCCATGCTCCCAATTCATCCGGAGAGAAACGAATTTTAAAATCATTGCCTCCGTTCCAAAATCCGTTTATACTTATTTGTCTGCCACTGGGTGAAATAAAATCGGCATGGAAATCTTTTAATTGATAAAGTACATTCTCGAAATTTTTGCTACTGGTGAAGTCAATCTCATATTTAGACCAGATGCTCACTTCCTGCGCTTTTGTCGCCGTAAGACTCAGAAAAATAGTAATTAAAACAAATAACGTTCTTCGAAAGTCCATAATCACTTAAATCGTTTACTAAAATATTTTAATGGTATTAAAGGAAATAATGTGCAGATCAATATTCCCTTCTACTGGAAAGTTTAATTGATTTCTAGATGACCCTTCTCGTATTTAAAATCAGGTAATCGCTAAAATCTGCTTCTTTACACTCTCAGGCTCAAAAACGTCTTTCCAGTTTTCTTTGAAAATCAGCGGTTTCCCGATTTCGATCGCTTTGAGGGCAGCATCGGAAAATTGACCGCCCGGCAACTGACCGAAAAGCAACGCCAACTCAATATTGATATGACCCAGGAAGAAATCATAAGCGGCCTGCTTCGGCACGCCTAATTCAACCACCCGGTCTACCCCTTCCTTTAATACACTGACTACGGCCGCACCAAAAGTCTCCGACAATGCCGGCTCCAGGATACCCATTTGCTCTATGGTAATACGGTGGGAAACTGTGACCGGGCTATAAATTGTTTTGGCAAGTTCTTCTCCGGCTAGATAGACCTCTTCCGGTCCCTGAATTAAGGCACAGACGATTGCCTGACGAGCTGCGATCCCGCCAAAATAATCATAATGTGCTTTTTCTTCCGGTTCCCAATTAAAAACACTGGGATGGGAAGGGTGTGAGGCGAAATAGGAAATATCTTCCCGGGCGAAGAGATGCCCTGCCAATGGTGCTGCCGGATCAAGGGTAATGCCGATCGCCCCGGATCGCATCATCGGCACCAGGTTAGCCGTCACTGCACGGATCGCTACATCCGGCACCGCGAAAATGACCATATCCGCATCGGGTACCACTTCTTCCGGTCTGGAAGCACTTATCCCCCTTTCGGCCATACGACTTAAGCCGGCTTCACTGACCTCGAGATAAGAAACCGCATATTTCGAATCTTTTAAATTATCAGTCAATCGACAACCCATTTTACCACCAGCACCCACCAGTACTACTTTATTCATTTTTTACAGATTTTTTATTCACAAATTATATCAACCCAATCCACTGGGAAAAATTGATCTTTTTCATCCTGCATTCTTATTACCCCACTTATCCCATTATTTTCTCAAAATAATCATCTTTTCCATTTTGCCCACCTTTCAAAGCAATTTCCAAACCATCAAATCTTGCATCCCTGGCATGGGCCATACAAAGTGGTGCTCCGGGAGCTACCGGTGCCATAGTCTCCAAGGCATAGATCTGCAAATATCGTGTGACATAACCTGAGGTGTCTCCACCCACGATGACTGTCCGCAATTTATCTTTTCCGGCCAAGATCTGTGAAACGATCTCTCCGATACTCTCACCCAACAGAATATTCCGGTTTTTTGATAGTTTATTTTCCAGTTCATTTATGCTGGGATCATCGGGGCCCAATGCCGTGTACAATACCGGCGAATTTCCGTCATTCAAAATATTTAATGCTTTCTGATAAATCCTATCAATTTCCTTATGTTGATTTTCCACCAAATTCAAAACATCAATGCGTAAACCTCTCATTCCGGATTTAAGTGCATATTCAATTTGCCGGGCTGTAACCGGAGAACAACTTCCTGCAGCAACCAGGATCTGTTTGACCGGAGGTATTTTCATCACCGGCTGATCCTTTCGCTTTTCTTCATTTTGGATATGACGGGCGATGCCGAAGGAAATACCGGAGGATGCTACCAGTAACTGGGGAGATTTCCCTTTTACCTTAAAGAGCAGGGATCCGATCTTCACCAGATCTTCGTTTGTCAGGGTATCAAATAACAGATATTTGACTTCATCCGGATTTCCGGCTGCCTTGGGGAGGGCCCCGGCTGCCAGGTGGATCAGATCATATACGGAAAATTGTCTTTCGCTTTGCCTGGCCATATGTAAGCGTATATCCCCTTCCTGCATGGGAGTGACCGGATGTCTGGACATGACCGGATGCCGGTCTAGCCGGTAGGTTTCATCATCCAATCGGGCGAACAGATTAGAGAAGGCAACAAATCGATTCAGAAAAGGTGCACCGACGATGAATGGAATCATAGGAGAAGGAAAATATTTGAGAGCGAGGTCTGTCGCAATCCCGATATTGCCATACTGCGGTGAAGAATCCAGCGTACTACATATTTTATACTGAAAGAAATGCGAAGGTATTTTCGCCAATCCGGAAAAAACTGGTTCCAGTTCCTTTTTCATTGCTTCGGGCTCCAGGCTTCTGGCGATTCCCGCCACTCCGAAAGCGCGGAGTTTGTCACCCCCGATATTTTTCTTTAACTGAAAATTGTTGACTTCATCCAGGGCCGGTGTTTTTAAAAACAAGGCGGCAGGCAGACCATTTAATGCCAGGGTCTCCATCACGTCGGTAGAACCGGTAAAATCATCTCCATAAAAACTTAAAATGAACTTCTCTTCTGTACCGGAATCGTCTCTAGTACTCATTTTTAATACCTGTTATTGTCAATTTTTATCCTCAATTAAAGAAATCAAGGGCTGCCTTTAACTCCGGATGTGCTCCCGCATATTCTTCCAGCGTTCGATCCAACATGGCTGCTTCCCAGGCCTGGATCACACTCTTAACTCCGGCTTCGATTCCGGATGGATGACCGACAATTCCCCCGCCACAGAGGTACATCAGGTCAACGCTTTTCACGGCCCTGTAGGTGTCGACTGTTTGTCCTGCCCATTGTCCGGAAGACAAGACCGGCATCGGACTTTTCAGGCCCAAAAAAGGATCAAGGCACGACCGGATCGAACGAATGACGGATTGATCATCCTCACAAAATTTATTTCTGATACCATTGGTATGCATATGGTCTACACCAACCAGCCGCCATATCTTTTGATACGCAGGAAATTCCATTCCCAAAGAAGGGGAGCGGGACAACATTCCCCAGCCATTTCGATGACCATGAATAGGAATCTCGGCATGTTTTGACAGGTGGTGAATGGCAGAGATTCCTACTGAATTTAGATTGACCATCAGGCAGGTGGCTCCCTGACTCACCAGGTAGTCGTGTCTTCGAAGCATGTCGTCCAAATCGCCACTAAGATTAAATGCATACATTACCTTTTTTCCCGTCCGGTCTGCATGTTTATTGATCACCCGCATCACCTCATTGACTCTTTTTTCGAATGGACAATGGGGTGCATCTCCCTGTAATTCATCATCCTTGATGAAATCCAGTCCGGCTTCGATCAGTAGCCGTGATTGATCCGCCGTCTGGGAGGGACTCAGACCGACGCTGGGTTTTATAATGGTGCCGATGATCGGTCGATGAAACACGCCATTCAGTGTGCGGGTGCCGGCAATGCCAAATTTAGGCCCCGGATACTTTACCGCAAATTCCTCAGGTAAGTCAATGTCCAGGAGCTTCAACCCACTAAAGGGGGCTAGTTCAAAGAGGTTACCGGCGACGGTAGAAACGAGACTGGGCAGATTCATCCCTACGTTCGACAATGGCCAGGCTAAGGTAACCAGTGCCCTTTGTATGCCTCTACCCTCTTTTAGCCGTGCCCCGGGAAGGCTAGGTGACTCGACCTGCCCGCGTGGTTCAATGGAAATCACCCGGGCGGCGTGGTTCTCACGCAGTTCATCGGTCTCTCCTGGGGTGCGTAAAAAAGTACCACAGGATTGTTCTCCCGCCATGATACTCGCCGCTTGTTCCAGATCGTAGCTGGTCTCGATTAAATAGTTGGCTTTTATTAGCGTGGACATGCAGTATATAGATTTCCTTAAACACTTAAACTTAAGATTTATCCTCAGATTAATGATTGGGAGATAAAAATATTTCACTGTGGACTTCGCACAACATTTTCAAACAAAGATGCCTTCACAATCATCGTTTCCGGCCAGTCAAGCAGGATTGTCTCCATTTTGAGAGGCATACAGGCACCCCGGAAAGAACCCCCTGGCTATGTCGAAAATCAGGCGATAACCTCCCGAAAAAACGGTATTTACATGCGGGGTCGAAAATATTAATTCACCGGATACTACCTCCCACCGGAAGACCACTTGGTACGGATTCCGGAATTTCTTTATCGAAGTCCTCGTCATTTAATGCCAGTAAAAAATTAATGATTGGGCCCATATCTTTTACCTCGAGTTTTAACTCTTGAATAAAGGGATCCAACTGACTTTTTAAAACATGGCTATTCCGGGTTTTTCCTCCGGCGATATCTTCGTAAAATTCGAGGATTTCCTTCAAGGAGGTTAATTTACCGTTATGCATAAAGGGAAAAGTAAATCTTAAATTACGTAGTGTCGGTGTGCGGAAGGCAAAAGAGGATTGAAAGCCGCTATCCGGTTCGTTAAGTTTTTCCGTGGGAGGCACACTGATTACATGGGTTTTAAAATCGGAAAACATCGGTCCGTTATGGCAATTCGCACAGCCCACTCTTTTGAAGATTTCAAACCCCTCTATTTCAGACTCCGATAGTGCGGACTTGTCGCCACGCATATATAAATCAAAGCGGGAGTTATTCGCTACCAAAGTCCGTTCGAACGCTGCAATTGCCCGGGAAATATTTTCCATGGTGATGGGCTCGGTGTCCGGAAAAACACGTTCAAAATATTTCCGGTACTCCGGGATGGCTTTGATGCGTGAAATAATCTCCGGATAGATCTCTTCTTCTGAATAATTCAATCCCCTCATTTCCTCCATTGCTTTGATCGGCTCAAGCACCTGGTTTTCCAGGCTTTGGACCCGTAAGTCCCAAAACATCGGCGCTTCCTGAGGATCGTAATCGCCGAAAATATCGACCCCGTTAAATGCCGTATTTAGTACACTTTGTGCATTCCGTTTGGTAAATGGGATCGCATTGGGGGTTTTAAAAGCGCGCCTGCTGCCAAAGCCCTGACCATTTACACCAATAGAAAGCTCCAGTGTTTCTGCATATCCACTGGATGGGTGATGGCAACTGGCACAGGCCACATCCCTGTCGCCGGATAGTATTGGATCGTAAAACAACAACCGTCCCAGTTCAATCTTCTCTGCAGTGGGAAGATTATCTGGCGGAGCAATCACGTTTTCCGGTAATGCGGTAAAACGAACCCGGACAAATGGAGTGACTTTATCCTCCCTGTCCAACTCCTCATTGACACAGGCATAGTTTGACCACAGTGAGAATAAAAGCAGTCCACGCCCCAACAAATGATAAAATCTTACTCCTTTCACGGGATGTAAAATAGAAATAACCGGTCACCGCAGGAATGATTCAGGTCATATATACTTGTTGAATAACTGATGCCGAAAGCATTTTTTAATCGGGAACTCCTATCTTTTTTCCATACCTGATACCCACAAAAACAATCAGCAGCGTGCTTAGCATCAGAAACAGTGCTATGGGCCGGTCGAAAAAGCTGAGAAGATCCCATTTGGATTTAATCGCGCTGACCATAAAATTTTGTTCAAGAATGGGACCCAATACCATACCGAGTACAACCTGAGCCAATGGAAATCCTCCCCGTTGTAAGAGAAAGGCAAGCAGGCCCATTCCAGCCATGATCCAGACATCCCGAATTTCATTGTTGATGGCGTAGGCACCGACAATACAGAGTGCCGTCACCACGGTCAACAACAGTGGCATTGGAGTCTTGATCAACTTCTTGGCCATCAGCGCACTGAGGTATCCATAAAATGGGAGCAAGAATAGATTGGAAATGATAAACGTAAGATATAAGGCTGTGATCAGACCGGGTTGCTGGTCAAATAGTAGTGGCCCCGGACTGATGCCCTTCATCATAAAAACGCCGAGTACAATGGCTGTCACGGTATCTCCAGGCAAGCCCAGGGAAAGTGCAGGTATCCAGGCACTGGCTACCGCTGCATTGTTTGAGCTGGTTCCAGCCAGTATAATCTCATCATCTTCTTCATCCCCTTCTTTTCCCTTCTGACGCATTTTCTCCAGACTGGTGGAAACCCAGCTTCCAATATCAGCCCCGGCTCCGGGCAGAAACCCAACCAAAACACCGACCAGGGAAGAGCGGAGCACTAACCACTTCTTTTTTAGGATCAACAATAATGGTCGCAAATAAAAACGCCGGGTGGATGGGTCAGTTGAAAAAACCGCGTCATAGCTCTGCCCCGGTTTGAACAGATGATTGAGCACCTCGGAAAATCCAAATAAGCCGATCATTGCCACGATGTAATTTAGTCCTCCCATGAGCTGGGTACTTCCAAAATCAAAGCGTGGATAACCGAGGGTAGGGTCAACCCCTACCGTTGAAAACAGGACCCCTAATAAAAGCGAGGTCAATGACTTAAGCGAAGAGCCACCCGAGGCAAATATTCCGGCCGTGAGTCCCAGGACGGCAATCCAAAAATATTCGAAGGAGCTAAATTGCCGGGCGAAAGAAACAATTAAAGATGCCGTAAGCATTAATAACAGCGCGCCGATAATTCCTCCGACGGCTGATCCCATAGCACTTAGGCCCAGCGAATAAAGCGGACCCTCCCGTCGGGAAAGGCCAAATAATTTTTCAAAATAAGCAGCACTGGCAGGTGTACCAGGAATCCTGGCCACTGTGCTACCTACATCACCGGCAAAAATAGCGACAGAAGAAATTGCGATAATAGCCGGCAGGGCAATGGAGGGATCCAGGAAAAAGGCAATCGGAATAAATAAAGCTATAGCCAACGTAGCGGTCAGACCGGGAATCGCTCCAAAAATGGCCCCATATAATCCTCCCAGGAGCAGGGCCATGATACCCTGCAAACTAAAAATCTCATTCATAAGGGAACATGAAGAATCTGATTAAAAATCAAATAAATTGCCCCGGTAGTAAGACCCGCAGTTATCAATGCACTAAGAATTCCTAACCGCATCAATAGACCGGTAAGAAATATCGCCAAGGCGATGGTGATAAAAAATCCCAGGAAATTATAGCCAAATGGAAAGATCACCATGATCATCAGGATAAGAAAAATATAAATCCATTGACCACTAAAACCCGATCCGCGGATAGATTGAAAACGCAATGAATTTACTAAAAGTAGCAGACCGCAAACCAAAAGACCAGCTCCTATAAAAGAAGGAAAAAGTCCAGGTCCCGGATGACCTTCCGGCAATTCGGGAAAATGCCGGGCTTTAATAAATACCAGAAGTCCCGTAAGAAGAACGACCAAACTAAAAACTAAATCTGACCGGTTCTTCATTCAACATTTTGCTTTAATCCAGCCATCTCCATGGCCTGACTATTTTTTTCATCCTGTTGTTGCATAAAGTCTTCCAATGCTTTGCCGGGCAAATAATGAATATTGGACCCGGCCGTTGTCAATGCATCAACAAACTCCGGATCCTCCATGGTTGTTTTGATAGCAAATTCCAACCGGTCTCTAACTTCCTCCGGTAGATCTTTGGGTGCACAAACGGAAACCCATCCACTGGACTGCCATTCAATCCCCAGTTCCATCAGCGTAGGCACTTCCGGAAATTTAGCCAACCGCTCATCGGCCATGACCGCCAGTGTCTTTACCTCACCAGCCTGTCGCAAAGCATCAACTTCCGACATGGATGCCGTGACGACATCTACACCTCCAGCGATCAACTCTTGTAAGGCCGGTGCTGCTCCCTGACTTGGCACCCAGGGCATATCTGAGTCCTGCAAACCGGCAGCATTAAGAAATCCGATCCGGGCCAAATCCCAAATCGCTCCCCGGGCTGTTCCGGATGCTTTTAAGTTTCCCGGGTTTGCCTTGATCGCATCCAGCAGATCCTGTAAATTTTCATAGGGTGCATCAGACCGAACCGTAATGGATGCAGCATTATCAATAATCAAACTGAGAGGAGTGAAATCCTGATAAGTAAGATCGGTGAGTCCCATATTGTGCATCATGGTAATTTCTACCGTTACTGCACCTATCGTGTAACCATCGGGCCGGGCCTGACTCAACGCAAGATGCCCGATCACTCCGCCACCTCCGGTCCGGTTAATCACATTTACCGGCTGCCCGATATGTTTTTGCAGAACCGCAGACAATGCCCGGGAACTCAGGTCGGTCATACCGCCTGCTGCCCATGGAACAAGAAAGCTGATTGGCCGCTGTGGGTATTCATTGGAGCCGCCACCAGCGGGATTCTGACACTGGAAATTTAGTAAAGGGAAAACAACGAGCAGGGTAAATAAACGGAGAATGTATGTCATAAAGTGATTGTAAATTATCAAATCCGGCAGATGGCATAAATACAATGATAATAATCCTTTAGCAGTTTTCCATTTTTTCAAGGTGATTTCGCCAGAATTAAATTGTGATAAAAGCGCTTATCCTATATGGCAGAGGCTCTCTGAAAATGAATGACTTGAGTAGGGTCATTAGCAGTCTCAGGTGGCTGATCTTATCGCTTTCAAAAACCACCGGATAGAATATGCAAATAGAAGTAAACCGGCTTGATCCCGGCAACTGTGCATTTTCACCGTATCATTACATACTCACCAGGTGCACTGTAAAGAACTCTTGGATTATTAGTTGGAGACCCCATTTCGGGATGTTTCACTTTTTCGCTTGAGTGAATTGCTAGCCAGCTTTCCCATTGGGGCCACCAAGAACCCTCCTTATAAGGAGTGATTTCCTGCCATTTACCCGGATCTAGATATGAATCCAGTTTGCCGGATGTTCTGAACTTATACCTGCGGCCAGGATGACCGATTTCACTTACAATTCCGGCGTTGTGTCCACCAGTCGTCAATACAAAAGAAACATCTGTATCAGAATAAAGGTGAATCTTGTATACGGACTCCCAGGGTGCGACATGATCCTTGACGGTACCAACCGAAAATATAGGAACCCGAATGTCTGTAAGTGCAATTATTTCTTGATTAACAGAATATCTACCCTCCGACAATTCATTATTGAGAAATAATCTCCGCAGGTATTCCGAATGCATTTTAAAGGGTAACCTGGTTGTGTCTGCATTCCACGCCATCAGGTCATTCAAAGACCTTCGCTCACCCATATGATAGTCATGAATAACACGTGACCAGATCAAATCATTTGATCGCAATAAGTAGAAGGCTCCTGCCATCTGATATCCATCCAAAAAACCCTGCTCCCACATACGATCTTCAATATAGTCCAATTGACTTTCATCAATAAAAAGCAGTAATTCACCTGCCTCTTCAAAGTCAACCTGCGCAGCAAAAGTCGTTATCGTTTTGAGAGAATCATCCTGAAGCTTTGCTAAATAAGCAGCCGCAATGTAAAGCAAAGTACCACCCAGACAATAGCCAGCTGCATGAATTTGTTGACCGGGTACAATCTGTCCGATAACTTTAATTGCAGTCAGCACTCCGAGGTTTAAATAGTCTTCAAAAGAAAGATCCCGGTCCTGTTTGTCGGGATTCTTCCACGAAATCATAAAGACGGTGTGCCCTTTTTCAACCAGGTATTTTACGAGGGAATTATTTGGAGACAAGTCCAGAATATAATATTTCATGATCCACGCAGGAACGATCATGACTGGCTCGGCATATACATTATCCGTCTGTGGTTGGTATTGGATCAATTCAATTAGCCGGTTACGAAAAACCACTTTTCCAGGAGTTATAGCGACCTGCTTTCCGGGAATAAAATTTTCACTTCCCTCCGGAGGTTTGCCACTAAGCCACCGAAGGTAGTCATCCAGAAAGTTAGCGGCTCCCTCTGCAAAATTCATCCCTCCGGTTTCCATTGTCTTGTTACAGACATAAGGATTCATAAAAGGAATGATCGATGGGGAAAAAATATCAATGATCTGCCGCGTTGTAAAATTGACCACATCCCGGTGATGACGGGAAACTCCTGGTATATATCTGGTAGCCTTGTCCCACCAGTCCTCATTTAAGAGAAATCCCTGTTGATAAACATTAAAAGGCCATTTATCCCATAGGTCTCCCAGAAAACGATGGTCCTGCTCTTTCATATCAACCATTTGCTCCGGCTTTTGTCCTAATAAATTTTGGAGTATGTAGGCAGACAACATTTGAAGATTTCTATGTCCAATGCCATTCAGTTTCCTAAGCTTATTTGGATGAACTGAAAGGTGCAATGCCCAGTCAAAAAAAGCAATCAGAATTGAAATGTGCGAAATTCCCGGACTAAATCTTCCAAACAACGCATGGGTCAGACGATCAGCCGGTTCCCGGTCGTAGATATTAAAGGTATCAGAAGGCATTGGCCTGCGTGCTCCCGTAAATACATCCTTTTTACTTATTTGCAGGGCCTTTCCTGCACTATCCTTCCCGCTTTGTCGAACGGTATTTCGTTTATCTTCCTGCTTAATCATGGCACAATTATATTTTCCCGGAAAAATTCCCTGATTGTCAAATTAAGCAGGTAAGAATAAGATAACAATGACAATGGTATGGGTGCCCGTTGATCTCAATCAACATCAGATTTCTATCTCATGACCCTGCGAAATATTGGGTAAACCAACCAAATAGGGATTCTACCTAAACGCAGATACCGATAAATCGAAATCAATCCAAAACCCTATCTAGAATAAGTATTACATTTCTAATTTCCTGATGTACCTCCGCAACCATATTAAAATATAATTAAACGGTCAGGGCACCCTGACCCTGACCTTACTATGTCCGAAAAACGAATTTTCAAATTCAAAGGACGACCTGTAAACTAAATACCCAATTTAGCCCGTTAAGATCATTCAATTTATCTGAAGATCCTGAGCCTTTTCACAGGTTCTTTTTGTCATGATGCATAAAAGGATCGTTCCTGTGTATGAGTTTACCATCCTCACCGATGACCACGTAATGTTGCTTGTTGTCCTTGGTCAATTTAATCCGGTAGTGACTTTTTGGCTTATTACCCTTCACCGAAGTCAAGAGCAAATGATCCCTGGCAACAACCCATCCCGGAAATTCTTTACCGATAGTGGCCTCTACTGATTTGGGAAGTGGTACATCAATTAAATTCTCACTTTTGCTAATTAATTTTCCATTACGGTCATAGGTTGCTCGTATTTGCCCTCTTTTACTCTCCAGCGTCACCATATAAGTGTCAAAATCCGGATTCATCATCGGATCTCCCGAATAGATATATAAGTTATCTTCAATAATACTTACGGGTATGGAGGCATATTCAGAAATGGTCAAGCCGGGAAAGTCCTTAGCCACGGATTGTACAATTTGAGGAGGCACACCCTCTTCTCGCAATTTTGTGCTAAAAAGCTCATTTTGTGCACGGGTGATCGACCATGAGATCATCGCCATAAAAAGCAACAGGCTTACCTTTTTCATTTTTTATAGATTTAAAAGACTTCAATATTTTCATTCCGATTTCCAATAACTCAGAACTCTATAAAAGATCTTTTTAAATCGATAGGTCACTCACGTTTGATCAAGGAATTTTCTGAGATTTAATGACAATGACCAATATAATGCAGAAACTGAAGGCCATCAATACAGCGGCCTGGTGATGGTGCAGGTATTATACTGCAGGAATTCCCCCGACTAATGAAAACAAGCATGGCATTTTTCAGATCGAGTCAGCAATTTATCTATCCTGCTAGATTGTTTTATACGTGCCATTCCAGACTTTCCTGCCCGTGATCCATCTCACGAAATACATCAGTCCGACAAATAAGAAAAAGAAGGGACCCAGGAAACCTAACAAAGCAATGAACCTGGTGCCATAAAATTTTTCCATAGGCCGACGAAGTCGCTCGGACATAATGTACATGCTCGGAATCATAAGCAGGGTGAGGAAAAAGGAAAAAATCAATCCGAAGATAATTGTCCACGCCAGCGGCCCCCAAAAAACGACGCTGTCCCCACCAATCCAGATCTGAGGATCAAAATCAGTCAATAAAGTAAGGAAGTTAATATTGAATCCGATAGCAAGGGGAATTAAACCCAATATAGTTGCCACTGCCGTAAGCAATACCGGAATAATCCGGACTTTTCCGGCTTCGATAGCGGCCTCTCTGGTTTTATACCCACGGCTTCTCAACTCATCGGTAAATTCTATCAATAGAATTCCATTTTTAATTACAATACCAGCCAACCCAATAACTCCAACGAGTACCATAATTGTCGGCATAGACATTCCGGTGATTGCATAGCCCAGAAATACGCCGATTACGGAGAAGAAAATCTCTGTCAATACGATAAAAGGTTTACTAAGGGAATTAAACTGCAAAACCAGAATCAGAAAAATGAGTCCCATTGCAATTAATAATGCCTTCCCCAGGAAAGCATTGGTCTCTTGCTGCTGTTCACTCTCCCCGGTCTGTATAATAGTGACTCCTTCCGGCATCCGGTAGGAAGCTTGAAAACTTTGAATTTTCTCTGCCAGCTTTTGATTGATGCGGGGCACTGCAGTAAGATCCGTAACACTGGATTGCAACTGAATGGTTCTCTTCAAATCTTTTCGCTTGATCATACCGGGTGTACTGCTGAAATCATAAGAAGCCACCGCGCTGATCGGTACCTGTTTAATCTGACCTGTATTAAAGTCACGGAAAGTGATCCGCATATTTAAAAGGCTCTGAAGATCATTCCGATGATCTTCACTATACCTTACCTGAATCTCATATTCATCTTCACCATCCTTCAATTTACTTACTTCACTTCCAAACAATGCGGTACGGATGGCATTACCCACCTGAGCGGTACTGATGCCTTCAATTGCTGCTCTCTTCTTATCAACCAGGATACTTACTTCCGGATTATTCAGATCCACATCGATGTTTAAATTCTCGACTCCTTCTACCCTGCTTACATCCAGATAATTGTGCAGATCCTTGGCTACCTTGGTGATGGCTTCGAAATCGTCACCTGCTACCTCTATATTTATCGGCGGTTCGGTAGGTGGACCGGTGGCTTCCTGCTCTACCGTAACCTGGGTGCCGGGAATCCCTTTGACCACCGCCCGAACACTGTCGAGATATGGTAGTGTAGGTTGGTAGGGACGTTGCGCAAATTCAACAAAGGAAACCTGGATACGACCCAGATTAGTTTGCACACTGCGGTTATTATCCATCGGATTGTTGGCATTAATCGCCACATTGGAAATGATACTCTCCACGATAGATCCTGGTTCTCCGGGGTGCAAACTGGCTAGGGCCTGGTACGTTTTCTCCTCCAATTGCTGCAGGACGCGGTTGGTTTCTTCGGCTCTGGTACCGATGGGCATCTTAAGATAAACATAAATAAAATTCGGCTGTCCGCTGGGGAAAAACGGAAAATCAGGTTTACGGATAATCAAGGCAAATAAAGCCACGAAAAATAAAATAAATACCGAAAAAAATGCCCACGGTGGTCGTTTACCTTTAAGCAACCATTTTAATAATTGCTCATAGCTGTTCATCATCCGGGGCAGGATCGATGACTGAAACTTGAAAATAATATCGTTAAGGATAACGCGGTTAATTATCGATGCCAGCGCTAAGAGTAGTAGCGCACTACCAATCGCTTTCATGCCGGATAACCTTCCAAGCACCCCCCCAATCACCAGTAGCCATAACCACCATTCTTTAAATATACTGAATCTACCTTTGTCAGATTTTCCATCCGGCTTCATAAAACTTGCCGCAAAAACAGGATTGAAAACAAATGCTACGATTAAAGATGCCAGCAAAGTAAAAATTAAAATGGTGGGCAGATAAATCATGAATTTGCCTACGATACCCTTCCAAAATAATAATGGAAAAAACGGTGCAACCACTGTAGCCGTCCCGGCCAACACAGGAATAAAAACTTCACCTGCTGCCATTTTAGTGGCCTTCAAGATTGGAACTTTACCATTGTTAAAAATGCGGTGCGTATTTTCGATGACCACGATCGCATCATCCACAATAATACCCAGTCCAAAAAGAAGGGCAAAAAGTACAATGAAATTTAGGGTTACACTACTGCCTACGATAAGATCAGCTGCCGGTAAAAAGATAAATGCCACAAATACACTTAAGGGTACACTTAAAGCCACGAAAAACGCATTGGTGATTCCCATAAAAAACATGAGTACCGTAAGCACCAGAAAGAAACCGATTATAATGGTATTAACCAGTTCATTAAAAGAAGTTTCTGCCTGCCGGCTCTGATCTCCTGTCACTACCACATTCAGATCCCTGGGTAATTCAGAAACCATCATCTCATCGACAATCGATTTGACTTTTTCTGCACAATTAATCAGGTTTTCACCCGGCCTTTTTACGATATTAAGTGTAATTACATTCTGTCCGTTTAAGCGCGCATAACTCTCCCTCTCCTTGATGGTGTCCTTAATTTCTGCGATATCCCGCAAGCGCAATGATCCTCCTGTAGGTGTATTCACCACCAGGTCGGCAATCTGAAGACTGCTTACTAATTGTCCCTTGATCCGCAATGCCCGGTTCATGTCACCAACCTCCAGCAGACCGCCGCTGATATCCATATTTTCATTGGCGATTGCTCCGGCGATGTCATTAAAACTAAGTTTGGCTTTTTCCATGGCCACCGGATCAACATTCACCTGAATTTCGCGCTCGGGAGCTCCGACAATATCCGCCTTATTGACCTCGGATAGGGATTCAATTCTATTTTGTAGTTTTTCTGCGTACCGCTTTAATTTAAGGCCATCATAATCTCCACTCAGGTTGACAAACATGATGGGTATGTCACTGAGTGAAAACTCGATGACATCCGGTTGACTGGTGAGATTAGCCGGTAGATCCGGTTTTGCCTTGTCCACTGCATCTTTGACCTTTTGTTTCGCAATTTCCGGAGTTACATCCGTATCAAATTCAACAATGATGATGCTATAATCCGTCTGCGAAATCGAATTGATCTTATTGACCTTTACTCCGGTGATGCCTTTAATTTCCTTCTCTATCGGCCGGGTCACCAGGTTTTCAATGTCTTTCGGCGAATTTCCTACATAGACGGTTGAGACGGAAATGGTGGGCACCACGATATCGGGAAACTGCTCCTTAGGTAAGGTGGTGAAGGTATAGAATCCGAACAGGGCTATGATAATCGTGACGATATACATCGCCGTTCGATTATCTACCGCCCAACTGGTAGGTTTAAAATCCTTGAAGACTTCTTTTCTTTTTTCGACTTTTTTTACCATCCTGATTAACCGTTTATAATCATGTCGCGATTTGACCTAAAATCTGGTTCCCTGCATTATATGCACAATTAAATCGATCTGAGACTTAGATATTACTGATGATCTGTCCTTCATAAAGATCCTGATATCCTTTCGTGACCAATTTATCACCAGGCTGCAGTCCCTCAAGCACTTCGATTTGATCCCCATAAAGTTCTCCCACTGAAATGCTGACTTTTTTAGCCTTTTTCGAATCCTCTCCTTCACTCATTAAATAGACATATTTACCCTCTTCATCGGATTGCACAATATTGACAGGAATCACAATAGCCTGAGGATTTGTGTGACTTAAAATCTTTACCGATGCTGCCATGTTTGGCTTTAAACCTGACACGGACGGTATGTCACAAATCGCAGTGAATCCACTGGAAGAAGGATTTACCGATTGACTTAATCTCTGGATTTTGGTTTTAAAGGATTTATCGATAGCACTGATTTCCACCATGACCTCAGCTCCCGGTTTAACTTCCAACGTATAGTTTTGGGGGATATCGACATGAACGGAAAGATCGCGGTTATTAATGATCTGTATTTGGGGTCCCATTGCACTTATCCCGGTAAACAACTCACCGGGTTTAATATTTACTATTTCGGCAATACCACTTTGGTCCGCGTAAACCAGGTAGGTACTAAGTTGTTCTTCCTGAATGGCAATTTGATTTTTCAGGGCATCTACGTTGTTCTTGGCGGTCAACAACTGAACTTCCGTTCCGATTTTATCTTCCCATAATGATTTATTGCGCTCATAAAGATCCGTGGCAAAGGCCAGTTGACTTCTGGTAGACTCGATCGATTGTCTGAGCACCTGATCATCTAATTTCAGGATTAATTGTCCCTTTTTTACCGCCTGTCCTTCCTTGATGAACAATTCTTTCACATAACCCCCTGCTCCATTTCGAGGGGCTACGTAAGATATATTCTCCGAACTGACCGTACCCTGTAAATTAATGTAGGAATCGAATGCCTCGGTCGCGATCTCCGACACGGCAACCAACTTAGGCTGGATCGCTTTTGAGGGGTCCAGTTCAATGATCTCCTCCTCCAATTGAGCGATCTGACGGGTAAGATCTGCCTGCTGGTCTTTAAGTGCATTGAGCGCTGCATTCTTTGTCTCCAGATCAGATCCTGCCGATGGACCCTCCGGAGGTTGCTGACAAGAATTCAGCATTCCGGCAAGCAGAGGTATAATAAGAAGTACCTTTCGCATAGCGACAATATTTTTTATGGTGATTTTAGATTTATAATTGGCCTAAAGATTTCTCCATTGCAATTCTGGCGATATAGCAATCATAAAGTGCTTGAAAATACCCTCCTTGTGCTTGCTGTAGCGCTGAGTCTGCCTGAATTAATTCCAGGCTTGAACCCAATCCGGCTTCATATTTCCTCTTGGTATTTTCGTACACTTCAGTAGCGAGTGTAGTATTTCTTTCTTGCACATTTAAGTTCAGAAGGGCATTTTGCAGAGAGTTTCTTGCCACATTTTGTTCCATGTCAATCAGCCGCTTAACCTGACTAAGGTTATTATCTACTTTTTCCAATTTCAATTTAGCCTGACTGACACGGTGCTTAAACTGAAATCCGCTGAAGATCGGTTGTTGGACTGAAATACCCAGGAGACCAGTATTGTACCAAAACCATGGACTTTCACCCGGAGCGGCAAAATCCGGATTTCTTTGTCCTGCCCGGTCAAAGGAATAGAACGCGGCAACGGAGGGCAATACAGCTGATTCTTGTCGTTTCAAATCAAGTTCCTGGAGCCGTCTCGCCGTTTTCAACAACGTGATTTCATTGCGAATATCATAGTCAAAATCGTCGGTCCTGGCCAACAAGATTGCTTCCAAATCAAGCGGTTCCAGTTTTTCTGTCAGGGCTATTTCATCCTCGATCGGAAGACCCAGGGTGTTTTTCAGTAATGATTTACTGATATTAATGGCATTGGCGAGTTGATTAATGGCTGCTACCGTGTTGTTTCTCGTCACCTCAATCTTATCGATATCCAGTTGCTCAGTAAATCCCGATTGATACATCCTTGTCATCTCAGCCGTTAGTTGATCTAACCTTTCCGATGTTTCTTCCGTGATTCGCTTTTGTTCCTCGGCAATCAGTACCGCATAGTAGGCCTTCTTTACCGCTTCCTTCATGTTGTTTTCAGAGACCTTTAGATTATCCCGGGCGTATTGCAGAACTGTTTCTCTGGCCTGCAATGCGATAAATACATCCGGCTGAAAAAGGATCTGATTGATACTTATGCCAAACTGCAGGTTGAGTGGTGCGACGAAGCTGATAGGTTGGCTGGTGGTAGTAGATTGACTGGTACTGATTGGGTTGCCGCTTCCATCTTTAACACCTTCATCCTGTAAGACCTGGTAGATCGGGAAATTGGAGTTGGGAAACTGGATTTGCGGTCGGGCGGTATAGTAAGTGCCCTGGCCGGAAGCCGAAACCTGTGGGTAGAGCAATCCGGTACTTTCATCATTCATATGCCGCTGAATCTGCTCGTCCAGCCTTAGGTTCTTCAGCTCTTCAGCATTTTGCAGGGCTAGTTCGATAGCCTGCTGCAGACTTAATTCATGCATCTCCTGGCCGGCTGCCATTGCGAAAAAACCAAACAGGAAGGCGATTAGGGTGGTGAACTGTCTCATTAGAGCAACTGAAGTTTAAGTTCGTTTCAAGGCGCAAATACACAAAAATTTTAGCTAAAACCCGGCAACATTGTATTGGATTCCCGTCGTTCTTGCCTACCTAATCGACCAACTGCCGCCAATCCTATGTCACAAATACCAGTTTTTCCCAACTGGTCTAGCTTAAATCGTAAGATCTTTAGCAATAATGGACCAGAATCTTATTCGGATTTAACTGCGCTGCGCTAAAACCCGTATGTAACAAATACTTCTTCCACTTTGTTGAGCTTCCGTCTTTTTCACTGTTCTTTTTGAATCCGCCTGCAAATGTTAGTTGAACGGTCTAATCTCCATTTTCCTAAACCCTCACTGACCTTTTTCCTGGAGAGGGTGGGTAAGTCCTATCCGACAAACTTTGGTCCATACGAAGGGGAATTCGCTCTGAACAGGTATCGCCGCCTTTCCGGAGCTTTGGCGGTATGAATACCCGGTCAGATGATCCATTGAAGGATTCCTAAGGGTTCTTGTGCCGGGTCTTTACGACCCGATTAAATTCTGACCAGGATTCAGCGTCAGTTCTCCTCCTCTCCACTGAAAAACACCCGAGGTTTTCTCCGGGATCGTGATAGAACCACTTACATCTTCCCCATTGCGACTTAGGTTGACTTCGATTTCGCCCTGGGGATGCGGCATTTTGGCATTGATCTGTTTTAGGTTTCCAAAATTGGGAGCAATGGAAATCTTTGAGAATCCCGGAGCAGCCGGCCGAATACCGGCCACCGTAGCCAATAAATCATAATTCGGACTGGCACTCCAGGCATGGCAGTCGGATCGGGTTGGATCCGGTTTTTCAGCAAAAGTCGTCAACCCTAAATCCAGCATGTCCTGCCAGGGCTTCAACTCTTGTAAATATCGATCTGCCATCCCGGTTTTAACTAAAGCCTGAAAAAGATAAAATTTGAAATAAAATGTAGCCTGAACCAACTCCGGATCGGAAAGTATCCTTGCCATCAATTCCTCTTGTTTTTCAGCCGGCAATACGTCACATAATATGGCCAGAATATTCGCATGCTGTGAATAGATTTCTTTATCCGGTAAATCCCGAAACAATTTTTTTTCTTCATTCCAACCCAATTCAAGAATGCTATTTTTTACCGCCTCCAATTTTTCTGCATAGTGATCTGCGTAATAGTTTTCATCAAAAGCACGATGCAATTTTTCGGCTAACTGCAAAGCATACGTGTAGTGAAGGGTCAATACCAAACTATTTCCATTCTCCTCCTGTTCCGGAACACCCCCCTGTCGCATCACCGGGTCCCACGGCCATTCATCGGTCCAATCCACATACTGCCACCATTTTGTTCTGCCCAGAAGATTATTTGAATTCAACTGTGATTCATACCATCTTAATACGGCCTGAATTCCCGGCAAAAGACTCTTGACATACTCAGCATCCGGCTGATGCATCCAGTAATCATAGATCATCGCTACCCAGAAAAGCGAATAGGGAGGAATGATTTGTAGCTTTCCGCATGGATAACGGCTTTGAGTGAGACCGGTGTAGATTCGGGATTGTTCAAAATCATTAATGGCCCGGCGCATCAACCGGTCGTCACCAGCCACATACAGCGAGATCAAAGCCTGTATACGGGTATCACCGACGTATTGCAATTGTTCATAATATGGGCAATCATAGTAAGTTTCGCCGGCGCACAGTCTGGCGGTCCGCCACCCTACATTCCAAATATCTCCCAACCATTCCTGATCACTGTCAAATGTTGCCTTCTCCTCCAGGGGATAACCGCTGAATTCTGCTTTTAATTGGTGTATAACCAAAGGTTCTGCCTTCGTGCTGACTTCCATCTGTATGTACCGCCAGGTCCGCAGCCAGAGCGGTCGAAAGTGACGGTTTGCCCCACCATCCGGGTAAAAGAAGTCCGCGTAGCCACGGAAGATTTTTCCCTCAATTTCATTCCGGTTTCCTTTTCTTCCCTGCTCATCAAACATCGCTTCTGCATACGATATTTTCACTTCCGCACCCTTTCCTCCGCTCAATATTAAATCGGGATATCCGGTGGTCAAATGCTCCTGATCCAAAAGTACTTTTACTGTAGTTCCTGCCGGGATCCGGACATCTTCTCCGTTTACCAATCCATACGCATTTTCTAATCCTACCACTCGCCGTATTTGCTTCAGTCTTAATTCGTATTTATCCATCATTGGAATGTCCCTGGGCATTAAGCGCCAGTCTCCATCCGTACCTAACCCATAGGTCTGACCAACCGCCAGGACTCGAACTTCGTCCCACGCTGCCGCATTAAAGTTTACATTCTCCCAGCCCCAGGGATATTTTTCAGCAGAAACCCGGTCACCCGGCCCAACGACCAGATAGGTTCTCAGTGACTGAAAACTTTCTGTCTCGGGACTATAGGCCGGATCCTGATACACTTTCCAGCTTCCATCCGTATTGACAACTTGTTCAGCTTCACTATTACCCTGAAGAATAAATGCCGTCTGTAGCGAAATCTGGGCAGCCGGAGCCATTAATCCAAAATTCCATACGGTGGCTCCAATCACATTCTCGCCGCTATTCAAAAAGGGAGCTATATCTACTGTTTCAAACCTCCAGTGCTCCAGATCTCCTCTGGCGGGTCCAAAACATACCTCATTGCCATTGATTAATAAACGATATCGATTGTCTCCGGAAACATGAACTACAAAATGCTCGGGCCTGGAGTCAAGGGAAATTATTTTCCGGAAATGATAAACTCCATAGCCGGTGGGAGATGCCGTAGGGTGGGTGATCCAATGTGCATCCCAGAAGCCATCGACAAACTGTGCGTTAATCATTGTCTGACTCGAAATCTCTCTGGCCAGGAATAACGCAAATAAAATCGCAATATGAATTTTCATGCTAAATCTTCTTTCAAAGTCCTACTTTAAGGGAATAAATTTAGTTCATATTTACCTGAAGTCATAAAAGACCACATTGCATTCGACCCTTTACGTCCATCTCGAAAAAATATTGGCGGTAATGCCGTTCAGGTTTTTAATCCCCTCTCCTTAACTTAACGACTTGAATTTAATCTTGGGAAGGGTTCTTACTTTGTTGGGGCATAAATTCCGGATTATATTGACCTCGCTCCTTAAATCCCGGAAAATTTCGCATTGGTGACATCCTGGGATAGCTGTCAAAAACGTTGCCTTCTCCCGTGATTCGCGGATCTCCCTCTGACAGCAATATCTCCTCAAGACTGGATTTTAATCGTTTTCTGATGTCTTCGTAGGAGCTATTGGCAGCAAGGTTTACCAGGCAACCGGGATCGCTGTCAATGGCATAAAGCTGTTCAGCCGGTCTTTTTCCAAAACCCAGTTGGAACTCTGCCGGAAATTCAGCCTGGTGATCTAATAAATAACTTTTAGATGGACTGGCATCAATGTCAAAATAGCCTGCTTTGGTTACAATTTCTTCACTCCCATCATCCCTCTTTATAACCTCATCAATCTCTGGATCCCCGGCAGGCCATAGATCGGGTTTCAGGTTATGAATATATAGATAGTCATGGGTCCGGATTGCACGGGCAGGGTAGCCCAGGTTATCCGGCCGGGCGTGGGTATGCCTTTCCCGGCCAGCCACGATCCATTCACGGGCCGTATAGCGATCGCTTTGACCGGTTAGTATAGATAAAAAACTCATTCCACTGATCATTTCCATGGCCGGCACCTTTGCCAGATCTAATATGGTCGGTGCCAGATCGATATGGCTCACTAAGTCTTCTGATTCGAGACCGGAAGAAATGCCCGGACCACAAATAGCCAATGGTACATGAATACCATATTCCTGGAGATTTGCCTTTGCAGCCGGAAATGCCATTCCATTATCAGAAGTAATTATGATGATCGTGTTTTCCAACTCACCCATTTGGTCCAAGCGGTCAATCATTTTCCCAAGCTGGGTATCAAACCATTCAATTTCAACCCCATAGTCGATTACATCACTGCGAATCTCCGGTACATCCGGTAAAAACGGTGGCACATCCGCATCGTCCAGGCTCTTGCCGGAGCGAAGACCACTTTCTTCTTCGTACACCCGGTGAGGTTCGAAAGCACCAAACCAAAAGAAAAAAGGTTGATTGGCGTCACGCTGATCGAGAAATGCCGCGAAATTGGCTGCGTAATTATTGCGTGAGATTCCCTGAGCCGGCACCTCGTCAAATTGTAGATCATTGTATTCAGGGCCCACCGGATTACGGGCTCTCCCGGCGTCCTTCCAGTTTCCTGGTCCCCAGGCTTTACCCGTATAGCCCAACTCATAGCCTCCCTTCTCCAACACATCCGTAAAAACCGCAAATTTTGCCGGGAAATAACTGGCATGGGTGCCGGCTTCTTCCAGTTGCCAGATATTCTTGCCGGTTAGTATGGCGGCACGATTCGGGCTGCATTGAGGAGCAGCACAGAATACATTGTGAAATAATACACCCTTCCTGGCCACAGCATCGAACCGGGGCGTATGTACGGTCCGACTTCCCAAAATGGAGGTGTAGGGATAAGATTGATCATCCGAAATGGCAAATAATATATTTGGCTGCTCCGCTTTTTCGCTCTCTTCCTTACTGCTTTCACACCCCAAGACAAAAAAACAACTCAGGATTAATACCGCTGGCAGTTTAAAATGTAAGACTGACATGAATGTGATCTTTAAGAATCACCAAGATCCGAATTTTATTCAATTAAATATAGCGTCAGTAGTTATTCTGGCAACGTACCGTAATGTGCTGCGTTTCGAATACTCTCATAAATTAATTAGATTAGCCTGTATGCAACAATCATACTTTTCGCACCAGGTTGATCTAAATATCGAAATAGATCTTTCCACGGGTTTTCCCCTTTACACCGAACAACAAAAAATACTGGAATTGGTGATGAATTATTCACCCTTGCCCTACAGTATTTCAGAATATGGATGTAGTAAAAAATGCAGCATTATCATTAAAAAATTGGTTGACCTTGGAATTCCTTTTTATGCGGTAAAAAGAGGGATGATTATGGAGAGGAATCTTTCGCCTGAAATGATCAGGGAAAAAAACTTCAGAAAAAGATCTCATGCGCTCACCATTGAAAATATCCTTTATCATAACGTTCAATTGGAAAATCCGGTCCAGCAAAAATTGCTGGAAGAAGGAGGTATCAGATTTGATAAGAGAAAAGGAACCATGTACACGGGATCTTACCGGGTCAGCAACCATAAAACCGTACAGTTTGTGCAGGCCAGAAGTCATATTTTCCCCATCGTCTCTTTCTGGGACAACAGACATAACCGGGTTCGGGAACTGGTCATTGATCCTACCCTCGATCGTGAAGAATTCTTTTTAATATCTCAATTGAGAAATTATCTCCACAGCTCGGAAGCGTTCATTTTTACCGCACAATTATTTGGTCATTTTAAACTTATTGAAGAATATTTAACCGCATCCCAATACAAAGATTATCAGCTATTAGATATCTCTCAACCGCCGGAAGAATTATCCCAGGAGGATTTTGCTTATGTGGTAAGAAGTATGTCACATGCTGAAAAAGGTACAATTGGTGATCCATCGTTCTGGACTTACGATAATAATCTCCCTCCCGCAGATGCTATGGTCTATCATCAACAAAAAGAGCTGACCGGAGTAGGAGATACGATAGAGGAATGGTTACTGGAATTAAAAAAGGCCAGAATTAAAAAATATGATGAAAGGGTGGTTCAACTGGTATCGAAAATTAATGAATTTGCTCAGGAAAAAAACTTAAGTCACTACATCGCCGGGGATGCCAGGTATGCCGAAATAGAACTAAAGCCTCTTAAGAAACTGGTCGATATAGTGTCTACCTCCATTGCCCTGAGTGAATTGAAAGACCGGTTGAAGATGGGAAACAATCTGTACGAAGACATGAATCAAAAGCGAGGATTAAACCTCCTGCATGGCTTGAGTTTTCGACTCAGAGAAAGAATCGAAACGCTGGCCAGAATAAGTAAAAATGATGAAGGTGCAATTGATGCACAGGCTCTAAATGAACGATATATTGCTGCCTGCCGGGAAACCATCAAGCAAATGAATGATGCCGGATTATCCGTATTCATTGATCAGGTGGGAAATATACATGGACTGCTTATCGATCGGGATATTTGCGATCAACTTTGTGAAGACCCTAAAAAGATCAAAAGCCTTACTTCCCGAAGTATTTGTCATGGGTCTCATATAGACACGGTCATTGATGCGGGTAAATATGATGGTCGATTGGGTGTTTTATCCGGAATAGAGGTTGCAGATATTATGACCGATTTGGAACGTTTTTATAATTTGGATACGGTCTATCCCCGGGTCAACCATCCATTAATGGTATCCGTATTTGTGGGTGAAGAAATGACTTTTACCGGACAGGGAGTGTCCATGCCGGGCAGTGCCGCCGTAGCCGGTCATTCCGAAGTCGAAGATATTTACCTGATGCAGAACCAGGGTGGTGAAACCTATCGGGAGCGCCTGGAAGTGTTGTTGAAGGAGCTGGCAAAATGTAAAAAAAGGGGAGAAATTGACTTTGTAAATGTCCTTTCAAAAAAAGATCAATTACCTCCGGAAAGCTGTTACGATCCTACTTATTTCTTCACTCCGCACAGCTACGAGAGGCACATAGAGCAGGGAGATTTTCTGCATTTGAAAAAAGTCCCCATCGTCCTGGTTTATTCCATAATGGGAATCCATCAGGAAGACTTTATTTTTTCCGGCAAGAAAGCTGAGGAGGCGGCGTTGCAATTCAATGTAAGATTGAGAGATCTCATTTTAGAAAAAGATGAGTATGAACAAGTGAGGCTTACCGGGGGTATTTTTGATTCATTAACCGAACCGGCGGAATACAAGCCCGAGGTACTGGAAATTGGGATGCGATGGACGCTCGAAGGAGAAAGAGATCATGCCGGAGCAACTCGTAATGAAAACAGACGTGATGCCGGAGTAGCAGCAGGAAGACTGATAAACTTTGTCAAAAAACTTATTGAAGACTACAATAGTGAACACACCAGTTCCATTCTCCTGTCACAGGGAGGGGTTGAATTCTGGCCCGGACTCAACCGGAATGTGATCCCCGGCAGCAGCAGTCTCACGATCGGATTGCATGGTATCAGAGATGAGCAGGAGGCTTTTTATTTTCAGCAACAAATCAGGGCATATATTGCGGGAAAATTATCGCTGCCGGTCAGTAGCGGAGGGGAAGGGATTAAATCTTGTAGCGTTCAGGAAGTCCATTACCTGAATAAAAGTGAAAAAGTCAAATTTGCCATTGACCTCAGAAGTGCAAATATCGATACGAATAAGGCATTCCTACAGGATCTGGAAATGATTCTGGATGACATTTGTCATAGTTGTAAAGTAGAGGTTGAACGTAAAATCGAGCAGAGATTAAATCCATACAGCCTTGATAAAACCGGTCAGGTTTTACAGATAGAGCGTAGTTACGGTGGGAGTCATAATCCAAATGAAACTCAACTTACAAGAGATGTTTTAAGGGGACTACTTCTGCAATTGTCAATTTCACTGGACTACGTCTCTCTTGCATCGGTTGATCATTTCAATTTATTTTCATTTGTCGATGAAAAATTGCCGGCGGTCTGGAAGAAAAAATGTCCGGTTTTTATTTCAGGAGCACTGCATGACACCTGCAATATTTCTAAAGCAGCGGCACGACTACTGGATGTGGCACAGCCTTCCTAAGTTCATTCTTGACTAATTTCAAATAGAAGAAATATTGTCCGAATTTTTTGTTATTTCTGATGCATGAAGAATTTATTGTCTTTTTCGTTGATCATGTTTTTCGTGGGTTTTTGCGATCAGGTATTTTGTCAATTCCCTCTTCAATTAAGTGATAATGGCCGCTACGTGATTGATGCAGATGCAAAACCATTTCTGATTAAAGAGTTCTCTGCCTGGGGTTTAATCCAGGCTTTGCCGGAAGACGAAGCATCTGCATTTTTAGATAGTGTAAAGATCCGCGGATTTAATACCGTCATGACCAGCATTGTCAGCAATGCCTCCGGTCAAATGGGAGGTGATCCTCCTTACTGGCAGGGAATTCCACCTTTTGAAAAGGAATGGGATTTTTCGAATCCTAATGAGACCTATTGGATGCATGTGGACCGGTTTCTCCAGATGGCCGAAAACAAAGGGTTCTTCGTGCTGCTGGTACCTTGTTATCTCGGCTACTATACTGACCCCGGTCAGGGTTGGTGGGATGAGCTTCAGAAAGAACCTGACGCCGCTAATAAAATGGCCGTCTACGGTGAATTTTTAGGACAACGTTATGCGCAACAAAAAAATATTGCCTGGGTAGCCGGTGGTGACCATCCTGCCGATGGAATATATGAACCCCTGATGAAAAATATCATTTGGGGCATTAAGAAGTACGCACCATCTCATCTCTGGACCGGGCATTTTGACAATACTGCTGGTTTATTCTGGTCTACTGATAATGAGATCTACCGTGATCTGATTGATATTGACGGATTGTATGTTTGGAAAGAGATTTCCCTGGGAGAACGAGGCCCTCATTATCGCATGGAGATCAACCAATATCAAAAAGGTAAGATGATCATACAACTTGACCAGAGCTATGAACATGATGTACCGCATTATGCAGATAATGAAAACCCCCAGTGGATCAGGAGAAAAATGTATGATGGCCTGCTCAGTGGTTGTAGTGGCACTTCATTCAGTTCGGGAACGCTGAATAATCAGTGTTACTGGTTCAAAGAATGGCAACCTTTAATGAATACTTCCGGTATGCAATTCGTATCAAATTGCTTTAAACTTTTCGACAGTTTACCCTGGCACAGTTTAGTTCCGGACACTACCGACAGAATTATCGTCCGTGGTCGTGGAACCTATGGAGAAAGAGAATATATCTGTTCTGCCCGAACTCCTGATGGTAGTCTCTACTTAATGTATATTCCTTCCGGTCACACTTTCTATCTAAATCTGCAGGAAATATCAGGGCACACTATGCGTATGCATTGGTACAATCCCCGCACAGGAGTAGCGATCCGAATCGGACATGCGGGAGGAGACCCGTCATTTGGTGTCGTAGCTCCGGATTCCGAAGACTGGGTTATGGTTTTCGATAATTTACCCGATTGGAAAATTCCTTCAGATTAGAATTTCTATGATCTTTTTGTTGCCCGGAGCATTAAGAAGAAGCATAACTCCTGACGGATCAAACCCTCACAATCGTCGGGATCACACTGGAATAATTTAAATACCCAGGCCTATTTTTGGAGGAAATTAAACCTTCAATTATGGCCAGCCTGCAAAAAATTACTCCCTATCTCTGGTTCGATAACCAGGCTCATGAAGCCGCGCAATTTTATGTTTCGGTTTTTCCAGATTCCGGTATCAAGTCCACCTCACCGATGATCACTGAATTCCATTTATCTGGTCAGGATTTTATGGCATTAAACGGCGGTCCCCAATTTCAGTTTAATGAGGCAATCTCCTTCTTTGTCTTATGTGAAGATCAACAAGAAGTCGACTATTATTGGGATCAATTTACCCTTAACGGCGGTGAGGAGAGCATGTGTAGCTGGTGCAAAGACAAATATGGATTATCCTGGCAGATCGTTCCCAGGCAATTGATGGAATTAATCGGAGCCCCAGACCGGGAAAAAGCAAATAAGGCGATGCAGGCAATGTTGCGGATGCGGAAGATCATCATTGCCGATCTCGAAAAGGCATTCAACTCCTGAGCCTTATTCCTAAATGGTTTTTTAGGTCAAGGGACCGTCCGGAGACAATATTGATATTGGTTTTAGCACTATTTTTCGGAATTCCACCTCGGAGCCTTCTGCCTGGACCGCAATTTGACCGTGGTTGGCGGTACATTCAAATCCGGAATTAACAAACTGGCCATTGACCCAGACTTTGATTTTGTCCTGCAAACATTCAATATGCATATGATTCCACTCCCCTGCCGGGTTTTCTGATCCATCGGTTAAGTTTAGGATTCGTCTTTTCTTTCCTTCCGTCACCCCCCATTCTTCTTCCGGTCCCCGGCGGCTGAGCATATCCTCCACCTTTATATCTTCTCCAATACACCAAAAATCGCCGGCATTTTCATGCATCATTTGCACCTCAATAGACTTTGGGAACATTCCGTAGAGTATCCGGGGAGTTGAGGCATGAACGAGTACTCCACAATTTCCCGGCTCGGCCGCAAAACGATATTCCACGTCCAACGCATAATCCCGGTAAGAATCATCGGTTATCAAATGTCCTCCGGGAGTTCCGAGGCTGACCAATAATCCCTTTCTGACTAAAAAAGGATCGACGGCCAACTCATTTGAGTCACGCTCCGGTATGTCACTATGCCAACCATCCAGGTCCATACCATTGAAAAGCGAAATAGAAGAATCGTTTGGTTGACATGAGACGATTCCGATAGCAAAGAAAAACAGGTATATGAACGAGCGAACCATGTGTATATCGGCGTTGACTTCGAAATATAATGATTTGTTTATTGATCCACCATATATGATTATAATCAACCTGACGTATTTAAAAGAAGCTTCTTTTCAGGTTTCGTAGTTTTAAAGTTTAAATTTTTCAGATGAACAGAATTGACCGGTTGTCGGCAATAATGACCCACTTACAGTCGAAAAAAATAGTAAAGGCAGAAGATATCGCCCGTCGATTCGAGATTTCGCTGCGCACCGTTTACCGGGACATCCGGGCACTCTCCGAAGCCGGTATTCCCATAAGTGGCGAGGCCGGTATGGGATATACGATCATGGAGGGCTACCGCTTACCCCCGGTTATGTTTACCCGAGAAGAAGCGATGGCTTTGCTTGTCGCGGAGAAGATTGTAACCACCCTGACCGATCACCATAATAGTCAACAAATTGAATCGGCAATGTTTAAAATCAAATCCGTACTAAGATCCTCCGAAAAGGAAGCACTTGAGGATCTCAATGAAAATATTGCTATTCGCTCACCCAGGAATAATTCATTTAAAGACACAGATCAAAACATATTACAATCTCTCCTGACGGGAATTACCGATCAACAAGTCATTCACCTCAAGTACAGTACCATTTTAAAGCAAGAGATCAGCGAAAGGAACGTTGAACCTGTCGGGGTCTATTATTCAAATGAACACTGGTATCTGATCGCCTATTGTCAACTGCGTCAGGCCTATCGTACTTTTCGACTGGACCGTATTCGCACGATTCGGACCACTACCCGGTCTTTTGAACAGAGGCATCCTTCGCTCAAGAGTTTCCTGGAGAAAATCAGGAAGAAAGAGAGATTGATCAAAGTAGTTATGCAAATCGACAAGTCAATCGTACACTATCTCAGAGAGGAGAAATACCGGCAGGGCTTTGTGATGGAAGAGGAAAAGGAGGACCTGGTTGAAATGACGTTCATGGTTTCCGGCATTTACGGAATTGCCCGTTGGTTTATGAAGATGGCAGACCATGCTGTTATTATCGAGCCGTCACATCTGATCGACCATGTACTGATGATGACCGAGAAAATGCTGGCCAGGCAAAAAAAAGCGAATTCCTCCTGACATAGGGTTGACACTCTCCCTCCTTTCTTTGTGAAAGAATTTAAAAATCAAATTTTATGAAAATGCTAGAAATCTTAAGCAAAGAAATGGAAACAGAGGCAATCAGTACCCGGAAAATGTTGTCCAGGATTCCGGATGATAAGTACGATTGGCAACCACACCCAAAAAGCATGACGATTGAACGTTTGAGCAATCATATTGCCGAATTACCTAACTGGGTCGAGATGGTCCTCAATACAGATGCACTGGACTTCAATGACAATCCCTACATTCCCACCACGTTCAACAAGACATCGGAAATCCTAGATTTCTTTGAGGAGAACCTTCATAAAGGTATTGCCGCTCTAAACAATGCCTCCGAAGATCAATTGAAGGATTTCTGGGCGCTCAAACAAGGAGATCATATTATTCAACGTACCACCAAACTGGATTTTATCCGGATCGTTTTCGGACAGATCGTTCATCACCGGGCTCAAATGGGTGTTTTTCTCAGATTACTTGATGTGCCGATTCCAGGACCCTATGGACCCAGTGCGGATGAACACGAGCAAATGTGATCCATCAAAACCGGCTCTAACTAACTCCAGAGGCTGTTGCCATTTCAGATAAACAAAATGGAGGTTGTTGACTGCAATCTCCATTTTGCTTTAGTCATATGCCGGCGCATTTTTGTAAATTTAGAAATGCGGTATTTTTTATTAACTCTATTTATTTTCATTCTCTCTATTGCTGAAATATATTCTCAATGGAGGACCTTAAATGGTCCTGAAGGAGGAGATATTCGAGTCCTATTTGAACGCACTAACGGTAGCCTGTTTGCTGCGAACAGTGAATATATTTTCACTAAATCGAGTGCTGCAAATAAATGGGAATCTGAAGAAAAAAGTTTTAACCGTTTTCAAGTCTTGAGTTTTCTCGAGGGGAGTGATGGCAATGTCTATCTCGGATTTTCGGGTGATGAGCAATCTCCTGCCCTTTTTCGGCAAACTCCAGATGGGAAATGGGAGGCAGTTCCCTTTGCCGGCAATTTTGCTGTCCGGTCAATGATATTCAACCAGTTGGGAGAACTGATCATTACCTTTGGAAACAGCATTAAAATTTCGTCCGATGATGGCCAAACCGGGAAATCAGTAAAGGTGGGAGATAACATGAACATCAAGTATCTGAAGAATCACCCTACCGGAGCTATCTTTGCCGGAACCACCAGAGGTCTTTTCGTCTCTGATGACCAGGGGGAAACCTGGAACCCTGCAATAAATGGCATTCCGGAAGACATCTCTGTTTTTGAACTGGAGATCAGTAAGGGTGGTCAAATCGTTTTTGTAAATGGGGAAAATCAGATTTTTACCAGTACCGGAGTTGACCAGGAATTTCACAAAGTTTCGGATACTATTCCTGACTATATAAGTGCATTTGCCTTCGATAATTCGAAAAACATTTATCTCTCCACCACTTCCGGAGTAGTGTATCAATTTGATTCCAGCTTTCAGGAAAAAAATATTTTATTTCAGACAGCTGCAGATTATTTAATTACAGATCTATTAGTCAACCGGCAAAATGAATTAATTATTGCTACCCTTGGAAACGGGTTATGGCATGAAATATCAACGGAGGAATTCATACCGATAAATAATGGATTAACCGCAGCAAGTATCAGGAGTGAAATAGCAATTGATGACTTTCTCCTGGTCAGTACTCAAAGAAATGCTTTCATCTGGGAGGAAAATAATTGGATTGAATTCATGATCGACAGTATCCCCTTTTCCAGCAGGAGTATGAAAGAATACAATGCTCAGATAGTCGCTGCCACCGGGTTGGGAGTAAAAACGATTGATTTATCAGGTGGGCATGACATCACTTCGAGCAGTCTGGGTCTCGATTCTTTGCAAATCACCTTCATTCACGTTGATCAAAACAACTTTTTATATGCCGGAACCTTTAACCAGGGGCTCTACCGGTATGAGATCGAAGACAAATCATGGACAGATATAAGTACCGAGGAAATGCGATATTCCACCATTACCTCCATGAATAGTCTGGATGAAAACACCCTCTTTGCTGGTACAAATCGCGGTATTTTCAGGTCTCTAAATGCCGGTGCCAGCTGGGAATGGTCTGCACCAAATACTCCACCTGTTTCTCAGATGAACCTTTCCTCCAGTGGAACTTTGATCGCCGTAGCCTATCCGGGGATTCTTCGTTCCACGGACCAGGGGGTAAATTGGGACCCTGTGGTCGTCAGTCCTGACGGGGCAGTGTACCAGATCGTTGAAAATATTGATGGGTCTCTTTATGCAGGCACACTGAAAGATGGAATTTACCGGTCCTTAGATGATGGCAAAACCTGGGAAAAACGATCGGAAGGACTCGAAAACAGCACCGTAACCTGCCTTGACCGAAATGAAAAAGGTGATCTTTTTGCCGGCACCGACGGAGGGGGAGTATTTATCCTGGATAATACGTCTGTCGGTCTCCATGACCTGAAAGAGGATGAGTCGCCAATACAGATATTTCCCAATCCTGCCTATTCAACAGTATCTCTATCGATTGGAGAAAATCACAGGGGACCGGTGCAATTTAAATTGATTTCAACCAGTGGGGATATCATAAAAAAGATTAAAATTGACCTGGCCGGAAAGACCGATTTTAACTGGCGTCTGGACCAGGTACCTCCCGGATATTATTACATTACTTTCGAATCAGGAAAAATAAATGCAGTAGAAAAATTGGTGATCATGCAATAAATATTTTCCTGATCCGGCAATGCTCTATTTAAATAAGAAATATGAAATATTTTCAATTTTCTTTATTTGTGATCACTTTTATGATCATCAGTTGTCAGGAAAAACCCGGCCCACTATTTTTAAATGGGCAATGGATTGATCTTTCCCATGCCTATGACGACCACACGCCCTACTGGCCTACTGCTGAGGGATTTGATTTTGACACCGTTTTTGCCGGAATCACGGAGGGTGGTTACTATTATTCCGCCTACCAATTCAGCAGTGCTGAGCATGGAGGCACCCATATTGATGCCCCCATCCATTTTGCTGAGGGAAAGCAAACCGTAGATGAAATACCCCTCGACCGGCTCACCGGAAGTGCCATCGTAATTGATGTCAGGGATTCGGTAGCTGAGTACATTGATTATCAGATCAATACGGTAGATTTTCAGAATTGGGAAGCCAAAAACGGCCGGATTCCGGATGGATCAATCGTTCTGCTTAATACCGGATTTTCGCAATATTGGCCTGACAAGAACAAATATCTGGGCACGGAAGCACGCGGTCCGGCGGCGGTGGCTCTGCTCCATTTTCCAGGTTTACATCCCGACGCAGCTAAATGGTTGATTGAGCAGCGATCCATCAAGTCGATTGGTCTGGACACTCCCAGCATCGACTACGGAAGGTCTTCCGATTTTATGTCTCACCGGATATTATTTCAAGCAGATATTCCGGCATTCGAAAATCTCGCATACCTGGACCGGCTGCCGACGGTGGGAGCTTATATTGTGGCATTACCAATGAAAATCAAGGGCGGTAGTGGTGGTCCTCTACGAATTGTAGCCTGGACCCCGGATGCCTAGAGTCTGGATGCCATCACTTTATTCTCCAGAATATCCTGATTATTCCGGCCAGGCGCACCGGAAGTATACATGAGCCATGGCCGGGATTCAATAAAATTGTGACCGGTATTTCGCTCAATATTAGGCAACCAGTGTGCTTCATCGCTCTTCAATTCACTTAGCAGCTCAAAGGTAAAACTGTCGCCGCCATCTTCGGAATATAGCAGCACAACCTCATTGGTGGGATGCCCCCAGTATTTTTCTCCTTCCTCCATTCTCTTTATTTGTGCGACGATATACATATTATTTTGCTGGTCAAAAGATATTCCTCCAGGCATGGTCAGCATCCACGACTTGAACCACTGTGGTAAAAAATCATTTAGCAGGGTATATCTCCAGGTTCCATTTTTCAACGCTACAACCAGGAAACATTTACCTGACAGTCCCTCCTGTTCACTATAGATCAGATGAGGTATCCCAAAATTGTCAACCGACATGCCACCCGTCCGCAATAATATGCCGTAATCTTCTCCACCCTTTGCCAAAACATCCAGGGATTCGACTTCAGCTGGCGTCTCGATGACCTTACCATCCAGTTTATGCCAGGTTTCCCCCAGATCCGCACTTTGCATGTACGCAACGGTCTGCAGCCGGCCATAGGCATTTCCATCTGATCCCTCATGAAACCGGCATAGCAGGTGTAACGTCTGATCCCCTGGGCTCCAACTCATCGACTCCTGGAAATGGGAATAACCATTAAACCTTGATTTCATCAGTTTTCGGGACAAATGCCATGGCGCTCCGTTGCTTTTTCTGTACAGATGTACTTCCCATGGTGCTGAATCATCAGATTCTCTCACCGTACAATACAAGTTATTATCCGGTCCGCAGGTAAGCGTGGGATAAGTCGTTCTCACCCCAAAAGAAGATTCTTCTTCCCACCTCTCAATGCTATAAGGTGCCAGGGCCTTACGATATCGCATTGGATGATGGTGGGGGAAATAGACGATATGTAAAAAACCATCTCTGTCGATCGTAAGCGCGGGACCGCCATGATTATCATGCGCATCGCCAATTCGAATAGATTTCGACAGCTTTTGACTTTTATGATCAAACGAGCGGACAAACACGGCAAATTTTCCATCTTCCGATTCCAGCCAGGAGAAGAATGTTTTCCCTGCGGCAGAAATAATCTTATTAGCCTCGGCATAACCGGTCGCCCGGCCACAACCATTTTGTGATAAAACAATGGAATCCCCATCAAATTTAGCAGATGTAAGACCATTAATAAAAGGCAGACTTAATCCTGTGCGTCCAAGATGGTATAAAAAAGTCCGTCTGCTGAAATGGGAATTCATCCAAATAAATCTAGCAAAAATTGTATAAAAATTCACAGACTCCTTCCTGCTACCTCAGAGTAGACTGGCCTTCTCTGTAGCATCACGGCCAATTTTTTATCTGCCTTTTGCTACTATTAGAAATAAACCCACAAATTTCGGTGGATAATTGTATATCTCACAGATCCTTATAGGTTTATCTACTAGGCCACTTTTCGATATTTATTGATAGACATGACCACCCGGGTACCATCAGCATTACTGATATGGAGGTTCGCATCAAGTTGGTCCTTAAAAACATTTATTAAACGGTAGCCGAAGGAATTTCCCAGATGCTCAAGTTCTTCTCCGGTAATTCCCCTGCCATTATCGCGAACTTCGAGTTTTAACTGTTGATCTTCTTCCTTTAAAATGACCGTGATCGATCCCTGTTCCTTTTCGCGGAATGCGTACTTTAATGCATTGCTGACCAGTTCGTTGACAATCAGGCCGATGGGGATTACACTATCTACGTCAAGATTTAGTGCTTCTATTTTAAGATCCAATTCAATTTGCCCGGGCCGGATATTATAGGAATCAAAGAGATTTCGAATTAGTTTTACAAAATAATCGTGTACTTCCACTCCGGTGAGATTATCTTCCTGATAAAGATTTTGGTGTATCAAGGCCATCGATTGCACCCGGTCCTGGCCTTCCTGTAAGGCACTTAGAGCAGACAGGTCAGAAATATGTTCACTCTGAAGGCCCAGTAAGGAAGAAATAAATTGAAGATTGTTTTTAACCCGGTGGTGGATCTCCCGCAATAGAATGTCCTTCTCGTCCAGTGCCTTTTGAATGATCTGATTTTGGTTTTGGGTTTTCCGGAATAATCGAAATATCAAAAATCCTAACAGGGAAACCAACAACAAACCTCCAATCAACATGTAGGCTTGCCTCCTGGTTGCATTCAGTTTTGCCTCCGTAGCTTCATTCTGTGCATTCAGTAAAGCAATTTCCTGCTCTTTTTGGGCCGTCTCGTATTTCGTATTCAGTTCAAGGGCCTGCTTTTCCAATTCAGTCTTCCTGAGGCTGTCGTGGTATATCAAATAGGTGGCTACGGCATTCAAAGCCTGCCCGGGATTGCCCGCATTTTGATGGATCTTGTATTCCAGCTCATAGATCCGCTCTTTAGCTTCTAATATGCCGCTGGTGCCCTCAACAATTTTCCTGGCTTCTTCCAGGGTGCTCAATGCTTCCGAAGACCTTCCCAGGTGATTTAGATTGTTGGCGATGCCAATCAACGAATTTGCCTGTTCTTCCGGTCGTGCTATTGATTTTCTCAATTCATAGGATTTACGGGCATAGTCCAGAGCTTTAGGTACTTCCTTTCGAATGGAATATAAATTGCTCATATTTCCATAGACAAAGGCAAAGATGTTATCTCTTTCATCAAGACTCTTTCCAATCTCCAAAGCTTGCTTATACTTCTCCAGGGCCTCGTCATATTTTTCCTGCCGGGTATAGACATTGGCAATATTGAGAACGCAGCTTGCCATACTATTTGTCATACCCAGCTCCACACAATAGTTATAAGCGCGTTGATAATAATCAATAGCCTGATCATAGAGTGACTGATTCTTGTACAGGATACCAAGGAGTACGTAGATGGAAACCAATCCTTTCCGGTTGTTCCTGGCCAGATCAATGTCTGTGGCTCTATGTAAATAGTTGATTGCATCGGTACTATTTCCTCTCAGACGTTCAATGTTCGCCAGTTCGTAATAACAATCGGATAGAAGCGAGCTGTCTGGCTCTTCTTCCGGAATTTGCGCGATGATCTCTTGTAGGATAACCGCAGCAGAATCCCCTTTATCCCGTCGGGAGGCCAGAATACCATATCGGTATTGGACTTTCAATGGCATTCCGGGCTGTTCCATAAATTCTGCAATCTGTTCCGCCTGTCGCAGATATGCTTCCAACCGGTTGAGATCTATCTGCTTGTGAGCGTCGGACAATGTGAGTAGCAGTCTCCCTCTTTCCAGGGGGTCGCTGGTGTTCGCTAACAATTCTTCCAGTGAATCAACCATCGATTGCTGGCCTGAGATCAGACCGGAAAGCGAGATAAAAAATGCCAGCAGAAGCCACCGATTACTCCTAATAAATTGCATAGTCTTTTCTGGTTAAGTCGTTGTGCCGGGTTATTTCAATTGAAATAATCAGGATTACATTTCAAAGATAAAACCCACACCAACTTTAGCAACTATACCCAGGTCTAACATCCTGACTTTACAGTAAGGGCATAGACTCAAATTCAAAAACATTTGTACATTACCGGTCTCCACGATATTGATTTTAAATTCTTATGAGATCCAGATTCACTTTTCTGCTCTTTTGTTTAATTGGCCAGGGGATTTTTTTTAAGGTGTATGGTCAGGAACAACCAAAACTGGTCATTGGTATTGTAGTCGATCAGATGCGATACGATTATTTGTACCGGTACTGGGATGACTATTCAGATGGCGGATTTAAACGACTAATGAACAATGGCTACGTGATCCATGATGGTCATTATCAATATGCTCCTACCTACACCGGTCCGGGGCATGCCAGTATCTATACCGGCACAAGTCCGAATGTGCACGGCATTATCGGAAATGATTGGTACGATCCGATTAAGAAAGACTATGTCTATTGCGCCGGTGATCCGGATGCCAATACCATTGGATCGGAATCCTTTGACGGTAAGATGTCGCCCCATCGCCTATTGGCTTCGACTTTGGCTGATCAATTGGAATTGGCCACCAATCACCGGAGCAAAACCCTGGGCATCTCCCTGAAGGACCGGGGTTCGATCCTCCCGATGGGTTCAAATCCCGATGGCGCTTACTGGTATGATAAGACCAATGGACGTTTCATCACCAGTGATTACTATCAGGATAAATTGCCTGAATGGGTACAGGAGTTTAATAAGAAGAAGCTGGTCGATGAATACATGTCAAAAGTCTGGAATACGCTCTTGCCGTTGGAAGAATATGATGAAAGCCTTCCCGATGATAAAGGTTTCGAAAGACCTTTCCCAAATTCGGAGGGCCATACTTTTCCCTATGATCTGGCACAGCTGAGCACTCAGGTGCGATTCGGGATAAAAAACACCCCTTACAATTTGTTACCGGCCACTCCTTTCGGAAACACACTCCTGGTTGAATTTGCCAAATCCATGATAGAGCATGACAGTCTGGGCATGGATATGATTCCGGATCTATTGGCCATCAGCTTCTCCTCTACCGACTATGCCGGCCATCAGTTTGGGAATTTTTCGGTGGAGGTGCAGGATGTATATTTGCGATTGGACCGGGAGCTGGAAGCATTCCTGAATTTTCTTGATGAAAAGATCGGGTTGGACAATATTCTGATCTTCCTGACCGCAGACCATGGAGCTGCTGACGTCCCTGGCATCGCTTCAACTCCTGCCGGTTACTTCCTGGCCAATGGATTTGAAAATGCCCTGAAACATCGTTTAAAGGAGCAATTCGGAATGGATGTAATCGAAAATTTCAGCAACCAACAGATTCACCTGGTCAAAAATGACAGTCTTGACATTGAGTCAGTGATTCGCTCCATCCAGGAATTCGCCTTCCGTTTTCCCGGAGTAAAAAACATCGTCAGACTCAATGACTTTTCAAAATGTGTGGAAGATGCCACCATTTGCTCTACCATACGAAATGGCATTATGCCGGGAAGAAGTGGTGACCTATATGTGCAATTACATCCCGGATGGATTAGCGAATCTTACAAGGCCGGTGGCACGACCCACGGCTCTACTTATGTCCAGGACACGCATGTACCTATTTTGTTTTATGGATGGCGTGTGAAGCCGGCAAACGATTACCACCGGGTTTATATCCAGGATATAGCGCCATCCGTATCAACACTTTTGAAAATTGCCCGGCCCTCCGGATGCACAGGAAAAATTATTGATAATTTACTCAGTGCTTCAGACCAATAAAAGTCTGGCTTACATTTAGTTCTGAACAGTACCGGCTGTTGGGGTATACTTTAAGTTGAGATAGGGTCAGTCCGACTTAGTACTCCGGGTACACCTGTTCAAATCTTTTGGAATCGATGTATTTAAGGGCATCCATGGCAATGTTGAGCGGACGCATTTTACTCTTCTTCTTGGAAGTATGCATTTCCATTTTTATCAGGATGCGCTTAAGGAGACTAACTGCTTCTACAATGTGTGGTCCCTTATTCAACATAACACATTCGGCCCGGACACTGGCAGCCGCATCAGTAATTTCAGATCGGGTTGGACGACCTTTCTTTGCCAGACGATCCAGGACCTCTGTAGCCCACACTACCGGGACATGAGCCGCTTCGCAGATCCACATGATCTCATCCTGAATCTCTGACATCCTTTCCGGCCCTATTTCCACGGCAAGATCTCCCCGGGCAATCATCACTCCCAGTTTCGGGCTTTTCATTCCCTCGATTAATATGAGCGGCAAATTCTGACAAGCTTCCTGTGTCTCAATCTTTAGAAGTATTCCCACTTTATCCAGCCTTTCTCCCAGAATTTCGTAGAGCATTTCGACATCCTTTGGCTTGCGGATAAAGGAATAACTGATGATATCAGCATGGTCCATTGCGAAAGGCAATATGGCCATATCTTCCTCCGTCAATGAGGCCAGTTTTAAATCAGAATCCGGAAGATTTACTCCCTTTTCAACTTTTAAAAATGCCCCTTTCTCGGCACCGGCCTCAATGCGAACGGTGATTTTATCCGAAGATCGATCTATAATCCGTCCTCTCACTTTTCCATCATCAAAAAATACCCTTTCCCCCGTTTTTACATCTTCAAAAATTTCCGGAAGACTGAGTTGCAGACCGACTAACTCAAATTTTTTCTTCTCTTTGCATTTTCCCTTGATTTCTATATTCCCCGTAGCCACAAACGAAATCTCCATTTCATCCTTTACCAAAATGCGATCCGTAGATCTGACTTTCTGTTTCTGCCTGACCAGAATATTTTCAATTCTGATTTTGGGACCTCCCAAATCCATGGCAATCTTGCAGGGGATATCCAGTTCTTTACTACACTTCCTGATATTTTCAGCAATTTTTTTCCACACCTCCTCATTGTCATGCGATAAATTGATGCGTCCGATTTCCATTCCGGCTTTAATCAGCCGCCGGACAAGATCACGATCTTCAGCCGCCTCTGAGGGCATAGTCACCATTATTTCAGTAAAGCAGAGCTGATCGATTTCGTTAAAAAGCTCATTGGCATGCAAATGCCGTAATTTTCTGCTTTTCTCATAACCGATCAGAACCAGGTCCGGATCCGGTGACCAATCCTGCTGCTGGAGCAAATGGACCAATTTCAGCACATCCACAACATTCTTCAGAGTATACGCCTCAGCGGAACGAAGGGAAGAAATACCATATTCTGAAAGCGTATCATGGATTTGACGAAGATCATAGTTTCTCAAAACCAGGTAGCGGATCAGATTGAGAACACTGGATTGATGATTGGGATGTACCGTCCTGGACATTTGACGGGCGGTGGATTCTATCTCGACCAGGTGTTCATAAATTGAGGTAACTTCCTTCGTTAAATTATCCAGTTTCATCTTATGTTTGTTCGATAATAATAGGCATCACCCAAGTTCAAGGTTCGAACCTACCATTTTGCATTGCCCGGGTCAATGACATTAGTCAGTTTTATCGATGTTTAATAAATAATTTACTTTGGTCAGGTAGGGGCTGAACCAGGACTATTCGAGATAAGCCCTTGGCGGACCGTTGTCCTCAGACAATCTCTGCGCCGGCTCCCACTCCGGAAACCACCCTCAATTCGTTATATTGTAAATAAATGCTATGAAAATATGTTAGTGAAAATCGAACAGTTGGAAAGTATAGTTGAAGAAAGTCTGGTAAGAATAAAATTAATCCCGGATTCTGTCTGGCTGGAAAAATCCGATCCTCTGAAATGGTCGAAGAAAGAAATCCTGGGACACCTTATCGATAGTGCCCAGAATAATCTGAGAAGAGTGATCGTCGCCCAGTATGATACCCAGGAAAAGATAGTTTATGATCAGGATTTCTGGGTGCAGGCTCAAAACTACCAACTAGCCAATACTGATGAAATAATTGAACTATGGTATCTGATCAATAAGCAACTAATCAGATCTTTTCTACAATTGCCGGCCGATAAATATCATTTTACCACCAATGTTGGCCGCACCAGCATCGAGTTTCTGAATATGGAAGAATTATTGGATATGTATATCGAGCACCTGGACCATCATTTAAATCAAATACTCTAATTACATTCCATGGCTGAACCACTAAAAAACTCCTTTAATGCGGAATTCTTCAATCGTCTCGAATCAGGCCTACTTACTGTTTATCCGGAATTTAAATATCAGAAATTCTGCGGTGAGCTATTTAATGCGGATTGGGATGAAATGGAATTAAAAGCGAGAATGCATCACCTGGCTAAAACCCTGGGTGCTTTCCTGCCAGATGATCCTACCCTCTCCATCCCCCTTATCGTGCGACTCGCCGGACAACTGCAGAAAAATAATCCGGGTCTGTCTTTTGCCTACATGTTTATACCGGATTTTATTAAAGAATTTGGACTCGGACATATTGAAATATCCATCTCAGCCATGGAAAAGATCACCCAGTTCACCAGTTGTGAATTTGCCGTGAGACACTTCATATTGAAAGACAAAGAACGGATGCTCGACCAAATGCTACAATGGTCAGGACATGCCCATGCTCACGTACGGCGCTTCTCTTCCGAAGGCTGCCGGCCTCGATTACCCTGGGCGATCGGAATTGACTTTCTGAAGAAAGATCCTTCTCCCATATTACCCATTCTCAAAAATCTTAAGGAAGATCCCTCTGAATTCGTGCGTAAAAGTGTCGCCAACAATATCAACGATATATCCAAAGACCATCCTGCATTAGTGATCAGCCTGGTAAAAAAATGGAAAGGAAAATCAAGTGATACCGATTGGATACTCAAACATGGAAGCCGTTCTTTACTGAAGGCAGGAAACCCCGAGATTCTGGATCTATTTAACCTGAAATACACCAATGCATTAAAAATAAAAAATCTTGAAGTCCTGACCCCAATTGTACAGATTGGGCATGAACTATTATTTAGATTTACCCTGGAGAATAACAGTAAGGTCCAGGAGTTAATCCGGGTCGAATACCAGATTTTTTACCAACGCTCTAATGGTACCTATTCCCGGAAAATATTTAAAATAACCGAAAGAGTATTTGAAAAACAATCCCAAACTGAAATTGTGCGTAAGCATTCATTTCGTCCCATAACCACCCGGAAATATTATCCCGGAATTCACAAATTAACGTTGGTTCTTAATGGACAGGCTTTTCCTGAGATGACATTCCAACTCCAGCCATAATCGGGGAAATCCTGACTTTGCGATCCACCACCGGTGATCCCGGGAAAATAGATGATTGGAAACTGCCATTCTTTTTGCAGTTTTGAAGCATGGAAATACTAGATAATCTCCGACAAACAAAGCAAACAACCTTAGCTTTTTTTGAGCTTTCAGAACTGGATCTGCAAAAATCCTACGGTCCCGGAAAATGGACTATACGTGAGATCCTCCATCACCTTGCGGATGCTGAAACAGTGCTGTACGACCGTATCCGCCGAGCAATCGCCGAACCCGGTACCGTGATTTGGGCATTCGATCAGGACAAATGGTGTGAGAAAATTGAATATGCCATACAACCCCTGGGTATCAGTCAATCCATCTATGCTTCAGTGCGGGAGGGGGTCATTAATCTGGCAAATCAGTACTATGTTAAATATGGTGACAATCAGTTCATACATAGTGAGAGCGGATTGCGCACCCTGAAAGATGAATTTGACAAGGTAGCCTGGCACAATGAACGTCATCTTCAACAAATAAAGAATGCATTGGAAACCTAATCCTAAGAAGACATGACTCCATTCTTGATTTCCACAGATAAAGACAAACTGAATCAGGACCTAATTTGGGATTTTCTATCCAATCATTCGTACTGGGCCCGAGGTTGTTCGCGAAGAACGGTCGAAAAGTCAATTCAAAACTCACTATGCTTTGGCGTTTATCTGCATAACTACAATCAGGTCGGATTTGCCAGGGTAGTCACTGACTACGCTACTTTTGGCTCGATCATGGATGTTTTTATACTTAATGACTTCAGGGGTCAGGGGCTGGCCAAATTGTTGCTCCGGGAAATTATGGCTCATCCCGAATTGACTTCCTTAAGAAGAATGGGATTAAATACCAGGGACGCTCACAATCTTTACCGGAAATTTGGATTTGCTGATGTCTCAAGTCCACAGAACATCATGGAAATATTAAAAAAACCCATGTAATCGAACGTCAACTGTCCAATTGCAGTGAACATGCTATTTCATCCCCAATTACTTCTTCTTAAGTTGAGAATTAAAAAGTCAATTCTATTCTTCTGCTAAAATCGATTTAGAAGCAATATTCAACCTCTTGAATAAATGTTACTATAATTTTGGCAAAGAAATGAAGTGACAGGATCCCTGGTCCTAAATTAAGAATGAATTTTTCAGGATTAACTTGATTCGCCAGTAATCTATATTCTTTAACTTGGCGACCTAAATTCCAATATTTCCAAAAGCATATGATTGTAACAAAGGGTATTAAATTTGGCAATTTATTACGATGGACCGGTCCTCACATACTTTGGTTGCTGGCGGTCATGACGGTGGCATCACTGTTGTATCAATATGATATTATCCGAATCGCGATTCCCTGGTTACCGGTCTCGATTATCGGTACAGCTGTTGCTTTTTATGTGGGTTTTAAAAACAACCAGGCATATGACCGGATGTGGGAAGCACGTAAGATCTGGGGTGGCATAGTCAATGACAGCCGAAGCTGGGGCATGATGATCGATGGATTTATATCCAATCAATTTGCCGAGCATAAAATTAGTGTTCAGCACATTCATGAGATCAAGCAAAGATTGATTTACCGGCACATTGCCTGGCTGTATGCACATCGGAGTCAACTACTGGTGCCCACTCCCTGGGAACATGCCAGTCAGGGTGGCCATATCGGACGAACAGCCAACTATTATCAGGAAAAGTTTGGGATCGGATTGATTAACGATGAAGTCACTCAAACTGAACTTGAAAACTTTCTTCCCGAAGGAGAATATAGTCGCCTGATCGATCATGTAAACACGGCAACCCAAATCATTAATGAACAATCCAGAGATCTTCAGCAGTTAAGAGAGCAGGGGATAATCGAAGATTTCCGGCATATGGAACTGGTCAATTTGCTAAAAAGCTTTTACACCTTGCAAGGCAAAAATGAGCGGATCAAAAAATTTCCCTTCCCCCGTCAATATGCAAATATGAGCCGCTATTTCATTGGTATTTTTATATTTCTTCTCCCTTTTACGATGATTCCGGAACTAATGCAAACGGTGGGTTGGGGAGCCTGGCTGGCGGTTCCAATCACTGCTTTGGTGGGTTGGATCTATGTTGTAATGGAAATTGTCGGAGATTATTCCGAGAATCCATTTCAGGGCATGGCCAATGATATACCTATGTTATCCCTTTGCCGGGTGATTGAGATCGATCTGCGGGAGATGCTGGGCGAGACAAATCTACCTCCGGCTATTCAGGCAAAGAACGGTGTACTGATGTAGGGCCAGACTTGCTTTTACAGATCAAAAAATATTATCTGGGAATCCAGCCATTATCTAGCAGCCAATCCCTAAGTCGATCCGGCCAACTATGAATGGTTTGTAATTCAGACCGGTTACCCATATTAAACGCATGATCTCCCCTGGCGTACAGGTGCATCTCCACCGGTACTCCGGCAGTTCGATACATCCGGGTCAGATCGAGAATAGGTCCACTGCAACATTTATCATCATTTGCGGCCAGCATAAACGCTGGTGGTAAATTGGTCGTTTTTGCTTCCTCCACCGCCAATGGACCAGGATAGATTAATATTTGGAAATTCGGCCGGGCGCTGAGACGATCAACCGGATCCTTTGCCATTTCATCTCCTGAGCCATCCGCAAATGCAGTCCATGCCGCCAATTCTCCCCCGGCAGAAAATCCCATAATTCCGATCCGGTCCGGATCAATCTGGAACCGGCCGGCCAAACTTCTGACTTTCCGTAGAGCCCGTAGGCCGTCCTGGCGGGCATGTGATTCTGTATAGGGAGAATTTTCTTCCCGAAAAAGACGGTATTTCAGGACGAAAGCTGTAATTCCCTGTTCAGTAAAAAACGTAGCTGCGTCCTTTCCTTCGGCAGTGATCACCAAAAGACGGTGACCTCCCCCGGGACAAATGACCACGGCAGTACCGTTTGCCTTTCCCTCTTCCGGAAAATAGGCCGTCAGGGTTGGGTTATGTATGTTTTTGACCCAGTAATCCTTCGCTTCTTCCTTTTCATCCATTTTATCTTCAAAACCCGGAGCGCCCTCCTCCCACAAGGGGATAATAACCGGATCACCGGGTCCGTAGTTATCTCCCGCCATCGTTAAAAATGGTCCGGCACAAAAATAAAATGTCAAGATAATTCCGAGAGGTATCTGTTTGAAATACGGTCTGAAGGTCATAATCTATGATTTAGTTTTTTCTGGGATAAATGCCAAGACTCCTGGCCACGTTGTCAAATAATAGTAAATCTATTTCTTTCTGTTCGAAATCCTTATGCTTCAGTAAAGGAATAAAATGATCAAAAATGTAATTATAATCATTGTAATTTCCACCGTTCTCCTCTCCTACATGATACCATCCCGAATCTTGTGAGATCAAACAATGGTCGAGAAAATTATGACTCTTCATATTAGAGATGAACTCAAAATGCTGCTCTGCTGACTTTTCAGAAATTCCATCGAACTCTACCCATGCCCCTTGCCCGGCGGCTTCAAGATGCAGCAGCGTATCCTTCTCATTTTGTGCGTGCACCCATCTAAATGCATCGGCATGAACTCCGTTGGCCTGTAAAATATGGATCTGTTCGAGGGCGGCCTTGCCATCACCGGTATGAGACGAAATGGTGAGGCCGGTAGCCAGATGGGTAATGGCGGCTGCTTCTACCAGCTTTCGGTCTACCGCATTGAGCGGCCCCTTGTTCACTCCGATCTTGATAAAACCAGGTTTGATTCCGGTGTCATCTATGCCCTTCTCCGCTTCCAGAATCCATCTTTGTGCCAGCTGGCCCGCAGACTCTGAAAAGGCAAATTTTGGTAAATATTTACCGTCTACGGCTCCATAATATCCGGTATTGGTCAAAATATTCAGGCCGGTTTGAATTGACAACTGCTGAAGCAGCTGCACATCTCGCCCAGGGTAGGCAGGAGTACAATCCACAAAGGTGCTACATCCCAGATCTACTAGATCAGTGAGGAATGGCAGGGCGCGTTTCACTACCTCATCCCTAACGTACCGGTCCGGGCCGCTCAGTGCTGCCCCGACAAAATCAACCAGGATATGTTCATGAATGAGTGTAATGCCCAGATCTTCTTTGCGAATTTCACCCGTCACAGTGAGGTACTTTGGCATTTCCACAGATTCATGATATAAGAATGACTGCAGGCCACTCATCAACATCAGCCCCCCAGAATTACGAATGAAATCTCTCCTTTTCACAAGGTTCGAAGGTAAACATTTTGGACCAGAGAATACCCAATCCCTTTTATGGGTTGCTGACATCAATGGATTTACAATTGAGATTACTAAGACCACAGAAAATTCAAATTCTTATCTAGCGCGGAGCGGGCATTTCTAACAATGATAAATACAGAGTTGAAAATCACAAATCCGGCTTAAAAAGATATCATTATCATTGAGTATGCGGGGAGATTTACCCTTAGACATCCTATCTTTAATTCTCCTGATAGTGCGAACTCCGACACTCAATCCAAACTATCAGATGCTGCCATGATGAGGGAAAAATTGTGATCAGTAGTATAAAATCTTTTAAATCATGGATCAGAGATTAACAACCATTTCTTTATTCCTTTTTTTCTTACTTGTTTTAGCAATTAATCCCGCATATTCCAAACCCATACCAATAAGGTTTTGTGGAAATTTAATTGTGATTCGTGCCACAGTCAACCACCAAACCGGAAATTTTATCATTGACACGGGCACTTCCAATATATTATTAAATGCACGTTATTTTTCCGGTGAACCTTCAGATAAATATTTTGTCGGGATAACGGGCGATCTGCAGGAAATGCAGGTCACCCGATCAACACTGCAAATCGGAGATTTATCCTGGAAAAACGCCTACAGCCAAATCGTGACGATGAGTCTTATCGAGACAAAGGCCGGGATCCCGATTCACGGACTGATTGGTAGCAGTCTTTTCCGTAAGTATGAAGTCCAGTTCAACTACCGGGCTCAACAGATTGAAATTCACTCGATTAAGCGAAAAAAGGATCCTTCATCTGCATCCCCGGACGAACCGGATCAATCCATTGCCTTCAGGTATAAGGGTGGAACACCCACCATCTCCATTGCCCTGAATGGAGTGAAAATGCGGGTAGTGCTTGATACCGGAGCGGAAGTAAATCTGATGGACTTACAAACCAGTAAACAAGTGATAAGTGACATTTCAAATAGCCGTTATCGAAATATTGGTGGCTTTGGAGATGAGATCAAAAATAGAATCGTCATTCCCATCCCTGAGCTTAAAATCGGAAGCCTTTTCCTGGATTCCACAGATTGGACCGTGATTGGTTCGTGGGATGATCTGAACTACACTTTAAGTGGTCCCAAGATCCAGGGAATTCTGGGACATGAATTATTTTCAGCGATGAAAGTCAGTATTGATTTCAGAAATAAAGTAGTTCATTTATGGCCCTATCCGGAGGAGAAACGTATTAACGAACCAGCTAAGAACAATGTCGTACTTGAATAATAGGCCAACGCTCAACCAAGTGTGAACCGGATGCAAAAAGAGCATCTTCAAATTCCTTCTCTAACCGGATACTTTTATAAGTGGAATTTTATTCTTCTTTTATGGCTATGGACGGATCTTCTCTGGCTGCGAGAACCGATTGCAGTGCGACCATTCCCATGAAAACTATGAGAAGCAATAAGCCTCCCACTATAAAAAACCGGGGAGTAAGGGGAATATGATAGGCGAAATCCCGTAAAAATAATTCCATGAGGAAGTACACCAGAGGGCAGGCTATTAAAAATCCGGTTAAAATCAGTAACCCATAATTTTTAGATAAGATCGTGACGACATCCAAAATATTGGCACCCAAAACCTTCCGGATCCCGATCTCTTTCCGCCGCAGTCGAATGGAGTATGCAGAAAGACTAAAAAGTCCCAATCCGGCGAGTAATATTACGATGCCGGCAAAAAAAACAGATGTCGTGCCTAATCGCTGTTGCTCCCTGTACAACCGGTCAATCGAATCGTCAACAAAGGCATAGGATAAGGGTTCATAAGGTTCAAGTGCATTCCACGATTTCTGCAAATGGTCCAGACCCGATTCAATACGACTGGGATTTAACCGTATGGCCAGTCTTCCGCCTGGTTCCGGATAATAAAAATGAATCAACGGTTGAATTTTATTCTTCAAAGATTGATAATGATAATCCTCTACTACTCCGATCACTTTAAATTTGTCCTGGTCACCTCCTGACCTGAGATATTTATTATCGAGATCATTCCAACCGAAAACCTTATAAGCAGATTCGTTTATAATGACTGCAGCCGTATTTTCATCCAAATTGGGATCAAAATTCCGGCCCTGCAAAATCCTCATTTTGAAGGTGGAAAAGAAATGATCATCTACCGTCAACTGCCTCAGACTGCTTCCTTTTACATTGCTACTGTCGAGGCTTTCGAAGTAGTTGTAATTTTCCGAATAATCACCGGGAATTCCATTGGTCTGAGTTATGGACTCAATGGAGGGATCCTGAAGCAACTCCTCCTTCAGAATCTTAGTCCTGGCACCAACGTCTTCTGAAGACTTAAATAATTCGGGATAGAATTCCATTGAGACGACGGCATCACCATTAAATTTCAAATCCTGGGTTTTCATAAAATTGATCTGTTGCCAAATGACCAGCGTGGCAATGAAAGCACCAATGGAAATCACAAATTGCATGACGAGGAGAGACCGGCGGAAGAGCCCACCGGATTTTGACCATTTAACGGCGTCTTTCATTAAATCAATCGAGTTGACGCCGGCGAGGGAAAGGGATGGCCACAAATTGGATAGGATTGCAATGGTCAAACATATGCCTAAAAGGAAAAACAAAGTCGATAGATCATTTAAACTATCCACTTTGATCCCAAAATCGAAATAATTTCCCACCACCGGTAGGAGAAGATAAGTAAGCACTAATGAGATCACCAATGAAAATCCACAGATTACCATACTCTCGCTGATAAATTGGACGGTTAATTGCCTCCTCCTGCCTCCCATCACTTTCCTGACCCCCATTTCACGCGTTCTTTCCAGTAGCTGGGAAATCGATAAATTAATAAAATTGAAACAGGAAATCAGAAGCAATGCCAATGCAATACCACTAAGAATATAAATCAGGCGTTTACTACCAGTCAATCTAAAATGCTCATTCGCCAGGGGTAATAAAATAATGTCGGTAGAAGTAATTCGTTCAGGTAAAAAGTGTTTTTCTTTGAAAGCAGATAGTTTTTTTTCCACTTCACTTTTAGCACTGCCCGGAGAGAGTTGGACGTACCCGGTCATGAAGGTATTATACCAATTGCCTATCTGATCGAGATCAAATAATGGAGGAGCATTGGACCATGGCACCAGGGCTGAAAACTGCAAAGTCGAATTCTTAGGTGGATCTGCAAGCACCGCTCCCACTTGCAAGACCTGCTCTTCATTAATAAGTTGTAACTCCTTACCCAAGGCCTCATTCTTTCCGAAAATCCGTTGCGCCAGGGATTCCGTGAGGGCGATCATTCCCGGTTGCGATAATGTTTGCGATAAGCTTCCCTCTACTACCGAAAAATCAAACATACCGGCAAAAGAGGAGTCGACGTAGTAAAAAGAGGAGCGGGTGAAATCTCCCTGGTACTCAAACATATCTTCCCACTGAATAAATCGGGAGCCCCGAATAATATCGGGATATTCAGAAACCATTAGCGGGATCTGGGGAGTGACGATCATATCACTGACCTCACCTTCATTACTTATATCGCCCACCCGGTATACATCACCTGATGCACTATGAAAGCGGTCGAAGGAATTTTCATAGCGGACAATAAGGAATAAAAGAAGGGCCGCTGTGAATCCAAGAGTCAGTCCTGAAATATTGATTAAACCAAATGATTTATAGCGCAGAAAATTGCGCCAACCGGATTTAAAATAACTCCTGGTTATGCCGATGTTCCCAAACCAATTCATGACTTTTATTTGTTTAATCAAATTAATTCTACACAGCAATAAAACTTCGAGAAAATACAAGAGTCTGGCCTTCCTGCTGCCGTACCGTTGGATCAATTCCGGATAGATCTCCTCCATGTCACCTTCAATCTCCTCCAGATATTCGTCTCGAATAATGAAACGAAGGATTTTGGAGAGCCAGCCTGGCGGTCTATGTGGAGAATCATCCATAATTGCAGGGCATTAAATCGCGAAATCCGGTAGCGAATCCCAGTACTGATCTCTGATTTGTTTCAGTTCGGTCAATACTTTCGAGGCATAACTGGTCAAAGTATAAATCCTTTTTCTTTTACCTCCTCTTACCGGGGAGGCTTCACCAAATTCGGAAGTGAGAAATCCTTTCTCTTCGAGTCTTTTAAGTGCCGATTGAATGGAGCCCACGCTGAGCTTCTGTCTCATCCTCCGTTCGAGTTCCCGTTTGATCTCGACCCCATAGGCATCCTCCCGCAATACGGCCACGGTAAGCAGTACGAATTCCTCAAATTCGCCCAATTTCGTTTTTTTCACAATATTATTCGCAATTGCAGTAAATATAGTCCAAATTACTTTTCCGGCGAAATATTTTTTACCGGATCAAATAAAATCAGGTTCAATCTGTAACCTTTGACCGTCTGAAGCGTCCGACCTTAAAAGCGACATTGCTGACGAGGAAAAGTATTTCCTTCTTCATAAGCAAATATTTACCTAATTCATTTACGTTATGATACGTAACTACCTAAAGATCGGGCTCCGCAATTTGATCCGCCAGAAATCATTTTCACTGATTAATGTCGTGGGTCTTGCCATTGGCCTCGCCAGCAGTATTCTCATCTTTATCTGGATTAAAAACGAATTGAGTTACGATCAATTTAATGAGGATAGAGCGCGAATTTACCGGATCACCTGTCAGGTAGAAAATATTCGGGCGGCTATCACCCCTGCTCCTTTGGCTCCGGCAATGCGGGATCAATTTCCGGAAGTTAGTGAAGCCCTCAGGTTAACCTATCAAAGGAGTAATCTTTTTCAGGTTGGCAATCAAAAGTATGAGGAAAAATCGACCTTTTTTGTAGATAGTAATTTCTTCAATTTCTTTTCGTATTCACTGGCAGAGGGTCACCGGGATGAGGTACTTAAACAACCGCAAAGCATCGTCATTTCTCCGCAAATGGCTGAAAAATATTTTGGCAATGAGAATCCTCTTGGGCGTTTGATCAAAATGGATAACAAAGATGACATGGTGGTTACCGGTGTGCTTGGAAAAAACCCGACTCCTTCCCACCTCCATTTTGATTTTTTAATCCCCATGTCATACCTGGCCAGAACGGAAGAAGACCTTAGGGAAAACCGATGGGACAATTTCAACTATTACTCCTATGTTAAATTGAACAAAGCGAACTCAGTAGAAGAATCGAAGGTAATAAATGAAAGAATCGACGCACTGTATACGGAAAATGAGTCGGAGTTAAAGGTAGACTTCGTATTACAACCCCTTTCGAAGATCCATCTGTTTTCCGATTTTCATGGCGATGTTGCCGGCCATGGTGATATTCAATATATCTACATTTTCCTTTTTACCGCTATTTTCATTTTAATTATTGCCTGCATCAATTTTATGAATTTATCTACAGCCCGGGCTGCCCGGCGGGCTCGAGAGGTAGGTTTTCGAAAAGTCGCCGGTGCGTATCGATATCAATTAATTAATCAATTTCTCACCGAATCGACCCTGATCGCTTTCTTATCGCTCGTTCTTGCCATCGGCATTATATTTCTGACCCTACCGGCTTTCAACCTCGTCACGAATCAGGAGATGGGCATGAAGATCCTGGATCCGGTTGCCATTTTGAGTATTTTCGGCCTCACTCTATTTATTGGAGTGCTGGCAGGAAGCTATCCGGCTTTCTATCTTTCCGGCTTCGAACCGGTTAAGGTTTTTTCCCTGCAAAAGAATGCGGGTACAGGACATCGGCTATTTCGAAACGGACTGGTTATCATCCAGTTCGTCTTTTCGATCATCCTTATTATAGGCACTATATCTATCCATCAACAGCAGTCATTTATCCGGAATCGCAATCTGGGTTTCGACCAGGAAAACCTGGTCTATATGCCATTGCGCGGACCGATCCGGAATAACCAGGATGCGTTGCGATCAGCATTGGCCGGGAATAATCTGACTGATCAATTTTCATTGGTCGGTGAATTGCCCACTAACCTGTTAAACGCTACCATTGATGTAGAATGGGACGGAAAGGATCCTAACCAGCAGGTTGTCTTTTCCAATATGGATGTGGATGACCACTTTCTCAAGGTCTTCGATATGACGATCCTGACCGGTCGCACTTTTTCCGAGGAATTTAAGTCGGATGACCGCAAATACATTGTCAATGAAAAAGCGCTGGAGATTATGGATATGGATGCTGAGCAGGCTATTGGTAAGAAGTTTAGTCTTTGGAGTGGGGATGGAACCATAGTTGGTGTGATCAGAGATTTTCATTTCAAACCCATACAACAACCTATCGACCCTATTGTGATGCGCTATACAAAGAATGGTCAATATGCGGTGATACGCACGGAACCCGGTAAAACGGACGAGACCATCGCGGCCATGGAAAGGATCTATCAAAGTCTAAATCCCGAATATCCGTTCGAATTTGGATTTTTAGACCAGGATATCGAAAACCAATATCAATCTGAGGCAACGTTGGGCAAATTGGTGAATATATTTGCCATGCTCGCGATTTTCATTTCCTGCCTGGGTCTGTATGGTCTTTCGGCTTTTCTGGCAGAGCGAAGAAAAAAGGAAATCAGTATTCGGAAGGTAGTTGGTGCATCTGTGGCCAATGTGGTCTTTTTGCTTGTCAAAGATTTTACCAAGCCAATTTGGCTGGCGATGATTATCGCACTGCCAGTCTCTTTCCTCATTGTAAATCAATGGTTGCAGAATTTTGCTTACCACATTGACATTAAGTGGTGGGTATTCTTGCTGGCCTGTCTGACGGCATGGTTCATTGCCATTGTCACCGTCAGTTTTGAAACGCTGAGGGCAGCATTTGCCCATCCCTCAGCTGCGTTGCAAAATGAATAAACAATGATTATATCCCACTAGTTGGGTCAAGCATTCCAGGCACACAACCGGCAATTAAACCGGACTCCATGACTTCGCCCGATCCCCATTCGGGATAAGATTAATAGCTAACGTAAACGCTCAATATCAACGACGGTAAACGTGATATCTACTATTCAAAGAAAAAAGCGAGGAGCACAATCAAAGGAGAGTGTGCTCACTCATTTCTACTACTATGTCTAAAAATATTTGGACTGCTTTTCTTAATCTGGGGCCGGTAATTTTTTGCCCCCGGTCCTTTCAAACTCATGCGGGCACTGCGAACCACCGGAACCACTTTGGCATCACCGGGACCGCGTCGGAGCCGGTTTTTGGCGGCAGGACCTTTCAATTGGAGAGGTTGAGCCCGGGTAACCACATGCTTAATCCTTACCTCTTCCTGCTTCATACTTTTGCTTCGGGGCTTATCTAAATGATTTCCCGTTTGCGCGAAAGTAAAAGCCATCATCAACATGCCGAAAACCGTTACTATAATTCTTTTCATATTTATTATCCTTTAAACCTCTGATAATCAATACAAAGTAACGGAGTTCGGGCAATAAAATCCTTCCCGAAAAAATCGTAATTTAACCAGTAATAAATACGGAAGGTGGATATCCGTATAAATACGGATAAACCTGGCTTGAGGTACCTTAGATCAATTTGAGCTGGGTGGCTTTCCGGATTAATTCAGCGGTATTCTGAACCATCAGCTTTTTCATCATATTTACGCGGTGCGTCTCTACTGTGCGGGTACTAACATATAGAATAGCCGCAATTTCTTTAGTAGTCTTACCCTGAGCCACATAATTTAATACTTCTGACTCCCGCTTCGATAATGTTTTTAAATCACTGCCTTCCAATGCCATATTTTGCACCATCAGATCTTTTATGTGTTCATTAAAATATTTTCTTCCCTGATATACCGAACGAACGGCTTCAAATAGTTCAACATCATCGATATTCTTCAACAGATAGGCAAATGCACCAAAACGTATGCATTTAGAAATATATGAACCATCCTCGTGCATCGAAATCACGATAAACCTGACTTTTTTAAACCGCCGTTTAGCCCGGTTCAGGACTTCAAATCCATTCATCTCCGGCATACTGAGATCCAGGAGTACAATATCTACCTGAATCCCTTCCTCCAGTAAATCAAGGAGCTCTGCACCCGAACCGACACTGCTAATGACCGAAAAGTCAGGCTGGCTTGACAGCAAAGCAGAAAGACCATCCCGGAATAACTGATGATCATCCGCAATTATTATTCTTATATTACTCATCCGTGGGAATTTCCATTTCTATTACGGTACCTTCAGGACTTGAATCAATATTAATAATTCCATTCAATATTCTACAACGTTCCCGCATATTTACCAGACCATTACCGGGGCCAGGGTGATCCGTATCGAATCCCCTACCATCATCTTCAAAGTAGAAAGAAATACGATCTTCAAACTGAGTGACTGACATCCGGATTTCACGGGCGCCCGAATGTTTGAGTGCATTATTCAGGGCCTCCTGAGCAATCCGGTAAATCCCCGTATTGATTTGATCGGATAGAGGCTTCCCCTGCATGGAATAGGTGTATTTTATATCAATACCGGATGCTTTTGCCGTTACTTTGACCAGATGATTCAGGGCTGCGGCCACTCCAAAATCCACCAGTGCCTGGGGCATCAGGTCATAAGTAATCCGCCTGACTTCAGAAATCGTATCATCGAGGATTTTCTTAATCCGGTCTTTTTCAGCTCCATCTAATGTCATTCTCTGAATCATCATTTTTAGACTGGTCAACAGCGGTCCCAGTCCATCGTGCATCTCCCGTGCGAGTCGAGCCCGTTCGTTCTCCTGCCCCTGAAGTAATGATTTCTGAGCGGTGAGTTGCATTTGCTCCTCCCTTTTTTTGAGGGCAATCAAATTTTCCTGCATAGCGATCAGAGCCTGACCCAAACGATCATTTTTACTTTGCATCCGATACTCTGCGGAAAGATTCATAGTACCGATCTCATCTGCAAAATGTAACGTTTGTAATATAGAAGTTACCAATTGGTCCAGGGCCCTGAACATATCCCCGATCTCATCATTTCGGGAATCTTTTATCACCACTTCCGGAAAATTACCGGAAGCCATGCCGGTCAGATTCTCTTTCATTCTAACCAGGGGTTTCACCAGCACCCTCGCCAATAAGAATGCCCCTAGTATCGTCAAAATTAAAATCAGGAGTAAAATAAGGACCAGCCGGTTCTGCATCACCAGAATAGGCTGGTGTGCTTCATCCTGGTCGAGCTCCGAGAGAATTGCCCATTGGATACCTTTAAAATCAATTCTGCCAAAAGCACTGAAAACCGGTACATCGCGGTAATCCCGGATCAAGGCCGATCCATTTGTGCCCGTCAGGGCCTGTCTGACTCCGTCCGTTTTTGCCAGTATCGAATTCGGTGGTTTTTCAGGAAAAAACCGCGAACGTGACCGTAAGAGAAAATCGGATCCAACCAGATAGCTTTCACCGGTTTCACCCATTCCGGTTCGCTCCAGAAGGATTTCCTGTATCTTCTCTGCCTCGAGGATCTTTGCTACTGCCAAATCATCTTCAAGAAAATAATAACCTAAAAGCAGCTGTCCCGAGTCTGTGTATTCCGACAGATCATAAAGGCCAATCTGATTTTTTTTCGTTAAATAATAATATAGTGAGTCTGCCGGTGGCAGGCTTTCGGGATCTTTAATGATTCTCAGATCACCATCAAGATCTTGCGGCAAGCCCCGATCAGACGATTGTTGAACTTCCTGTACAAAGACGGACCATTCCTGTTTGAGGTAATCTTCAATTTGAACAGACTTTAGCTGTTTTATCGAACTTAATTGAAGCAATACTCTCTCATCAATTGATTTACGAAATTGCCAATAAAATAATGCTGACAAAATCAATAGAAAGGGTACCACAAGAGATATGATGGCCAATGCCAGCTTAAATTTAATCGGAATTCGTACTCGCATATATAAATTAAAACGCAGTCACCTCTATATTAAAAGTTTAATTAGGCGAAAAAATATGAAATTGTCGGATAGAAAGTATAAACAAAGCGTGAGAGAAAAAGAAAACCTCGTTGAAATACTAAAATCCCTCCATCCGAGAACAAATCCCGGCTCCTACGTATTTACATCTGTCGATAAGCCAGGGCCCCAGCTTTTAGGTAGTGCAGTTATGACGTTTAAGGAGAAGGAAGGAACAACCATTATTCTAAGGAGGGAGGATGCGATCCGCCTTCAGGCCGCATACGCATTTGAATCGGCCTGGATCACCCTGGACGTCTTCTCTTCGCTGGAGGCAGTGGGATTAACTGCCACTATTTCTAACCTACTATTCGAAAACAATATTCCCTGTAACATAGTCTCCGCCCGATATCATGATCATCTTTTTGTGCCCTGGGAAAAAAGGGAATTAACCATTATTCTTTTAAAAGAATTGGCAAACACTTACACGAATTAAGGATTATAAGCACGATGGATCACCTAAAGACTGATTTCTATTTACTCTCCATAAGGTCAACTCCCTGCCAGTCAGCAGGAGTACCTTTGGCCAAATGCCCGGCAGACTTCATTTGAAAATTTAATGCCACGGTATCTTCCTTATTTTCTCTCAGCACTGTCTGGAAACAAGCGGAGGCTTCTCCAAATTCACCTTTCACATAGTACTCAAGAGCTGATTCAAAGAGTGTTTGTGTCGAGATTTTTTTCTCCATTATGGATGTTGCATCACCATCTATACATTCATAGACGCGGTTTGTTTCATTTTTACCCTTGACCTGGACTGCTCCCAGATACCGGAAGTGAAAATTTTGCAGGTTGGAAATCCGGGTGTAACAGGCGTCACTCAACAGAATGTTCGCACCATAAAATTTAGTGAGGCCTTCAAAACGGGAAGCAATGTTTACTGTGTCGGAAATGATCGCCGTATCCACCCGGCTCTCATGACCGATGATCCCCATAATCAGTGGCCCTGTGTGAATGCCAATTCCAATCTGGAGAGGTGCCCTTTTATCCGAAATCCGGGATACATTATAATTCTCAATAGCGTGTTGCATCTCAATGGCAGCCTTCACTGCATCATCCGTCTTTTGTGGGAAAATTGCGAGGATTGCGTCACCCAGATACTGCTCGATGATCCCATTATTTTTCTCAATAATGGGTCCCATCCGGCCCACAAAAGCATTCACAAATCTAAAATTCTGCTTTGGACTCATCTTTTCAGCCAACGTGGTATAACTGCGTATATCAGCGAATAAAACGCTGATCTCGTTAAAGTGAGAATGATCGCCCAGCTGTACATCCGTAATTTCATCCCGGCCAATAGAGTGCAGAAATTCATAGGGAACGAATCTGCCGGTTGCCCGATTTATGCGGTGCAACCGGAGATGGGTCTTGAGCCGGGACAAAAGCTCATCCCGGGAAAATGGTTTGCCTAAATAGTCATTTGCACCGGCATCAAAACCTTCTACCAGGTCAGTGATCTGATTTTTGGCGGTAAGCATAATCACCGGGAGCTGACTTGGCGAATATTTTTCTCTGATCTTTTGGCAAACCTCAAAACCCGACATTCTTGGCATCATGATATCCAGGATCACCAGGTCAAAGGAGGCAGGACTATGGATGAGGTCAAGTGCCTCTTGTCCACTGGTGACACGAACCACCTCATAGCCTTCCAGACTCAAATGATTAAATAATACCTGCAAATTAACCAACTCATCATCGACGACCAGAATTCTTCCAACCGAACGGACGGGATGACCTGGTGCAGCATCGTATTTTTCTTCGACCGTTTCCATCAAATTAAAATCTCTGACATTTTTCTGAGATGCGGAAGCAGAAGGTCCTGAGACCTCCGGGGTAGTCGTATTCGGCAGGGTAAATGTAAAGACAGATCCTTCTCCCGGTTCTGACTGCACCTTGATTTCACCACCATGCAATTCCACCAATTGTTTAGTGATGGTGAGACCCAAGCCGGCTCCTCCGTATTGACGGCGGGAAGATCCGTCGACCTGTTCAAAACCAATAAATATTTGCTCAAGTTTATCTTTTGCAATGCCAATGCCGGTATCAGACACAGAGACACTTATACTTTCTTCAGACTT
>JAGQWZ010000462.1 GCA_020436835.1 Saprospiraceae bacterium | reverse complement strand
GTGACAGTCTCGTCGAACTGGATCTCACGGTGATCGGTGAGAATATAATGAGAGATACCATCCTTTGTGAAGGTCAGCCCATCCTGTTTGGAGTGGATACGATCACACAACCCGGTATTTATATTGATACGCTGGTATCGGTTGATGGTTGTTTTTCGATCATTCAACTCAACGTCGAAATCCAAAATTCGATTTCGCTACTCGGACCGGATCAGACGATTTGTTTTGAAGAGACTCCAAACATCCCCTTGCGGGTCTTGGGATATGACTCCTTGATCTGGTTTGACGGACGCAGACAGGAGACCATCGCTGTCAGCACTCCGGGGACTTACAGCGTACAGGCGTTTTCCGGTTCCTGCATTTTGTCCGACACCATTGAGATTATGGAATTTTGTGAGCAAGTGGCCGGCATCTATATTCCGAATGCCTTTTCACCCAATGACGATAATGTAAATGATTTTTTTCAACCCCAATTTGTTGAACGTCCACAAAATTATAGCCTTAAGATCTTTAATCGTTGGGGTGGCTTGATTTACAGCTCAGAAAATGAAGATCCTGGCTGGGATGGAAGAGTGAATGGGCAGCCGGAACCAAGTGGAGTGTATTTGTATCTGATGACTGCCGATGGTGCACAAAAATCGGGAACCATTACCCTCATTCGATAATCAATGGGCAGATTACTTATCCCATGAATCGGCAAGCTGAAATCCACTACCCAGAGAATAAATAGAAATAGAATTAATAGTGGATTGAATAGTGGATAATCTTGAGGCCATCGGTGTAACTATTCATTTCTTTTTCCTGCAAGCGGCAGCTCACAGTGGTATTTTCAAATAGCCGGACACCCTCACCCAGCAAAATTGGATTTAATTTAATTTTAAGCGCATCAATCAATTGATTATCTAACAACCATCCGGCGAAGACACCCCCTCCGCATAGATAGATATCGGATCCATTTCCTTTTTTTAGATCCTTAATAAATTCGATATCAGGAGTCACAACCTCTACTTTTTCGTGACTTTTTGGAAGTTCAAGATGATCAGAAAAAATATAGTGTTTCATATGCGGATAAGCAGGTTGCCCCGGAATTAATCCAAAATCATAGCCAAATTCATACGTTTTCCGCCCCATGATCACCGTATCGTAATCTTTAAGATCCGCTAAATACTGTTCCACACCGGGTCCTGCAGCGACAAATTTAGAGACATCGTTATCAGCACCTACGATATAAGCATCCAGTGACATGGCCACGTAGTAAACGATCTTTCGCATTTATTTCAATTTAAATGAGTATTTCACTATGAAGATTACCGGGATAAAATAATATCCTTCGCAGTAGTAGAGTCTATAACCGGTATGATTTCAAATTCAGCAAAATCTTGCCAGCGAATAAGCCATTCTTGAATTTTTCCGACATTTTCGGCTTCCATAATTTGGTAACAGGTCTCGAGGTCCATATCAACCCAGCTATTGATATACTTGACTCCGTCCGGAAGCTGCCGGCCTTCCCGATCGAGAAGTTCATAGAGCTCTTTCACTTTTTCCGGAATGAATCGTTCAATTATCAGAAATATCATTCTCTAAAGATATCAGTTTTTAAATATCCCCATCAGACCGGCCTGTGTAATCATCATGGGCTATGTATCCGGGAGTACTTTTTGCAGGGATGCTTATTTAGCGGAATAATTAACTCCAAAAGTATTTCAGTCAACAAATTATTGTTTCTGAGTGAATACAACAATTTAGTAAGTTTGCGGCCAAAATTTAGAGATCATGGGAAGAGCTTTTGAGTATCGCAAGGCCCGAAAGTTTGCCCGCTGGGCGCAAATGGCCAAAACTTTTACCCGGCTGGGTAAGGATATTGTGATTGCTGTCAAAGAAGGAGGTCCGGATCCGGAGACCAATCCCAGACTGAGGGCAGTGATCCAGAATGCCAAGGCGGCAAACATGCCCAAGGATAATGTGGAAAGAGCGATAAAACGAGCCAGCGACAAAGACACCTCCGACTACAAAGAAGTGGTTTTGGAGGGCTATGCACCGCATGGAATTGCTATCCTGGTTGAGACACTTACTGACAACAATAACCGGACCGTCGCAAATGTTCGCAGCTATTTTAACAAATATGACGGGAGTCTGAGTACCTCCGGCTCGGTTGATTTTATGTTTGAGAGAAAATGTTTTTTCAAGATCAACCCGGGCGATCAGGATCTGGAAGAACTGGAATTTGAATTGATCGATTTCGGATGTGAAGAACTCTTTCCAGATGAGGATGAGGCGGTGATGATCTATGGAAGTTTTGAAAGTTTTGGTTCGCTGCAAAAGGCGCTGGAGGATAAAAATATAGAGATAATCAGTTCCGGTTTTGAACGCATCCCTACTGTCACCAAGGAACTAACTGATGAACAGGTAGCGGATGTAGAAAAATTATTGGAACGACTGGAAGAGGATGATGATGTCCAGAACGTATATAGTAATCTGGCATAAGGGTACCGGCGAAAATCATTCCTTTAATTCTACGGAAGTCCAAAAAATACTACAGTTATCATTGTTCCATCTCTTCGATCCATTTCCGGATTAACTGTACTCCCTCTCTATGAACTAATTTACGTCCCATCTCCGGCATCATCGCCCCCGGTTCAAGTGATTCCATGCGGTACACCAGTATGGATTCATCCGGCTTTCCCGGAACGATATCATACTTTAGGCCTCCCGACCCTTTTCCGGCCGATACCGGTGGTTTATTTACACCCAGGTTAAATAAGTTTTCCTCTTCCGTGGTCAGTCGCAATCCCGATACATTAGCCGGGCCTTCGTTATGGTGACAGGTGCCGCAATTCACTTGAAGATAAGCCAGGGCCCGGTCGTGGAGGGGTGCAGTAGGGTCAGACCAATCGGCCAACTTATCATGATCTGCACCTGGATCCAGTCCATTCAAATAATTTAATTCTGACCACTTTTCCAATTGATTCTTTTCACCATCCTGGTAGGCATATGTACGGTTCAGGTTTTCCAGTGTTGGTCCCACCGGCACCACTTTTCGATTTCGTTCATGACAACCCTTACACTGGTTTAGATTGGGGATGGAATAATCAATGGTGAACTCCTCTCCATCGGGGCGATGTGAATTTATCTTGCGGAAGTCTCCGGCAATCTCCAGGCTCGCATCATTCTGTTCTTCGTTCCAGATGTAGGTCAAAGGATCCCACTGGTTTTCTCTTTTAATAAGCAGCCGGGTTTCTACCATTGTCTTTTGCTTATTCTGATCCGCCGGATAATAGAAATTTTTGATAAGCACAGTACCGACCGGAAAATCAATTTCTTCTCCTTCCGCTAAGGTAGCTGACACTCCCTCTGGCATCCAGATAAACCTGGCCTTTTGTGCATAATCAGAGAATAGCGGGGTAATGAGGTCGTAAGGAAGCACCCGTTCTGCCGGTCGTAAATTAATTAATGGTTCTTCGAAAAAATGATATTCAGATAATTTTTCAAAGGGGATTTCCGGCAGCACTACCGCGTTACCTGGCGAAAGGTTTGTACAGCATACTGCAGGTAGTATCAGGAATAATAGAATCCATAGATTCGAGGTAACACCACACTCCGGTTTCAGCCACATTTTTTTGATATTTCTTGTTCATTCAATCCGTAGAAATATTCTCTACGGAAAACGGAGTTGCCTGACATTGAAAAGCATCCATGTTGTGATCCAGCAGTCTTTTGAGGTCGGAAATCCCGGTGGCGGATTCTGCGTTTAAATTAGTGAACCGCAGATCTTCTCCGTTATTTTCCAGGCAGATGGAGGGACTTTGACCAACCGAGGGATCAAAAATACCGTCCACCATAATGTCCTGAGGTTTTCCAATGAATAAAGCATTTATCATCTGACCGAATTCTTTACTCAAATCCGGAATTGCTTTCTTTCTTTCAAATACATTGTCATGCACGGATACATTTTTATAGTATGGATCATAACCGTTATTGGTATCAAATGGCCTTTCGGTAAAGTACCATGAAATCACTCCGAGACCTAAAGTCTTATATCCGGTAATCTGGTTTTCATACACCTCCACGTCCCGGTGGGCGATGATGACCATCCCGCTTCCGGGTGGCAGGGTCGCCACCACACCTCCCTCCGGAGCAAAATTTGCAAAATTATTATCACGTGAAATATTTCGATAGACTTTTACCCGGCCACCATTGGGCTGCGGTAGACCGGGCATATCAAAGATTAAGATACCTCCGGTATTATTTTCAGCCAAATTATCATAAGCCTCCACATCCAGGCTATTTTCGATTTCAATACCTGCCACATTGTGATGTGCCCAGTTATTACGCATGATCACCTGTTTGGACTGCCCCACGTAAATGCCGGCATCGGATGCATAAGACGCCTCTGAAGTTTCAATAAGCACATTGGTGCAGGCAACGGGATATATCCCATATCCGCCGTTGGTGGATTTGGCTCCCTGGGTCCAGGTGGTGTGAATATCCCGAATCGTTACGTCGTCCGAATCCTGAATCTTTAAGGCATCACCTTCGGAGTCTTCAATAGTAAAGCCTTCCAATAGAATGTGATTGGCTTTAATCAACATTCCTTCGGCACCATCCTTCTGTCCCATAAAACTTAGGATGGACTTATCTTTTCCCGCCCCCCTGATCGTCACGTGATCGACGCCGTCGAGAGACAAAGACCGTTCGAAGGCAAATCGTCCCGCAGGTATTTCGATGATACTTCCGCTATCGGCCATGATCAAAGCGCGCTGTAACTCTCTGGCAAATTCCCTATCGGAAATTTCAGCTGTCCTTTTTTCCGTACAGCCAATTAATAAAATTAATGCGGGCAAGAACAATATATAGCGCATGCTCATAAATCTAGAGTAATTCTCTTCAAAAATCAAACTGCTTCAGGGATTAGCTCAAATTGACTTGGAAGTTTGTGGTCTTTTTGTAAATTATGTCTGGAAAAAAAAGCCAACTTGTGCCAAAGCCAATTAGAGTTTTACATGTAAGTGCGGAGTGCTATCCAGCGGCAAAAACCGGTGGTTTAGCCGATGTCGTGGGTGCCTTGCCTAAATATCAACAAAATTCGGAGGTTCATTCTGCCGTGGTCATCCCTAAATATGACCTTCCCTGGATCAATGAACAGAAGTGGAAGGAAGTATATAGCGGCGGAGTATGGATGGGCTATTATGATCAGCCTTTTAAGGTTTTTGAACTGGAGGAAAACACCCTGGGATTTCCCTTATTTGTGACGGAAATCTGGGGTAAATTTGACCGGCCCGGCGTCTATGCCGATCAGCATGGTAATTTTTATGGCGATGAAGCCGAACGATTTATAACTTTTCAAAAAGCAGTATTAAGATGGCTGCAAAACTCCGAGTCTCATCGCCCGGACATCCTGCATTGTCATGATCATCATACCGGTTTAATTCCGTTTATGGTAAAACACACTCCGGAATTTCAAAACCTTGGCTACCTACCCACTGTTTTCACCATTCACAATGGGCGCTATCATGGATCTTTCGGATGGAATGCCCGGTACCTGCTTCCTCATTTTGATGATTATCTCGGTGGACTGCTTGAATGGGAAGGCGTCATCAACCCGTTGGCCGCAGCAATTAAAACCTGCTGGAAACTGACTACCGTGTCACGGGCATACCTCGAGGAATTACGCTCCGACAGCAATGGTCTCGAATGGTTGTTGCAGCATGAGAGTTTTAAGTCCGTAGGAATTCTGAATGGTATTGATACCAAGGTATGGGATCCTGAAAACGATCCATTATTACAGACGAATCTCAAAAAAAGCATTCCTTACTTTAAACGGGAAAACAAAAACCCCCTGCTGGAGACCTATAATCTGGAAAAAGGACTACCCCTAATCGCTTTCATAGGGCGATTTGCCATTGAGAAAGGAGCAGATGTTCTGCCCGATCTGGTGTATCGCATTTTCAGTCAGAATTATCCTCTGAATATGCTAATTCTGGGATCGGGTGATCCTCCCATTCAACATGGATTAAATAGTATGGTGCCACAGTTTTCGGGAAGATTTAATACGTATATAGGCTATAATGAGCAATTGGCTCATCAGATATATGCGGGAGCCGACTTTCTACTGATGCCATCGAGAGTGGAACCCTGTGGTCTCAATCAGATGTATGCCTTGCGATACGGTACCATTCCCATCGTGCGACGTACCGGAGGCCTGATGGATTCTGTGATTGATTTTGGTGATCCCGGAGGCAGTGGCATCATGTTTAACCATGTGTGGACTGGTGATATTTTACATGCTATTTCCCGGGCAGTGGAATTGTTCGCAAATAAAAAATTGTTTAATAAAATAGTAGAACATGATATGGCGCTGGATTTTTCATGGGATCGGTCTGCCAGTGAATATCAAAAGATTTATAAAGAACTAGCAAATTGATTGACCTTATGAAAATTAAAATGATAAGCCTCATACTAGGAGGAGGTGCAGGAACCCGTTTATTCCCTTTGACAGAAGATCGATCGAAACCAGCCGTTCCCATCGCGGGAAAATACCGGTTGATCGACATTCCGATCTCCAACTGCCTGAATTCAGGGGTAGTGCGCATGTTTGTATTGACACAGTTTAATTCTGCTTCACTCAATGCACACATAAAGAATACGTACCATTTTGATCTTTTCTCCCGGGGTTTTGTCGATATCCTGGCGGCAGAACAAACGCAGGCTAATGCAAGTTGGTTTCAGGGTACTGCCGATGCGGTGAGGCAAACACAAATGCACCTGCGCAATCACGATTTTGATTATGTGCTGATCCTCGCCGGAGATCAGTTGTACCAGATGGATTTCGAAAAGATGGCAAAATATCATATCGCTCAAAATGCCGCTTTGACGATTGCCACGATCCCGGTCAATGCACACGATGCCGAAGGGTTTGGTATCATGAAGGTGAATGAATATGGCTTTATTGAAAGGTTTATTGAAAAACCCAGCAACGATGTGCTACACGACTGGAAGTCTACCGTGTCAGAAGATCTCCGAAATCAGGGTAAGGAATTTCTCGCGTCGATGGGTATATACATTTTCTCGAAGAACGCCTTGATGCAGTTGTTGGAGGAACATCCCGATGCTACTGACTTTGGAAAAGAAATCATCCCGTCCGCGATTAAATCGGGTTACAATATAGCCAGCTATGAATACAATGGATACTGGACCGATGTGGGAAGTGTTTCTTCCTTTTATGAGGCCAACCTGGAACTGACGGATGAAATACCGAAGTTCAATCTATTTGACAATAACCAAATCATTTATACCCGGCCAAGACTGCTTGCCCCGGCAAAGATTTCCGACACCAAGATCTCCAAATCGATTATTTCGGAAGGATCCATTGTTCATGCCGAGTTGATTCATCGTTCTATTATCGGTATTCGATCGAGAATCGGCCATGGCACTAAAATAAGTTCCAGTGTCATCATGGGTAATGACTTTTTTGAAACCCTGGAAAAAATCGTGCTGCAGCCATACGAGATCCCAATGGGAATCGGGAGCAACTGTTTCGTGGAAAATGCAATCATCGATAAAAACTGCCGGATAGGAAACAATGTAACCATCCGAGGGCACAAATCTCTGGAAGATGTCAAAGCGGACACTCATTGTGTGGTAGATGGGATTGTGGTGATGCGTAAAGGAGCGGTAATTCCGCATGATACAGTGATCGGATACCAAGAAAAATAAAATGGATCAGAAGACATTTCTCTGCATTACCTGCTACTTTAAGGGAGCCGCTTTTTTGAAAGCCTGCAAGGACGCCGGCAACCGGGTATTTCTGGTGACTTCCGAGAATCTGCAAACCGAAGACTGGCCCTGGGAAAGCATTGACGAGACCTTTTACATGAAGGAAGATGAGAAAGGCTATTGGAATAATAATGATCTGGTCAATGCGCTGGCTTACCTGATGCGAGGCAACAAGATTGACCGCATCATTGCCCTCGACGATTTCGATGTCGAACGGGTCGCTTTGATTCGCGAGGAATTTCGGATACCGGGTATGGGGCAAACCACCGCCCGCCACTTTCGGGATAAACTGGCTATGCGAATGAAAGCCAGGGAAGGAGGTATCAACGTGCCAGCGTTTTCCTCTCTCTTTAATGATCGTGAAGTACAAGAATTTGTCACTGCCACGCCACCACCCTGGGTGGTCAAACCCCGTTCGGAAGCAAGTGCTACCGGAATACGAAAGATCTTATCAGAAAAAGAACTTTGGGAACATTTACATCAAATTGGTGATAATAGGCACCACTACCTGATAGAACAATTTCTGCCCGGAGATGTCTACCATGTTGATGCGCTTTCCTACGAGGGAAAAAATGTCTTCGGAAGGAGTTCAAAATACTTGAATACCCCTTTCGAAGTAGCCCATGCCGGGGGAATTTTCAGAACGGTAACCCTGGAAGAAACAGCAAAAGAACACAAGGAACTTCAGGCGCTTAATCAGGAATTAATGCGCGTTTTTGGTATGCAGCATGGTGCTTCTCATTCAGAATATATCCGGAGCTACGAAAACGATCAATTCTATTTTCTCGAAACCAGTTCCAGGGTTGGTGGTGCCCATATCGCTGAAATGATCGAAGCGGCCAGTGGCCTGAACCTTTGGAAAGAATGGGCGAGGATCGAGAATTGTCTACTCTCGGGAACGCCCTACAAGCTGCCTGTTCCCCATCACAAACTGGCAGCCGCCATAATATCGCTCAGTCGATTTGAATATCCGGATGATCAGAGTTTTAATGATCCTGAAATCTGGTGGCGGATGAAAAAGAAGCATCATATTGGTTTCATTCTCCAGGGAACCGAACCTGCACGTCTTCTGGATCTGCTTGAAGACTATGGCAACCGGATTGCCAATGAATTTCATGCCGCTATCGATGCTCCTGAACGATCAAGCCATTAGCCTGTTTTCCAACCAGTCAGCTACATCTGCATATTAGCGTCCATTAAGTACAACACCTCCGGTCAGCCAAAACCTACTGTGATTAATTTCATACTGTCCGGGTGAATCGAACCCCCTTCTTCAGAACTACAATTTGAAACTGCCACTCCGGCACGGAATTACCGACCAAAGTCTATTACCGATCGACGAAATTTAAAGTAATTACCCCAAACTACCGTCTTCCTAAATAAATACTGAAACAACTAATATTTTAAAACAAAAAAAATAATTACTATGAGACCATTCAGATCGTTCTTTTTAATGTCATTGGCATTCTTTTTATTTCTGTTTTTTGCCCGCTTTTTAATATTTGCTTTTATAGCAGCGGCTTTCCTGACCTTTATTGCATTCATCATTCGAAAAATGCGTATGATCAGTCGATATTCTTACTGGGATGATGACCGGCATTATTGGCAGCAAGAAAAAAGTTACGCACTACCACGCTACAAAGAATACGAGGAACCTCTTTTCTATGAAAAAGAAAGAGAAACTGAATTCGACTGGTTGAAAGAATACCGCACGATCAAAGTGCAGTAAACCTAATCCATCTAATTTATTAAATCACATTTTAAAAAATAATAATTATGTTTTGTAAACAAGCGTATCATCCTGGAAGGCAACATCACGGAAGATTCCGTCATCATCACCCACATCATCCATTTAAACATTTCATGAGGCAAATGAAAGAATATGCCGATACACCACCGGCGAATGTAGAAGAGCTGGATGACCAATATATTCTATCTATTTACGCTCCGGGCTTTGAAAAGGAGGACTTTGAAATCCGGATCAAAGATGAAACATTGGTAGTGGCAGGTAAAATTACTCAGGAAATGACGGAAGACGCCTTCCGCTGGAGGAGAAAAGAATTTGGTGCCAGATCTTTCGAACGATATTTTCAATTAAATGAAAAAATTGACAAGAATTCCATCTCAGCGAAATATGAAGATGGTGTGCTTAAGATCACGCTTCCTAAACTAGAAGGATTTGAAAGCCATACTCAGCGCATCAATATCGAGTAATAAATAGCATCGTTCATTATTTCATCAGGTTTAGGCCCGGGACTTTTTTCCGGGCCTATTTCTTTTTCCATTCAGATTAAAAATCAGCTTTGGAAAAATCCAATGCTTCCACCCACCCAATCTTTGTCCTTATTGTATTTCACACCAATCATTTCACCTTTACTTAGGCGAGCAAGGTTATTGACGATAAAGGGCTTCTGGGCATTCCGGGGCCAGAGTAGCAGCATTCGCACCTCACATTTGACCGGTTCATTCATAGTTTCAATGACCGGCTCATATTTTACTTTCTCCTGCAAGATATAATTGGTGGGATTATTGGTGGCTTCGATCGCCTGGCGGTTGAGGTGAAAAATGACTCCTGCACCAGAAAACGAAAACATGGGTTTTAGCACATAATTTTCCAGATCTTCCGGAATCTGATGGAGATCTCTCAAGAACCAGGTTTTTGGTACATAGGGGCTGTCCAAAAATGGCAGGGTAAATTTGCTAATCCGGAAAAACCAGTTTGGGTGTCCTACCCATTCAACATCCCATTCGCGGGTAAAGAAAAACTCGGTGCGCAAATCATGCCGCTGCAATAATTCATCAAATATTACGCGGTTGTAAATCCGGTGTACATCGATCTTCTTCCCTTCTTCATTTAAATAATAAAGGCTCTTTCCTGAGGTTTTTAAATCACTAATGCAGAGGGTCTTTATTTTTAATTTCTCGTCGGTACAGAGAAAATCAATCCTTGTGGTTTGTATGTGGGGTTCAATCTCCAACAGCACCACATTTTCAGGATGATGATCTCCTACAATAATGCTACGCAATAGCTCGATATATTCTTCCGAACCCATGTTGACAAGGTGAGAATAATCATCCGGAACGTCAAAGTGACGGCGATAAAGATGTGCGATCATATCCTGATAGAGATAAAGAGAAGGGAATCCCTGCACTTCGATCAGTTTTGGCACTAATTGTCCATCGTCATCCCGGCAAATACCGAAGTCCATCTGAAGAAAAGTCGTGTGATCGTCTTCATTAGGTACGCGGTAGCTATCCTGAAGAGACAGTTCCGTCAGCTCTTTAAAGTCACTACGGCACAGGACCGCACTTATCTGATCACAGGCATCGAAAAGTTTTATCCGCAAATCATTCCCAATAAATACCGGTGTCTCCGCTATGCGAAAATTCGGTTTATGATCAAACTTCCGGTGCACATCATCCAGCAGTGCCTGATATTTATCCGTGGTAAAGGATGAATTAAAACGCTTTCTGGCGTTAGGTTGCATGAAATTTAGTCGGCTGTTACAGGGTAACAAGTTAAAGATCTGCTGGCATATTCCAGAAATCCAGGTAATACTTTTTTATTGGTCAGACCGACCTTGATAGGGTCTCTCGCATGAAACATCATTTCCTCATAGGTGGCCCGGCCAAATTGCTCAATCACTACTTTCTTCCTTTTTTCCTGTTGAAAATACTCGATCATTCCTTCCGGATAGGCTTCCGGATGAAATTGAACTCCGTAAATGGCATCACTAAATCTTACTGCCATGATGGCCAGGTGAGGAAATTCATGATTCTTATGATATTCCATTGCCAATATACTTGCGCCCATTTGCTCAATCTGTTGCCGGTTGGGATCGATTACCTGAAAACTGCGAAAGTCGGCGGCGTAGAAAGGATCTGGTAACGCACTTAAGATCTGATCCTCCCTGCCTTTGGCCGTCTTGGCCACCCTGAACACACCAAATGAATCTTCAGGCCGGGGAGTGATCGATCCAATACCAAAATGATCGCACGCTATTTGAAAAGAATGGCAGATGAAAAATAGAAATTTCCTGGATCCATGCACCTCGTTATGAAACCAAATGTCATCCAGGAGCTGGTAGTAATCCTTCTCCCAGGCTTCATTTCCCTTCAATGGATGGCCTGGTCCTCCGGTGGAAATATAAATATCAAAGTCTAATGAAGGCACCTCCGACTTTCCCCGTATGTCGAAAACTTCATAGCGAATATCCGGAAACTGCTGATCCAGAAGTCGGAAGATACTCCCCATACCCAGATTGGGAGTCCCATCATACATATCTATGATTGCTGCCTTTAGCATTTATCCTGCGAAATTGAAACGGCAAAGATACGCAATCTTCGACTAAACGAACCTTGTGCAATTACGCCGGACAAATACAGTGCTACGCCAGTGAATGCCCCTTGATATGAGCTGCCGCTACCCGGGCGTTGATCACACAACCGCCCAGAAAAGTCCCTTCCAGAGAACGATATCCATGTATCCCCCCTCCACCAAAACCGGCCGCTTCACCGACGGCATAAAGGCCTTCGATGGCTTCCTGTTTTCCATTAACATCCGGTATGGTCAGCACCTGAGATTGCAAGTTGGTTTGAATGCCTCCCATACTTTTTCTCGACAAAATAAAAGAACGGATGGCGATCAGGGGTTTGGCATCCGGATCAAGAATCTTCTGAAATTTACAGGTGCGGACCCGGTCACCAATATACTTCCGTAAATGCGCCAACCGGATTAACTGTTCGTCCTGAAAATATCTGGGACCACGGTCTATTTCTGCATCATATTTTATAGCAGCGTTTTCGACATGTTCTTTTTTCACATGGTTTTCTCCGGTTAGTGCATTCATTTTTGCCACCAACTCGTCCAGCGTTTGAGCAACGATCACATCTTCACATGAATCCGCAATTTTATTTACCAGTTCCCGGTTGTCCCTAAACAACATGCCGGTAACAAATTTCCAGAATTTACGGTCACGCATACTTGGATTGTGTTCTGATCCTGATATGGAAAACTCCTTATTGGCAATTTTGGCATTCAATATCTGCCATGAATATTTAAGTGGTTCCTGACAAATCCTTTCCACTAAAAACCGGGTATCATAAGGTGTCACCAATGGCATTGGTGCAAATCGCTTTCCCTCATAGTTAACCCATAAGGTGGATTTCATCGGAACGAGACTCAACCCATGATCCTTGACCCGCGGGGCATAATGCCGGATCCCCACTGCATAATTCCATTGCTTATCCAGATTCACCACATTGCCGTTTATTCGGCTCGTGGCATCATGGAGGTCTCCAAGAGCATAGTAATGTGCACCATTTAAGATCGTAGCCGGAGGTTCTCCCCAGGGTTTGTGCCAATTCGCTTTGACCCGCTCAATACTACCATTTATACCACCCGTCGCGATGACCACCTGATCCGCATAAGCTTCAAAATCTTCCCCTCCGGTTTCAGTTTTACCAGTTATCCCCTGAATAGAATTATTTTCTGCAATGATATCCATTACCCGATGCTCAAAGAGCACCTGCAGATTCTCCTTTTTCGGATGATTTTCTAATCGATGTATGAATTCATAAACCAGGTGCCATCCTGTTCCCCATACCATATGAAATCGGGGCAAGGAATTACCCGGAACATATAAACCCCTTTCCGGAAAATTCAGGATGGGAAAGAAATTAATATTATGCTTTCGCAAAAAACGGTACCCGTGATCGGTGCAGAGGTGGAGATATTGTTCTGCCCACTTTTTCCCCCAATATTCCTCCTTATCGAATTCGGCAAAAGAAAACCAGTCTTGCCTGGCTACTTCGTAACTGTCTTTGATTCCTACCCTGCGCTGGTGTGGAGTATCCACAAATAGCATCCCCCCGAAAGCCCATCTTGCCAGTCCTCCAAAATTCTCTTTTTTATCTCTTTCGATGATCAGAATTTTCTTTCCGGTATCCAAGAGCTCATAGGCGGTAATGATACCGGCCAGACCACCTCCGACTATAACCACATCACTTTGGTATTTCATTGCGGATAGATTCTGAAATGCTTTAATTATGAATTACAACGGTCCAGGAGTTGAAAGTACCAAATGTGCGGGAAGTACCCAAGGTCATTTCAAGAGAATGTGAGGCAATGATCCTGTAAAAAACGGTCATTGGTCAAAGAATGATCGCTTGCGACTGGGAGACTGATCAGTTCACTTCTCAGAGGCATGGAGAACTCAACCAGGTGGGATCAGCCCATCAAACTGCTGTCCCCGGTCTACCCTTTCATATTATCCACAGGAATCGGTGGAGGCCCCTCCGGCAATAATGGTTCGTAAGGGATATCCGCTCTCCGTTCCCTGAATTCGGCTTCAATTCTATCAATGACATCCGGCTCATTGAGAAGATCTACCATCGTCATTCCCAGCGCCTTGGCGGCATATATTAATCCTTTGTGACCAATGCTCATTCCCCCACATGCCACCACTGCCCAGGAATGCCAGGGAGTACCCAGGGGTGCAGTCGTTACACTCAGTTGAATTTCAGGAACGATCCAGCTCACATCACCGACATCGGAAGAAGCACCTTCCATAATAGTATGGGTTTCTTCCAAAGGATAAATATTACCATCGATACCTTCTTTCGGTTGGCCGGTACTTTCCTGCAGAGTCCGGGCAAAGGCGAGTTCTTCTTCCGTATACCGGATTGGGCCCAAAGCTTCAAGGTTCTTCTGCAGGATGGCACCCCCGGTCCGGTTGACGAGGATCTCATGTAAGCCCGACATTAAGCTAATCTTGTAATCAACGCTGGCAATGATGGCAGCACCCCTGGCAATCTCTTTTACCCGCTCATAGACACTGAGCATACCCTGTAGACTATTATCTCTGACCCGGGTCCAGATCCGGGCATAATCCGGGACGATATTGGCGACTGAGCCACTTTGCTCCGTATGATAATGTATTCTTACCGATGGCTTCACGTGTTCACGCAAGTAGTTGATCCCTACTGTATAGATCTCCAGGCCATCACTGGCACTGCGCCCATTCCAGGGATCCAGTGCTGCATGGGCCGACTGACCAAAAAATTCCACCTGAAAATCCACAAGGGCTAAATTACTTTGCACTACCGCCTTTATCTGGGCACCCGGGTGCCAATCCAGACACACATCCAAATCGTCAAACAGGCCGGCCCGGGCCATATATAACTTGCCGAAATATTTTTCTTCTGCAGGAGTCCCGTAGAAGCGGACCGTACCCTGAAGATCACCGGATTCAATCAAGTGCTTGATTGCCACGGCTGCTCCCATACTGCCAGCCCCAAACATATTATGACCACATCCATGTCCAGGAGCTCCATCTTTAAGTGGTGCTTTTTCCGGCAGGGTCTTTTGCGATACCCCCGGCAAGGCATCAAATTCTCCCAAAATCCCAATGATGGGCTTTCCTGACCCATACGATGCGATGAAAGCGGTCGGTATGTCCGCAACCCCTCTCTGGACCCTCATACCCATCTGTTCGGCATATGATGCCAGAATTTCCGATGATTGATGTTCCTCAAAAGCGGTTTCAGCCAGAGACCATATTTCGTCACTCATCCGGATAAGTTGTTCGCTCTGATCATCTATGTCCCGGATCAACCTGCTCTTCAGATCAGGAATCTGGGCCTGTATTGCAGCATAAAGTGCAATGCAAAAAAGCCCGGTAAGGAAGCGCTTTCTCATGTCGTAAAAAATTTACCTGATGATACGACAATTTTCAAATTCGGCGAGAATCATAGGCCCTGGTCATTTTTATGGTATCCTGCCGGAAAAGAAAATAGCAACAACTACGACCGAAGAATTTCATCCATAATCAGATTGGTTCGGGCGGCAGAGACTCCTGTACTGGGAGCTTCACCGGTCCCTAACAGGTCAGCTACGATGGATTGAATTAAAGGTTGCTGAATGTGAAAAGGATAATCGAACTGTAGCTCCTCAACCGGTTTGCCGGAGATTTCGAGTTTAAGATTTGGTGATCCGAAGCAGGCAAATGTCACCCTTCCCTTACTGCCGGTGATGGTCATCTCTTCAATCTCTCCATCGGGAGGAGCGGTGAAGCACCAGATTCCCTGCCCGATCACCCCATTGCCAAACTGGAAACTTGCAGACACAATATCTTCTGCCGGATACAGGTCTGCCTGATTACACGCGTAACCGGACACCTTTTCCACCGGTCCAAACAGAAAATCGAGAAAATCAAATTGATGTGATGCCAGATCTACAAAATGACCACCGCCGGAGATGACCGGATTTACCCGCCAGTTTTCACTCCCGGCAGCAGTATCGCTTTCTGAAGATTTAAACAGCCGGATCTCGACACACCGGATTTCTCCCAAAACGCCATTTAGCACCAACTCCTTCACTTTAAGGAAATTTGGTAAAGCCCGGCGATAGTAGGCTACATAAAGGGGAACCGAAGATTGTTCACAGGCCTGGAGCATCCTGAGACATTCATCATGACTGATTGCCATCGGTTTTTCCACATACACCGGCTTGCCGGCTGCTGCAGCCATCACTGTATATTGAAGATGAGATGAAGGAGGCGTTGCTATGTAGATCGCATTGACCTGCGGGTCCTGCACCAGTTTCTCGGCATTATCATACCATTTATCGATTTGATGCCTGTGGGCATAATCCGCAGCTTTCTCCTTATCTCGCCGCATGACCGCCTCAATCGATGAATGAGGGATGATCTTCATTGCCGGGGCACTCTTCTTCTCGCAAACATCTCCCACACCGATGATTCCCCAGCGAACTTCCTGATCCTTGATCTTTTTTGAATATGTCAATGCGCTCTATTTATACTCCTTAAGATGCATTACTTAGGTAGATTAAGATAATGTATAAGGAATTCATTTAAAAATCAATCCTGAAAAATCAGGTATCGGCTAAGTAATTGGGGTACTCCTACTCCCGGATAATACGTCTTACTTCTTTCGAAATTACAGCCTGGTATTCACGACATTATTGTAGATAGACCCGAAAGTATAGTTGATGCCCATCTGACCACTCATTCGAAAGCTGGTGGCCGCCTGACGTTGAGCCAGTAAAAGCTCTTCCAACGAGATGTCCCTCTTAGGTAATGAACGTTGATCATGAATAAACTCCAGGTTGTTACCGAGTGATATGGAGAGTCCTTTGACGATGCGCACATTTAACCAGCTTTCAAATTCGACCCGATTTTGGCGTATGTCGTGGAAATAATGGGACCCCTCCAATTGGGCATACAGGTTACCCCACTGCTGGGTAAAACGAGCAGACATGACCAGGCTCTGACCGAATAAATGTTCGGATAGCTCATCATAAATGGTTTCTTCCGTATAGTCGCGAAACCGGTGACTTACCCGGTAAGCAACGGTAAGCTCCCTTTCCTGCACTTCCGAATAGGGAAAAATGCTGTATTCAAATGCCGGTGCGACCTGGGTCGACAGATCGAGGTTGTCAAATGTGCTCTGACTGGCAGAAAGGAAGATCCCGGACGACCAGTGATCATTTATACTACGCACCACCGTGGTAGAAGCGGATTTTTGATATACATTGCTCCTGATTTCCTCTTCATCACTGACGATGACCTGGTAATCACCCCGGGCATAAAATACATTTCGAATACGCCAGGTTTCGGTTACCCGGTCTGCGGAGACCCGGCCCCATAATCTGGATTCCTTTCGAGCAGCTTCGAAATCAGCGGAGATGCCACTACGAATGGAAAAGATCCAGTTATGCCATGGATCTCGTTTCATCAACGATCCCGCTTTCTCTGCTTTTTTATCTTCAGATACTTTAATCGTTAGCCTGTCCGCCATTTTCGTTTGAGCCCAGAAGTTTGTCAATCCGAGCTCCAGCACATTCCTTATTTCTTTTTGCCGCTCAGCCAGAATCATATCCGGCGTCTCAGAAAAAGACCGCACCAACTCCGTTTCAGCAAAATCCTTCCTGCCGATAAACCGGAACGCATATTTGTATCCATTGGCCCCGCTGCTGATACGGGTGGCTAAAACATGTACATCCGACAGGGCCGCCTCACGCACATAATTGATATATGAAATATTATTACGAATATCACTCATATTGCAGAAGTTGCAATCCAGATATACATCCAGAAACTCTTTGTCACTCAACTCCTGAGCATAAGAATCAGATAATAGCAGAAAAGAAAAAATAACTATGAAAATCTTTTGAATCACGATTTAGAAATTGCTGATTTATTTGAAGTTGCAAAGGTAAGGAATGTGAAGAGGAAAGTAAATGATCCCCGCACCCCATAACCATGGGGGAATATTGATCTTTATCAGTCCCCGGGCAAGATCAGTCACCACGCAATGGTAAATAATCCCAAAAAAATCACGCTCAATTGTGTATTTTCTGGCTTAAATAATGATGTGCCATGCTAAACCTAGCCTTGATCCTTGAAGACAGCGCCCGCAATTTCCCTGAGAAAGAAGCTTTTATATTCGACGAAACCCGAATGACCTACCGGCAAATTAATTCCCTTGCCAACCAGGTCGCCAATGGACTCCGCCAGGCAGGTATTACTGCGGGTGATAAAGTGGCATTGAGTTGTCCAAACCTGCCTTATTTTCCTATCATCTATTATGGCATTCTAAAAGCGGGTGGGATCGTGGTACCCTTGAGTATTCTACTGAAAAAGGATGAGATCGCCTATCATCTGCAGGATTCCGATGCCCGTATCTATTTCTGTTTCGAAGGCACGAGCACACTGCCGATGGGTGATGAAGGTATTGCAGGATTTAAGCGGGCCGAAAGTTGTGAATTATTTATTTGCATTACCACCAAACCAGGGCTTGATTCGCCCTATGTCGGTGGCGAGAGTTTCAGCAGTTTTATTGCGGGACAGGATTCGATCTGTGACAGTTTTGATTCGAATGCCGATGATACCGCGGTAATTATTTACACATCCGGTACTACGGGAAAACCTAAAGGTGCAGAGTTGACCCATTCCAATCTGCTCTGGAATGCAGACCTTTGCCGGCACCTATTCCAAATTGTGCCGGATGACCGGATGCTTATCGTACTGCCTCTTTTTCACATTTTCGGGCAGACCTGCCTGATGAATACCAGTGTATTGTGTGGCCTTACTTCTACGCTATTGGTTCGATTTGAAGCAGGGGCTGTTCAGCATCTTATGGTAAAAGAGAAGACATCGGTGTTTGCCGGGGTACCGACCATGTATTGGGGAATGGTCAATTATTTTGATCCCCAGGAAGATGATAAAATAAGCCGGATTAAATCGACCTTGCGTCTCTGTGTGTCAGGAGGTGCATCCTTGCCGGTGCAGGTCATTTCCGACTTCGAAACTAAATATGGAATCCCTATCTACGAAGGATACGGGATGTCGGAGGGATCTCCGGTAGTGAGCTTTAATCATCCGGGTAAAGAACGAAAAGCCGGTTCCATTGGTACACCCGTCTGGGGAGTAAAAGTGAAACTTATAGACGCAAGTGGTAAGGAAGTGGAAACCGGTGAAAAGGGAGAACTCCTCTACAAGGGACATAATGTGATGAAAGGTTATTACAAAAAGCCGGAAGCAACCGCCAAAGCCTTACAGAACGGTTGGCTCCATTCTGGCGATGTAGCCATTAAGGACAAAGATGGTTACTACTATATTGTAGATCGTACAAAAGATATGATCATAAGGGGTGGTTTAAACGTGTATCCCCGGGAAATAGAAGAAGTAATAATGAACCATTCGGCGGTGTCGCTGGTTGCTGTGGTAGGAGTGCCTGACGAGCAAATGGGTGAAGAGATCAAGGCTTATGTAGTAGTGAAGGAAGGACAATCACTGGGTGAGGAAGATCTGATATCCTGGACAAAAGAAAGAGTAGCCTCCTATAAATACCCTCGAAAAATCGAATTTCTTAAAAGTCTTCCGATGAACGCCACCGGAAAGATTTTGAAACGCGCTCTGAGAAATTTGTAATTTATTATGAAAACTCATTTTAAAAAGAATTGGTTCTGGTATTTGGTCATTCTACTTCTGGCCGGAGGGAACATTTATTTTTATTCTGCAACGAAATGGACAGAACATCAGACTAAGATTAAACTGGAAGAGGCAGAAATTGAATGTAATGATCGAATTGCCACAATTAGTGAACAAAATCATCTGGAAGAAATTAAACGTCAGGGGTCATTTTATGTCTCCCTGGTAAATAGATCCATTGAAGAAGAAAATTGGGAAGAGACGAGAGAAATCCTGGAAAATATTGTCAAAGAGACATTGATCACCCGGATAGACTTCATCCTGCCTGATCAGCAAATAAAGGCGTCTACCAACCGGAAAGCAGAAGGCAGAGATGTGGACAAAGACCTGCCGGCAAATCTGTTTACCGTCGACGCTGCCACCCATGTGCAAAAAACGGATCAGGGATACTTGCTATCCATTCCGGTCTACGATAAAAATGTTTATTCAGGACGTCTTCTGATGGAACATAGCTTACTTACCTCCAATATTGCTCCCAAATGATTTTCCGGGAAATATCTTTTTCCCAATCCGATTTAAATAATATTTTTAAAAGGCGTCATTCAGAATTGCGCCGGATTTATTAATTACATAACGGTATGAAATGACACAACGGGAGACGATCCATTGCAAGATTCTGATCATTGGTGCCGGTCCGGCCGGTCTGGCTATTGCCGGTCGGCTGAAGAAAGCAGGAATTGACTTTCGCATGCTGGAAAGGGATCAACATATTGCCTCCATGTGGCACAAACACTATGATCGACTTCGTCTGCATACGGTCAAACAGTCTTCCCATTTACCGGAGCAACCTTTTCCGGCAGATTATCCCCTTTACGTTCCCAGGGAAAAACTGGTACAATACTATACAGAATATGCGGATAAATTTGGCATCAAACCGGTTTTTGGAATTGAGGCGCAAAAAATAGAACGGGAAAAAGATTCCTGGAAGGTGATCACCAACTCCAATACCTATCTGGCCGGGAAGGTGGTTGTCGCTACCGGATCAAACCGTCTCCCTATCTGTCCGCAATGGCCCGGTGAGGAGGAATTTACCGGTTCCATTATTCATAGTCGTGACTATAAGAATCCCTATCCATTTAAGGGTAAAAAAGTGCTGGTGATCGGCATGGGCAATACGGGAGCCGAAATTGCCCTGGATCTTGCGGAGCATGACATTGAGACTTATATTTCGGTACGCTCTCCGGTTAATATTGTACCCAGAGATGTCCTGGGCAGGCCGGCGCAACTGACAGCACAGAAGCTGGAAAAATTACCATTTGGCTTAGGAAGGATCATCAGCCGGATTTCTACCCGCATGATCATTGGTGACCTCTCCAAATATGGCCTGAAGAAAGCAAAAATGGATCCGGTGCAGCAACTGCGGACCACCGGGCAAACACCAGTGATTGACCTGGGGACGGTGAAGAAAATCAAAGAAGGTCAAATAACGGTGCTCCCGGAAATCCTCCGGTTTGTCTCGGATGGAGTTATATTGAATGACGAAAATCGTGTTGAAATAGACCAGGTAATTCTGGCCACCGGTTACCGGTCAGGCATTGATCAGATGATCGAAAATTCTAAGAACCTGCTCGACGAACACGGCTTACCTAAGGATTGTATCGGCCGGCAAGAATTTGAAGGGCTCTATTTTCTCGGTTTCGATAATTATAAATTGGGAGGGATCCTTGGTACCATCTATTCAGATTCTGAAAAAGTACTGGATGCTATTAGTCATTAAAAAGAGAATCAGAAAAAGTCCTCGCGTTTTTCGAGAGTTTTGCCCTGACCAGGGCAGAGTAATATTCTGTCAATTCTGCAGCCACGGCGTGAGTGGGATAGAGTAATCAGCATAGTTTTTATACGACAGAAAATTAATCCGGTTTAATAAAAGGTAAATAAATTTTTCTTTCCGGTATACCAAGCCAATAATAGCCAGCCGGAAATCCAAAAAGTGAAATACTATTTTCCCGCACATTACATTTAAATCTTTCCCCCGTGCTATTAAAAATAAATATTTCCGGAAGCACCTCCGGATAACTAATCTGAAGGATTTGAGTCGCCGGATTGGGATAGATCGAAATCTGTTCATTAACCCAAAAGTCATTGTCCGCTAAAGTAAAATCACATTGTACTTCTTCGCTGGTTTTGTATTCACCAATATTATCATCATAAAAACATAAAAAAGAATTTCCCTCATGTTCTCCAT
>JAGQWZ010000461.1 GCA_020436835.1 Saprospiraceae bacterium | reverse complement strand
TTATTTTAATCCCTTCGGCGAGTGTTTCTGCTGCTTCAAAATCATGGGCAGGCATGTGCTCCCGATCCCGGCGATAGATAATCAACGGTTCATAGCCTAGTCGCTTGGCTGTTCTGGCAGCATCCATTGCGGTGTTTCCCCCTCCATATATCGCGACCCTTCGGCCGAGTTTGGGCTTACTCCCTTCTTCCACTTCTTTAAGAAATGAGATTGCATCAAGGATTTTGCCGGCTTCACGTTGGGGAATCTCAATCTTTTTACTGATATGAGCTCCAATCGCTATAAAAACGGCGTCGAAACCACCTTCTTCTTTTTCTCTCAATACATCAGATACCTTATGATTATAGGAAAATTCAACTCCCATATCACGTATAAGACGGACTTCATTGTCCAAAGCCTCCCGGGGCAATCGATATGCAGGAATGCCGAAATGCATCATCCCTCCGGCAACCGGACCTGCCTCAAACACGTGTACGGAATGGCCCAATTTACACAAATGATAGGCTGCGGACAATCCACTTGGACCCGCTCCGATCACCATTACCTTCTTACCCGAAGGAGCAACATCTACCTTATGTCTCCACCCTTTTTCCAGGGCCAGATCACCCAAATACCGCTCTACGGCATGAATGCTTACTGTTGTATCCAATTGTAGCCGGTTGCAACTATCCTCACAAGGGTGATAACAAACGCGCCCATGCACCGATGGCAGCGGATTGTTTTTGGTCAGCTCTCGCCAGGCTTCTTCCATTTTTCCCTCACGTACCAGGGCCAGCCATGCCTGAATGTTTTCACCTGCTGGACAGGCATTGTTACAGGGAGGCAGGAAATTCTGATAAACAGGAATCTGTTGTCTCTGTGCTCCGGTTCCCGTATAATGTGATTGTAAATCAGGACTGGATGTAAGGTCTTTTAACTGATCTGCCATAGTTCTCTGTTCATTAAAATAAGCCTCTAAAATAGAAGCTTGCCTAGCCCCATTTGATGAAGGAGGTCAGTTGATAAGGTGATATTGCTCACCAAAGAGATTCAAAAAATCATAAAGGGATGGTCTCAAACGAAACCATCCCTTCTTCATCAATTCAGAAAAAAATTAGAAACAGGAACTATAATTTCAAACGAGCACTGAAGATGAATCCATTAATCTTAATGACGAATGCTGACGACTTTATCTGCCCCTTCTTCGTTGTAAAGACTCGCCTTAGCTTCAGCTACTACTCGGCCACCACATCCGCAAGCGGTTTAGTCGCTTGATGTCTCCCATACATTCACGCACCTAGCTGCATTTGGTTCGCTCGTTCACGCCTCAACTGGTACAAATTTTATCTTAGTCTTTGTAACCATAAGAATTGGGTTCATCTACTTATCACGGGGAAAGGTCAGACTCCAGATCCCGCGCAGTTCTCCGGTCTTAAACCCCACTGCCTGATCCTCGGGATAAAGCCGTTTTATGACGGTATAATCCGCATCTGCTATATCCTGGCTCACCCCGCCATGACACTTCAAACAATTATCCATGAGGAAGATAGGGGCGTAGTAATGAATCTGGTGTTGATCGATGACCACCTTTGGCGAAGGTAATTCCCCGCCTGGATCCGGATTGAGGTACTCCTTAATGACTGCCATCTCCAACGTGGAAGGCGCATTTTCCGGATTCCTCAATTTGCTGCTGGTCCTTTTGATGGATACCGAATGTGCTCTTGACAAACTATCAACCAGGGGTGAAGCAGCAAGATTGCAATATTCGATGGCACCGCTTACCCCACCAACTTCCATCGCATTTTTTAGTTTTCCACTCATATTTTTAAAGACCGTGCCCGTAATTTCTCCTCCTTTCCGGAGATAGGATTCTTCAATTACCGGGGTACCGCTCCCATCACTCTGACTAGTCGCTTGTTCGCGGGTTGGATTGGTACAAGAGGAAAAAATAAAAATGACAAATCCACTGATAATCGTGAAGTATTTAAAATACATAGCTCTCCCTAAATTAGATTAAGAAACTCTCAAATAATTGAAAAACTTAAGAAGCACTCCCCAAAGGGAAGTGCCTCCATCTTTTTAATTCAGAGATGTTTTCGCTAAATAAAAATCAACTAACTCCAGATCTTTCTCCTGTAATCTGTTCTCCATCTCCTCCAAAGTCCTGGGCGGAGGGACAATAACTTTTTCTCCCCTTTTCCAGTCTAACGGCATAGCGACTTTATGTTTGTCTGAAATCTGCAATGCCTCAAGAGCTCTTAATATTTCATCCATATTTCGTCCCACATTCAGCGGATAATACATGATCAACCGGATCGTTTTCCGTGGATCAATAAAGAATACGGCCCGTACTGCGGCAGTTTCACTCTCATTAGGTTGTAGCATACCGTAAAGCTTTGCTACTTTCATATCAATGTCGGCAATAATGGGAAAATCGAAGTATACCCCCGTATTCTTACGCACATTATCGACCCAGCCTAAATGTGCATGAACACTGTCAATACTCAAACCCATTAATTCAGTATTCAAAGCGGTAAATTCGGACTTGCGTTTGGCAAAACCACTCATTTCAGTGGTACAAACCGGCGTGAAGTCTGCCGGATGAGAAAACAAGATCAACCATTTATCCTTTGCATAGTCGGAAAAACGAATCCTCCCAATCGTGGTCATTGCTTCAAAATCAGGCGCCTTGTCACCGATTCTGGGCATGTAGGTAATATTTGATTGTAATTCCATAGTGCTAATAACTTAGTTTAAATTTTTCTTCAAAAGTACGTTGGATAAGAGAGGAACAAGGTGATGGAGATCACGCATCTTGCCAGATCTCAGGATTTGAAGTCTTCTAAACCGGAGGATACGTAGCCGGGCTTCAACCCTGTGGGTGAATGCGGGTATGATCTTGAATTCAAAAGGGCTATCCTCGATTTTCGCAACGTCAGATTCAATTATTATCATAATTACTGCTGACAACTGTCATTCATAAAGTCGCTATTCTTTCATCACTTGCAGTCTGTTTAGACAATACATCACTTTTGCTGGAAATTGTTGAATTATTTCCCATCGAGTATTGATAAAAAATTGAGAAACATGAAAAGAATAGTAATAGCTACTGATTTTTCCGACGCCTGTGACAATGCCTTAAAATATGCAACGGACCTGGTGAAGGGTACTGAGATAAAAATAGATTTACTCAATGTATATGATATACCTATCGTAGTGACATCAAATATGCCCACACGGGCAGTAGATGGAATCATTTATGAAAAAGCCAAAGCCACTGAGAGTCATTTGCTCGAATTGCAGCAAGATATTCCGGTGGCAAACCGAGGTTACTTTAAAGCCATTTATGGTCCCTATCCGGCAACGGAAATTGCGGAGTTTTCAAAAAAAGAGGGGCATGATATGATCATCATGGGCATGAAACAAAAGTACGGATTACTGGACCGTATGATGGGCACCGTAACTGCGCACACGATCCAGCTTTCGTCCGTCCCGGTGCTGGCAGTACCCAGTCAATCCACATTTGTTCCATACAAACACATCCTCTTTCCAACTGCCCATGCCCGGGGTGAAGATGTGGGAGAAGCCGAAGAAAAAGCGGTAAAGTGGTTAGTAGAGTTTGGCAAACTATTTGGCAAACCCTCCATCCATATGTTACACATAAAGAAGGGTGATGATGAAGATACAGTGGATGTGACCTATAAAAGCAAAATTATCGAGCAGCTTGATTTCACCATTTCTCATGCAGAGACGATCGAAGCAGGGATTATTAAATATTATGAAAGAGAACATGCTGAATTGCTCGCATTCTACAAACCGTACCGGTACTTCTGGGAGCGGATCTACCATTCCAGCCTGGTGCGTAAAATACTTTTCCGTACACGGGTACCGCTTCTGATTTTCAGATAGGATCTTTTGCTCCGCATTTACTGGCATCACCAGAGGAAATGAGCTGAATCATTTTACCATATTGATTGTTTATATAATATGAGTATAAAATGATCCATGTTTGTCAGAAACCCTCTCAACGAAGATATTTACCGTCTCCTGAATGAAATTGCGGATTTGCTGGACTTACAAAATGCCAGTCCGTTCCGGATTAGAGCATACCGTAATGCAGCAAAGGAAATTGCCGGAATGTCAGGGGATCTCAGATCTTTGGCGATTAAAAAGAACATCAGAAAACTGGAATCCCTTCCCGGAATCGGAAGCAGTATCGGAAATATCATCATCGACTATTACAGCAACGGAAGCAGCAGGTATTTAAACCGTTTGCGCGGGGAGGTTTCCTTTGAACAGATTCTCGAACACATACCGGGTATCGGTCCAGCTCTGGCCAGGAGGATCATGCGTACACTCAACATCGACACCATGGAAGAACTGGAGCAAGCGGCTTACGACGGAAGACTGGCAAAGGTGCCCGGTTTTGGCCGAGCCCGGCTGCATCTGGTGCAAATGGCTATGAAAGGTTATCTGGATAGGAAAAAACAATTAAACACCTGGCAATCAAGCCTCGACTTTTCACGCCGGCCAGATAGTCCCGGCATTCAAATACTCCTGGAAATCGATGAAAAATACCGGGAATTGGCAAGGGACAATCAATTAAAAAAAATTGCCCCAAAAAGATTTAATCCTGAAAACAAAGCCTGGCTTCCAATATGGCATACCGAAAGGAAAGGTTGGCACTTTACCATATTGTTTTCTAATACACTGAGAGCACATCAACTGAAAAAAGAATATGACTGGGTCATTATTTATTATCAGAAGGAAGATATAGAAGGCCAGGTGACCGTAGTTACAGAAACAAAGGGACCGCTCAAAGGAAAAAGAGTGGTACGAGGATGGGAAGAGGAATCAGAAAAGTATTATTCATTACCCTTGCTCCTGGAATCGCAATCTGACTGAATTAATGCATTGCCGGCAACATGCTCTGTAATAAAAGCCCGAGAAAAATCAGAATGATCCCCCATTTGGTGTATTTCCAAAGCCTGGGGTAATGCAGACTGACGATGGTGAATGATTCCACAAATAGAATTATTAGAAGACCAATGACCATTGTGATAGCGAAATCAGTCTCAAGTGCAGAGGTGAATTTTGCCACAAGTAATACGGTGATTGCCAATAAGGTATAAAGCTTAGTGTTCCAGCTAAGTTCATTATGAAAATCCCGAATTGTTTTACTTTTCATCATTCAGTGATGCCAATAACAATTAACTATAATTCACGAAGAGATTTTAGTCAACGCGCTCTGATTAGACTTCAGTTGTTCTTCCACTGCATCGATCAATTGAAAATAATCAAAGGGAATTGACAAATATCCTTGCCCCTCATATTGATCTAAAGTTTGACCATCTCTGGATTGGTTTGGTGTCAATACAATAAAAGGTATTTTTCCTGTTTCAGGAGAATTACCTATCGAGTCAAGAATTCCTGAAGCGGATAGTCCCGGTAAATAGATATCGCAGATGACGAGATCAGGGAGGATAGAAAATATCTTTTGCAATCCTTCCAGTCCATCTTCCGCATATTCCACCCTGTAACCGGCAATTTCAAGGATTTCTCCTATGTTTTCCCGCATCTTAGGATCCGTCTCTATTACAAGTATTAATTCCATGCAATCTACTTTTCAATGCCTGAGCACAAAAGAAGGCCATTTTTCCCCTCAAGTAAATGATACTGATCAAAGGAAGCCCTGACTGATATCAACCGTAGTGATGATGAAAATAAAAATTCCCTGTCCTGTAGACCTGGAATCGACTACGTCATTCGACGATTCCATTATACTAACTCTTAAAAACCTCCATTAGAGCAACATCGATTCTGCTTTCCGAAAAAGGGGCCAACCCCAAACGGCTGCCGGCATTTTCGAAAAATTTGATCAAATAAAATTTGTAGTTCAAAAATTAATTAGGTCATTTGATAGAATATTAGTACCGATTAATGAGAAGATATCATTTCCTTTTAAGTCTGATACTCACTATTGTATGGACCCCTTCTGGCGCGCAGTCACAGCAGAATGCGGGAACCCTCACTGATGATGGTGCCTGGTGTTGGTTTTCCGATCCCAGAGCAATTTTAACCAGCGACAAGAGGCTGGTTACAGGATGGGTAAAAAAAGATGGCTCAGTGGAAGCAGCTCAGATGGATTTGACCAATTATTCGATACAGACCAAGGTCCTTTACGATCAGCTAGAGGTTGACGATCATGACAATCCGGCCTTTGCAGAGTTACCGTCAGGAGAGATTTTATGCATGTACACCTGGCATGGCTCCAAGGATGGTATCCTTTGGCAGAAGACCGATCGCATGGGTAACATTCAATCTTTCTCAAAGCCGGTGGTGATCCGGCCCGGTATCGAAACCCTACTTCCCAACTATCCGCGGGAGACCTATACCTATGCAAACCCATATTATTTATCGGGGGAAAAAACGACCTACAGTTTTGGTCGCTGGATCGGATACAAGCCCGACTGGATTAAATCAACCGATGGAGGAGAAACCTGGGGAGAAGAAACGGTGATTATAAGCCGTCAGCCTTTCGATCCTGGAAACCGCCCTTACGTCAAATACTCCAGCGACGGAAAATCCAAAATTCACCTGGTATTTACAGACGGACACCCCCGGGTGGAACCACTTAACAGTGTCTACCATTGTTACTATGAAAACGATGCATTCTGGAGATCAGATGGAAGCAGGATTTGTACCGTAGATGAATTGCCCTTTGATCCCAAAGAAGCAACGGTTGTCTACCGGGCGAGCTCTGATTCGGGACGTGCCTGGTTGGCAGATATTGGTTTGGGTGAAGATGGAACTCCTTACGTGCTCTATACCCGGCATCCGGAAGAAACGGATCACCGTTATCACTACAGTTGGTATAGCACCCAGGAAGATACATGGATAGATTATGAAATATGCAAAGCTGGTCGGTGGTTTCCCCAAACGCCACCAGGTGAGGAGGAAAGAGAACAACACTATCATGGCAATTTAACCATCCACCCATCCAGGCCTGATGTGATTTTTCTCAGCCGGCAAATAAATGGGCGTTTTGAAATTGAAAAAAGGATCACAGCCGATGGCGGAAAAACCTGGGACATTACTCCGGTCACTACCAATTCGGAATACGATCAGGTACGACCATACATTCCCAGAAATACGGATAAAAATGATCCCACCCTTGTTCTTTGGATGGAGAACAAGGAATATGTGCATTATACAGACTTCGATTGTCGAATCCGATATTGGTTAGATCACTGAGTTCAATTCGTTTAAAAACTCTGTCAAAAATTCACCCCAGTATTGCCGGCATTCTGTCAAATTTTCAGATCTCCTGACAGAGATTCCGTCAATAACTTTTTTTAATACGCCATTTTTCAATTGGCATTCAAGTTGCCATAGCAGAAATTGAATGAGCGCAAATCGATCATTGTCAAACCACTTTTAAAGGTTGTGCGATTTAAATTGCTCGGGTAATTTATTGTTTAACTAAAACTGGTAAAATTATGACACTGATTAAAAGTTTTCCGATTAACAACACCCTACCCCAATTATTTGATGATTTCTTCACCCGTGATTTATTTGATTGGGGATTCAGAAATCATTCAACAACCAATACCACTATCCCTGCAGTAAATATCATTGAGGGTCCGGATGATTTTCGGGTTGAAATGGCTGCACCCGGTATGGACAAGGAGGATTTTAATATCGAGCTAAACAACGATATCCTAAAAATTACTTCCAATCGGGAATTAACCAGTCAATTGTCGGAAGGAGAGCGATACCGGACACGTGAATTTAGTTATCAGTCTTTCGTTCGAACCTTCCAATTGGCGAAAACGGTGGTCGATGACTCGAAAATCAAAGCCAGTTATGAAAATGGAGTCTTAAGCATTATTATTCCCAAGCGGGAAGAAGCCAAAAAACTCCCACCCAGACAAATACAGATTTCCTAAGTTTTTGTAGAAAAAAAAATAGATGCCCCTGTCTTTTCCCAGGCAGGGGTTCTCTTTTTTAATGCGTCTCCGTCATATCCTCATCCACCACAATTATAAAATCAGCCTTCCCTTTATTTTCTTCCAACAATTTCTTCAATTCCAGTTGATTCGTTGTGGCGATCGTAGCGTACTGCATATCCGGATCTGACTTGAGTAAATACCAGAGAATTCCTTCATAATATTCGGAGTGGTAGGTACCATTGATGTGGAGAAAGAGCGAACCGGAGGTATAATTTTTTAGGATAAAATGAGCCATCGTAGCATCTCTGAGCGCCTGTGCCATGACCAGTTCGGGAGTACCGTGGTGCTCCATCATGCTGAGTATATCCTGATAAGTCTTTAATTCCGGATCAAAGGGCATTGGTTGGGGGGCCATAAATGCGAGCGCATTTTCACTTAATCCTTCCAGAGCCTTGAAGCCATAGCGATAGACATCTTTGGCGTAACGGGCAGGAACATTAGTGGCGATGACCGGAATCTTATGCTGTTTTGAAAATTCGACCAAAGGTGCGTAATCCGTATCGTAGTTGCCCCAGAGCCGGAGACTGGTATCGGAACGAATGTGCGCTACCTCTCCATTGAGATACCGGTCGATTTGTTTTTGGTTGTCAGTTTCCAACATTTCCAATCCGAGAATCAGATTCCTCTTAGTGAAAAAATCTTTTACCAACTTCAGTTGAAGCCAGTGATTAATCGGATTATTATGGATTTCTCCAAAGAGAATAATATCCTTTTTTGCCAAACGCCTCTCCATTTTGCCATAGGTCACCTTCTTACCTTTGGCATTAAAAATCTGATATGCGGGTAACGACTGGCCATACATTTGACCAAATACCGAATAAAAAAATAAAGTGATCAACCATCTTTTCATTGAATAAAGTTAAATTTTATCGCCATAAATACCGGTGGTTATCTTCGAGGCTAATCCTTTTTCTCATAACCTTGCCGTGGCCTATGGTGAAAGTATCTAAACCAGCGTCCGGTAAAAACACAGGGTCCTCTGCGGACCCTGCGACATTTAAATAATCAAAACTCCCCGTGATAACCATGAAAATTTACTAAGGCTGCGATTCGATCAACAAAGGGGCTTGCCCGTCGGTAATTATTACTTTGCTGTTCGGCGATCGCGAAAGGGCATTGAAGGCTTCGATACTTCTGATTTTAATGATCTCATCGGTGAGCCCTTCGGCAATGATCTTTTGGGCATCTCTTTCTCCTTCCGCCTCGATGATCTTCCGGTCTGCTTCTAACTTTGCCTGTTGCAGAATAAATTCCATGCGCATGGCGTCCTGCTCCGCCTGCAATTTCTGCTCGATCGACACGGATAATCCTCTGGGCAGCTGAATGCTCTTCATAAGAACTCCCTCGATCACGATACCCTGGGGCCCCAAAAACTCGGACATTTTTTCCTGTATAGTCAGCTCGATATCTGCTCTTTTGCCGGAGTGCATGTCCTTGGCAAAAAACTGCGAGCAGACATCGGCAGATGCAGAGCGAAAAACACTGGTGATGATCGATTGGTAGTTTGGTCCCATCGTTTGTAAAACCTTCCCTACTTTATCTTTATGAAGCCGGTACAAAATGGAAATTTCTGACTCCACGCTCAGTCCCTCTTTACTGGGTAGGTTTAAAACCAACTCCAGATTGTTTGTCTGAACTGACTCTTTAATTATTCTGGTGGTCAGGGGATTGAACATAACGATTCCCTCGGTGGTCACATCACTGCTGAATTTTCCGAGACGTTGCTTAACTCCGGCTTCACCGGGCCTTACTACCGCACAACTGCTGCTTAACAAGGCTACTAGCATACTTAAAACCATTATCTTTTTCATCGTTTATGATTTTATTTGGTCAAGAATCATTTATTGCATTTCATCCTTTTCGAACCTACTCAAAGGACTATCCGAATTCCGGCCCCAGCATGAAGGAGATGTTGCATTCCCGGATTGGATCTCCAATCAGTGGCCGGTCTGAGCCAATCGACAGCTGGTTGCCAGATGTGGGAAGGCATCTTATCCAACACCTTTACCAGTTTGACCTGATGAAATTCCCGGTCACTCATGACCGGACAGCTATTCGACATACGAGTGCTTATCAGGCGGTCTACATCTACGGTGCGATCTATACCCGGGAGGGAACTGCCAGATCTCCAAGACCATCGATCCATGCTGTTGCGATCCGGCCAATCCGAGGCATGAACCTGAGTGCCTGTTTGGCTTAACAATGCAGGAGATAGAGATTCCGGGGCAGAAAAGGAAACCTCGGAGATCAATGATGTCAACCTGTACAATATAATCCTGGGCAACGGTCTGAACCACTCCGATCGCCAGAATCAGGGTAAACATGCTGAGGACGATTGATTTTTTCATAGCGCAAGGAATTAGAAATTAAAATGATCTAACTGTCACTATGATTAACAAATAAATATTATAAGTGATTATTTATAATTATTATGTTATTCATAAATAATAATTATGACTTCTTCTGCAAATCAGAGGTCACTATTTCATCGAATCACCAATCTAAAGACTAGCACCGGATTTTCTCACCACGACAAGGACGCTGCAGAACGAAGGCATAGCGGTGTAACGCAGTTATGGTGATAAAGGACAATCTATTTTATGTAGGTGTTTACCGGACGGAACACTCGTGCCAACAGCAGTGCAGTGGAGGTGGTGCCAACCAGAAACCCGGCCTTTAGGGTTAGAAAAATCAACCTAAATACCCCAACCCAGGCTCAGGCTAAACCACCTGCCGGGCATCGGAGCCCCCAGGATGTTTTGATAGGACTCATCAAACATATTTTGCACCTGGACTGACAGAGAATATTTCTTCAAGGTATATCCTGCTTTCATATTCCAGAGCATATAATCTGCCCCTAAATCGCTATTTATCGCCTGAGCGATTCTTGCGTTCCGATTTTTGTATAGACCTGAAAGGGTAAGACGGAAATCACCAAAGTCCAGTAAAGAAGAGACCGTAAAAAGATCTTTCGCATGATTAGCAATATAGACGGAAGCCACTCCCTGCGCATTGGTCGTATTCTGCCTGGTGTAACCGGCGATGATTTGCCACTCACTTTTCACTCCAAATCGCTGCCGGAAAACGGATTCTAATTCCAGTCCTTTTGTATTGACTCTAGAGATATTTTGGGCAAAGAAATAGTCGGCACCAGATTGCAGATCTCCTATATTTCCGATCTCTGATTCATTCGTCAACACATAGTCAATCAATTGTTCAGATTGACGGAGGAACCCGGTAATTTTCACCTTCCACTTTCTGTTTAGGGGAAGATCAAAGCCCAGCTCCTCACTCCAGCTGCTTTCTGCCAGCAGATCCGGATTACCAAGGTTACGTCCCGGAGTCAGCATGGCCAGATTATTGGAAACATAGCGCTCTGTGTAGTCTGCCGCCCGGATACTTCTTCCGACTGATCCTCTGATCACCCATTGATCGATCAGATAAGAAATATTGAATTGAGGTAAGATTTCGAAATCATAGTTTTGATCATAGTCTGCGCGTAGACTGGCACTCAAATTCAGGCTTTCTACCGGTTTTACTAATCCCATTACATACACTCCACCGTGCCAGTCATAGTGATCTCCCCGGTCATTGCTCTTAATAGATCGACGGTCCAACTGTAGTCCGGACTTAAAAATCAGTTTTTCGTTAATATTGAAAAGATGGTTGGCTAAAAGATTTACAAAATGGGTCTTATGTGAATTTGTTGAGGCAAAATCAGGGCTAAAAATAAATACATCGGTATTGTACTTATATCCGAATTGAAAATCACTACTCGAATTTTTTCGGATTTTTTCCAGCTTGATTATATTAAAACTATTGGTGGTCTTTTCGGTCGATTTATCAAAAGGACTGCTGGTAAAAAAATAACGGGCACTGAAATCCCGGTAATCGTAACTACTCCGCAACTTGAGTTTCCACTGATTTTTCATATCGAGCATCAACGCTGCGCCAAATGTCCGTATGTCAAAGTAATTACGATACGATTCGAGGAACAGATCATCGCCTACTACTTCAGGGATTAGCTCACCTCTCGATTTGTTAAATTGACCTGCCAGGCTAAAACTTACCCCGTCTGATTTTGATGACACCTGGCCCTTAGCCAGCACCTGGGCATTCGAACCGATGCCCACTTCTGCCCCACCGTTCCAACCACCCTGGTTGTTTCCGCTAAATGTCTTGGTCACCACATTGATGAGTCCACCCACTGCATCCGGGCCATACATGGCGGCCGAAGGTCCTCTCAATATCTCAATTCGGGCGATCTCTTCATTGGCAACCGGAATATTTCCATTAAAATGGGCGGTCAGGGGATCATTAAGGCGCACCCCGTCTACCAATACCAACACCTGGGCAAAGGTAGATCCCCGCATCAAAATATCGGCCTGAGCACCAAATCCATTGCGCGACTGCACTTCGACACCAGGCACAAATTGAAGCAGCTCGTCGATGGAAACTGCGGGCATCTTCCGGATCTGCTCCGGTCGAATGATCGTCACATTCCGGCCAGTTTCGCGAATCGTGGTAGGTAATTGGTTTGCTGCCACGAGAATAGTATCGATGTCTTCTGAAAGTTGTGACCATGCGCTAAAATGCACCAGTAGTGCAAGGGAGGTAAGTAGTACTGTTTTCAAAGTTTGACTGTTTTAGATCCCGTCCAAATATCGGAAAAAGTATGACTCTAAACCCATCGCCTCATGATCGAGGCCCCTCCCCCATTGATCTTCCGATAGGTGAGCAAATGATTACCTGCTCCTAATAGGTGCCAAAACCCGAAATTCTAATCAGTCTTGGTGCCCTGGAGCACCCGAACGCCTTTTGGCAACGGATTACCAGAGGAGCGCCGGAATGTCACTACCTGCCCTACATGCCAGAGCGCATCAGAAACAGGACCGTTGATCAGATTCCAGAAAGGATATTCCGTACTCCCATTACTACCCTGAAAAATCATCGGCATCTCTTCCAGGTTAGTGTCATCCTGCCTGAGAATATCGCTGGCTTGCCGAATATTCTCCAGCGTGGCCGCCCGGAGGGCAGTAAACCCCTCAGGACTTTCTCCGCCTCCGCTGGTAGGCTTCTTCTGAGTAGTGTTCAACAAAACCCGGGTCAGGCCGTAAATATGCTGGATCGTTTCAAGCGATGTCCTGGCTTCTTCAGATGGCTTGAAACGAAGGTCCTCTTCTCTCAGACCCTCCGTTGCCCAGAAGTACCGGAACCCCAGGCCGTCCACCAGTCTCGCGGCAACGGTGTTTGCGGAATAATCTTCCGGAGCTGCAGGGATTTCATAATAGTACGGCTTCTCTTGAGCATTCATGGAATTAACGATAAAGAGGAATACAAAGAATGACAACTTATTCATAATAACTAATGATAGGGTTTTCGCAATACCGGTCAAGATAATTAATAATAATTCGATGAGACAGGATCCGAAAAATATTGATTTTGCAGAAGCGCGGTAACTGCTACAGGCAACTACTAATCTGCTCAAGTAAATTAACCAACTTCGGATACTCATCAAAAAAATAAAAATCTTCCTGGCTACTGGCGAGATTTTGCATGTGTTTTATGGAAAGCAATCGAACTTCCTCACTCCAGGGATCCTGAAAGGGAATGGTCTCCCCTGAATACAGACTGAACACATGCACCGGATCGACGTGGTTGGCAATTTCACCCTGTTTCAGACTTCTGATACTTTCGAGATCTTGTTGAAAGCCAAAGCCCCTTGAATGTGCGTGAGGATCTCCGTCAGAAATCAGTATGAAGAACTTTTTCACACTTTCCAGCGAATTTTTCTGAAATTCTTCATTGGCCATATCAATACCGGCATGAATATCCGTGGCAAAGACGCTCACCGGAATCCTCAATTCTTCAATGGTATTCTCTAGCTCCTCCGTATCTCCGGTAAGGGGCTGGATCATTTGCGCTCCGCGGTTGAAGGATACCAAGCCGATCCGCATCGAATTTGGATGGAGTTCAAACCGCGTTGTCAGGGCTAGTAAAACCGTTTGCACTTCATCGATAAAGGCTCGTTCACTGGCGGAAAAATCCATGGCAATAATGATATGCATGGGACAGTTAGGAAGTATCCGTTCCTTATCCTGGGCGGAAGAGGGGCCTATTGCTAATGCGACGAACAAGACTGCAAACAAACTGATTCTCACGATCCGGTCGATAGATGTTCATTCAAGTTAGCAATTTCTTACAGGTTGTGCCCAAATCATTTTTCCATTTTGCAGTGAGCTTACTTACCGAATTTCAGTGAAATTACAATTCTGAAAATGCCCCTCTGAGATTTAGGTCGTTTATGTCTGTATCTCAAAAAAAATAGAGATAAAATTGAAATCCAGGCATCGTGGTGCTCAGCTCGCGAATTGGTTAATCGAGATGAAAAACCTCTTGCAAAGGAATGGCGATGGGAGATTGATCAGGATTGGTCTCCATTATATCTGCCATATAAGCCCACCATTTTTTCATAACCGGATGTTTGGATAGGTCAGCAGCTTTATGCCCTTCCGGTAGATTCTGCACCGCAAACAAAATGGAGGTTTCCTCATCCAAAAAGATAGAATAATCGCTAATTCCTGCTTCTTTCAATAAGACAGTCAGATCCGGCCAGATTTCATCGTGCCTTCTTTCATATTCGGCTTCAAAGCCTTTCTTTAATTTCATTTTAAAAGCAAAACGCATTCGCAATGACGAATTTAGAGTTTAGAATGACGAATTTAGAATCTGCTGTAACAAGTTTTAGTGAAACTATGATGGTAATCTTGCCAACCTTTTCCGAGTTGTAATGATTGAAGCAATAGTTATTGATAGAAGTTCGTTAGCCTCTCTGTATACAGACTCATTTTTATACCTCTCTTCATCCCTCAGCATATCAATCATTTCAATCCAGAACATGGTTTCATCGATCTCCTCTTCAACTATTTTCAGTTTATTGATAAAATCCCGATCAGATTTAGAACGGCAAGCGGCCCGGTAGTTTGCCGCTCCCCCACTAGCCGACCTAATCATTTGTTTCCTTAGGATCATGTACTCTTCATCCCGCGGTAAATTTCTGGCGAATTTAATGGTTTCGACAGCCCATATTTTAAATCGATTTTTCAGTCTTTCAATGGAGTCAGGGTTCATAAAATTAAAAATTTAATTAATTAGCAATAAAATTGTGATAGTCGATCAATAGGCTCAGAATCTTAACCTTTATCCAGTCATGACTCAGTTCCCCGGTCCATTGGTAATTCGTAATTCCACTCGTCACTCGTCACTCTTCATTCGTCACTCTTCATTCGTCATTCGTCATTCGTCATTCGTCATTCGTGATTCGTCATTCGTCATTCGTTTATTGCCATCTCACTCCCTTCACCTGCATATCCAGGGTATACAGGGAGCCCATAGCGGTAATAAACAATTTATCCTGGTTTTTTCCACCGAAACAGATATTGGCGGTCCAGCGTTCAGGCACATCGATATGCCCGATTTTTTCTCCTTTTCTGTTGAAAATAGTGACTCCCTGGCCAGTGAGATATAAGTTTCCTTTGTTGTCAATAGTCATTCCGTCGGAACCCATTTCAGTGAACAGCTGTCGATCATACAACTCTCCATTTTTCTTATTAATCCGGAATTTATAAGTCTTTTTATCGTTAATATCAACTACATATAAATTCTTTCCTTTTTTACAGCCGACAATTCCATTGGGCCGGACAAAACCGGTAGCTACTCTTTCCAGTGATTGTTTATCTGGTGAAAGGTAATAGACATCTTCTGTTTCAATTTCCTTTTCCGTGCGACTCCAATAATCCCTTTTGTAGAATGGATCGGTAAAATAAATTCCGCCCTTGCGATCTATCCACAGGTCATTAGGTCCATTCAATTTCTTGCCCTCAAAGTCCTTGACAAGTATTTCCACTGATTTATCCGGTGCAATCTTCCAGAGTTGATTTTCCAGATCCGCACAGGCAATCAGGTTGCCATTGTTATCAAAATAAAGACCATTGGACCGGCCCGTGTTTTCCATGAAGGTCGACACCGATCCATCCGTAACCGACCATTTCAGAATCCGGTCATTGGGTTGATCGGTAAAATAGACGTTGCCCATAGCATCAGATGCCGGACCTTCAGTGAATTTATATTCCGAAGACACTTTGGTCAGGACAGCTCCGGGGGCTATGAGTTTTGACGGTGTCGACTGGGAAAATGAATAAGTACTCAGGATCAGGATGACCATAAGAGTGAATAGCGACCTGCGTTTATATTGAATCATTTGATTGCCGTTTTAAAATTAAGATCCCTAAGATAAAAAGAATCAACTTCGAATAGTCCGGTGAAACTTCTTGTGGTCAGATTTATCTATCTTACATCCTATAGTTGTCGGTATGAGCCTTAAGTCCGGCGTTTTCTTATGTTTGTTTTTCTCCCTCGTCACCAGACTGGAAAGTCAGGAATTATCTGAAGGTATCCTTCCAATTTTTAAGAGCCTTACCATAGAGGATGGACTGTCAAATAATGAAGTAAAACACATAGTTCAAGATCGCCAAGGTTTCATTTGGTTTGCTACCGGGTCGGGTATTGATCGCTATGATGGATATAAGGTGGTCAATTTTCATCCCAAACTGCAGGATTCCACATCAGATGAAAAGATCTCCTGGCGTCCCTTAAAAATGGTTATTGACGATTTGAATAATTTTTACCTGGCCTCCGATTTTGGCGGATTGATGATCATAGATCACAAGAAAAATCTACTTACACATCTGACCGAACAGAACTCGAAATTGCCTTCCAATTCGATCTATGACATGGTCTGGGATCAAAACGAAAATATCTGGTTGGCAACCAGTAATGGAATTTCAAGACTTGATCTATCGACAAAAAAAATTGAAACTCTGGGAAAACGGGAAAATGCAATAAATCGTGTTCAGGTTGATAATAGTCGCACCGTCTGGTTCAGCTCTCCCGGTATGGGAAGTTACTTCTATCAACCTCATACGGAGAAACCGTTGCAGTTCAGTGAAAAAGCTTTTGAAGGCATTTATCCTTTGAGTAGTGATAGTATTTTATTGGGAGGCGGAAATGAAATTTATATTTATAAAAAAACAATAGCCCAACTGAAAGTTCATGGCCATCTACCGGAGGGTGCCCGCATTTCAGATATTTTGCGAGACCGGAAAAGGAATATCTGGATCGGCACCTATAATCAGGGGGTGTTTTACATCAATGCATCGACGGGTAAATTATTTCAATTTACCCATCAACCTGGCAACAAGCAATCCATCATTAGTGAACATATAGCCAGTTTGTATGAGGATAAGCATTCCAATATCTGGATTGGAACCTACGGTGACGGAGTTTCAGTGATTTCAGCCGATCTTGACCAAATCAAAATAGTACAGCAGTCCACTCCGGAGCAGAATACCGGCAACAGTATTCAGCAAATAATGAACTATCAGAACCAGATTGTATATCACAATGGTCAGCACATTTATCAGATCACGAATGATCCATATACCGGCAAGGTCATCATCAGCGCAAATGACAAAATGTGCAGGGAAATTTCGGCGATGGGTGTGTTTGGAAAAGAATTATTGATAGCGGGAGGATGTGACGTTTTTAGTTGGGATACAAACTATCCGGACGCCCTGAAAAATATACTGATTGATTTTCCCGAACTACCCCGCCAAAGGATTTTATCGATAGCGGGTGATTATCCTCACATATTTCTCAGTTCATCTCATACAAATCATCTTTCCGGTTGGTGGGATATTGACCTTGGCACCATGAAATCCATGAATCTAAAAGATGATGATCAGCCGGGTTCTCTTTCCGGTAACCAGGCAACCGCCACCCTGGTATCTTCAACCGGTGATATTTGGATTGCCACCTGGGATGATCTCAACCTTTACCGCAGAGGATCTATGGTCGTCTCGATGGAGTCCGTGATCACCGAGTGCAACTGCCTAAAAGGCGGGAGTACCGTGCTTTCCATCTTTGAAGACCATCGAGGATTGATCTGGTTTGGCAGAATTGATAACGGAGGCCTGGTGGTCATCGATCCGGCCACGCTTCAAAATAATTGTTTTCGCCTGGAGCAGGGCCTGCCAGATAATTCCGTGACCTCGATCCTACAGGATTCTGCCCATAATCTCTGGTTGGGCACGTACCGCGGAATTGTAAAACTCATATATCCTGATGATCCTCTACATACATCCAGATTGGATATCCAGATTATCGACCAATCGAATGGATTGCCCAATAGCACCATATGGAACGGATGTACGGATAATCAGGGTCATCTCTATTTTGGCACCCGGGATGGACTGATACTAATCGAAGGGGACCAGATAAAAATTAAGCGGAACGCCCCCCGGATACTGATATCAGGATTTCATTCTGAATCCATGATCTCGCCGCTGCAACCATCCGGTTCAGATAATCCGGAAATGATCGAATTAAATGCTCACGACAAGGTTTTCTCCATCGACTTTGCTATCGACGACCAGTATCAGAGTGAGTTTGCCGCCTACAATTATCGCTTCGCCAATCTGGATACCCAATGGATTGACATCAATCGACAACACAGCCTCTCTTTTCCTAATCTTTCACCCGGACACTATGAGTTGGAGATTCGATCCAGACTGCTCAACAGTGATTGGAGTTTACCGAGAAAATTTCTATTCACCATTATTCCGCCGGTATATCGCCGCTGGTGGTTCTTAATGACTGTATTTTCACTGACGCTGATCCTGGTTTATTACCTTCAACAATACCGGATCAATCAATTGAAAAAGATCCATCGTCTAAGGGAACAGATCTCCAGTGACCTTCATGATGAGATAGGAAGTGCTTTAACCAATATTGAAATCATTGGTGGAATTGCTGTAAGAACAGAAAAAAAGAATAGGACAGCGTACGAGAAAATTATCACTACAGCACGCAGTAGCAATGAGGCACTGCATCAAATCGTCTGGAATCTGAATCCCACTTATGATCAGGTACAAAACCTGGTACCTTATCTGGCAAATTATGCTGCCCGGACTTTGGATGATTCCGGTATTTCATTAAAGCTGGATCAGGATCTGGGAAACAGGCCATTTACGCTTGATATCGACCGAAGAAAGGACCTTAATTTAGCTTTCAAGGAAGCGATTAATAATATCGTCCGACATTCGAAAGCCACGGAGGTTAAAATCCTTTTTACGATCAGGGACAAGATGCTACAAATCGCAATCAGAGATAATGGCATCTCAGAAGCCATGGAAATAACTCCGGGTAATGGGCTCAGGAATATAGAGCACCGTATGTCCCGGTCTGGAGGAAAACTGAAATATGAAAGATGTAACCCAACCGGGTTTGAAGTCCTACTGGATATTCCGGTCACCTGAATAGGGGATTGCATGGAATTGATAAAAACCATATCTCACACAGAAAATATGAAACAAGTTGCAGATTATTCTATTTGACGACAATCAAAACCTGCGTGAATCGATCAGAGTGCTGCTTGATTCGGAGCCAGACCTGGAAGTAACCGGTGATTATGGTTCGGCTGAAAATATAGTGGAAATTATCAACACGGTTCCGGCCCAGGTGATCATCATGGATATCGATATGCCGGGGATCAACGGCATCGAAGCAGTTCGGTTGGTAAAAGCGCTCAAACCTTCATTAGAGATCATCATGTTGACCGTCTTTGAAGATGAAGAAAGATTATATGCTTCTATTTGTGCCGGTGCTTCGGGGTATTTATTAAAAATGCAATCACTGGTTAAGTTGCCACAAAGTATCCGGGAAGTCAAAGCTGGTGGAGCACCCATGTCGCCAGGAATTGCCAGAAAAATGATCGGCCATTTTCAGAGTAATCCAGAGATAGAATATCGATTATCCGAACGGGAAAAAGAAATACTCCAATGGCTGGTGAAAGGCTATAGTTACAAGATGATTGCTGCAAACACTTCCATTAGTATAGAAACAGTCAAAACGCACCTGAAAAATGTGTATAAAAAGTTGCATGTGAATTGTGCAACCGAAGCAGTGGCTAAAGTTCTAAAAGAAAAGCTTATTTGACCCAATTTGACCTTTGAAATTCAGCATCACAACATCTTTTATCGGCGAGATCCTGTCATCATAATATCAAAGCCATATGTCAATCTTCTCTTAAAAGAATGTACTCATACTGTATTTATACTATAAAATCAAAAAATCTCCTCCCCCAATCTCGGTATTGTCTAAGTGAATGACTAATTCAATTTTTATAACTGAGAAAAAACGCGAGATTAAATGTTGCAATTCGCAGGAACACAAAACTTAGGTGGTCTCTTTTTTATGGCCAAACTCGTTGCATTATCTTTATTATTGAGTCCATTTTTACCTGCCAATTATTCAATCGCTCAAAGCATTCAAGCGGAGATTAACCAGATTGATCAGGTAGCCATATTTGGCCAAAATCTATTTAGTGGGACGGGGTTAACATTTGGGGTATATGGCTCCACTTTAAGCAGTAATGGCGTAGGTGTCTATGGAAAATCGGAAGGGCAACAGAGTGTCGGAGTACTAGCTTCAGGAAACAATGGGTTGATCGCTTTCGGCAATAAAATTGCAATTATTGCCGATGCTGATTCGGTAGGAATTTACAGTGATGCATCGGGAACCGCTGGCATAGGTGTCCAGGGTAAAGGTCGTCTTGCAGGGGTAGTAGGTTTTTCTAATTTTAGCGATGCTGTGGGGGTATCCGGTCAGTGCGCTGGAGGTATCGGGGTTGAAGGATATAGCGAAACCGGCTTCGATTTCTTTGCTTCAGGTCCGGGTATTAATTACGGTTCGGGATCTTCGCGCCGCTGGAAATCCAACATCCGCCTTATTGATAATCCTTTAAAAAAAATAGCTGCGCTACGGGGAGTCTACTACACTTGGGACACTCGTCATGGCGGTCATTCTGATATTGGCTTTATTGCCGAAGAAGTGGGTGAAGTCCTCCCGGAAATCGTAGCCTATGAGGAAAATGGCGTGGATGCCAAGGGCATGGATTATACCAAAATAACTCCCCTCCTAGTGGAAGCATTTAATGCTTTACATCGGGAGCATGATCTATTAAAAGCAGATTATGAAATTTCCTTACAACAATTAAATCATCGTATTAAATCACTAGAGGAAATAATTGAAAAATTAAGCGTCATAAGATGACCTTCATTTTTCAGTCTTCTACCATGCAAAAGAATATAATTAATATAAGCATTTCAGGGAAATAGAATGCGATTTATAACCTAAGTTATTCATTCCCTGATCTCGATGTACTGAAAGATGATCGATGTTCGCAGAATTGTATATATCTCTGAAAGTAATTCATATAAATGAAAAAATCTATACTTTATTATTTGATTACCATTTTTACCCTGATCAATATTTTTCCGCAACATGTCTTTACGCAACCGCACCTGCATATCGAAAGAAATTTTGAAGCGCTTCGTCTTGATGGAGATCAAGCCTGGTTATCCTTTTATGACGGGCCAGCCTATGAGGGATTTCTTTGGAATAATCAGGGCAATATCACCCTCGGAACCACTGAGTTCAACCCTGCAGGAAAATTAAAATTTGTGACTAATCTGCAAGAACGAATGATCATTGATGATCAAGGACGAATAGGTATTGGGGTCGTGCCTCGGTATAAACTAGACATTTCCGGGAGTGAAAGTTTTACATTGCTAAATATCAATCAAACTGGCAATGGTAGAGCTTTAACCATTCAAAGTATCGATGCTGATGCCATCCATGCAATTTCAAGCAACTCCAGCGCGATGGAGGCGTATGGTGCCACTTATGGTTTATATGCAAGTGCGTCTGCCACTGGAGGGGTTGGTGTTTACGGACAATCAAGCCAAAGCGTCGGTGTCGAAGGTTATAGCGGGTCCTCCGCAAGTTATGATTTCTATGCATCCGGACCGGGTATGAACTATGGTGCGGCCTCGTCACGCCGTTGGAAAAACAATATTAAGAATATTGATGAACCTCTGAAAAAAATAGCAGCTCTTCGAGGTGTCTATTACACCTGGGACAAAGCACATGGTGGTCAGCATGATGTAGGTTTCATTGCCGAAGAAGTGGGAAAAGTCCTACCGGAAATAGTAGGGTATGAAGAAAATGGGATCGATGCCAAGGGCATGGACTACAGCAAAATGACGCCACTTTTGGTGGAAGCAATAAATGCCCTGCAACGGGAATACCAGGAAACAATTTTCCAACTAAAAAATCAAATCGAAGTGCTGGAAAATAGAATGAATGCTCAGGTAATAACCCTACCATCTCCGGCCTCCGAAAATCATTTAAAATCAGCCAATGAAAACAAATAAATTCAAATTCTTAGTGGTTTTGATCACTGCCTTACTGCTGGTTCACTGTGTAAAAGAAACTTCCGGAAAAGGTGAAAATGATGAACTCAAAAATCTGCTACTCCGCCAAAATGGGTGGCAGATATACTCCCAATTTGTTGACCCTCCGGTATTCGTTCGGGGCATGGAAATCAGTGACTTCACAAAACTCTTTGAACCTTGTGAATTTTACTCCATTGTCAAATTTATAGATGACCCCGAAAAACCACCGATTAAAATGGTGGAATTCTATGGCGTGGACTCTTGTGATCCTGCAGAACCACCTTATGTTATTTCAACCATTGATTTGCAGTTAAACAACGACCCTCCTGGGTTTTTAGGCACCAATACTGATACCGGTGAAACCCTCTTTTGGGAAATAGTACGGTTGGACGACTTAAGTCTGATTATAAAGGCGACCAATGGTGAAAAAACATTTACCGATGAATTTGTCGCTAATCTCTAAAAAATTTCAGCATATGTCGAAGTTAACCACTATCACCATTCTAGTTCTGATCATCGGTGGTACTTTCTCGCAAGCATCATGTCAGGAGAAATTAGATATTGATGGTGCAATCCTTATTGGAAAAGCTTCCGGCTTAAGCAATCAATCTGGCACCATTCAATGGACCGGTTCTGACCTACTGCTTTGGAATGGATCAAAATGGGTTTCTTTGACCAACGGCATTGCATTTGACGGCCAGGTGACAGATATTGATGGGAATTCCTATCGCACTATTCAGATTGGATCTCAGGAATGGATGGCAGAAAATCTTCGCACCACCAAGTACAATGATGGCTCCGTCATTTTGCAAACGAATAACTATCAAAACTGGCAATCATCCAACGTTGGGGCATGGTGCTGGTACGATACGTCGGCCATCTATGAACCTTCCTATGGCAAGTTGTACAATTGGTATGCAGTCAATGATTCCAAGGTACTTTGTCCAACGGGATGGCACGTACCCACGGATGCAGACTGGACGACTCTTACTAATTTTTTGGGTGGTGAAAGTGGTGCCGGTGGAAAACTGAAGGAAAAAGGGCTTGCCCATTGGCTAAGCCCTAACATCGATGCTACTAATGAAAGTGGTTTTACTGGTCTACCCGGTGGCTTTCGCGAATCGAATGGAACTTTCTTTGAATTTGGAACCTATGGTAGTTGGTGGACTGGTACCGAATATCAGACTAATTTTGCCTGGTATCGAAATTTATATACGATTAACGGTGATGTAGGGAGATTTACAACTGGTAAAAATCCGGGGCGTGCCGTGCGATGTTTGAAAAATTAAGTCGTAATATATGCTGCTATTAGCAGCCATTAACAAGCTTTGGAAAAGAGCTCACTTTGACTCAATGAACCGAAGAGTACAAACCTATTGAATGGCTATTAAATAACATCTCGGTATCTGAAATTCAAGTTATTAATATATCAAATTTACTTAATTTCTTTCTTCAGGTGCCAGTGAGTAGTTTAGTAGTGGTTCAGTGGTATCGGCGAGGGTGAAAAAATATTATGATCGACGGCACAAATACTTGAAAGACCTAATTTATGTATCTAAAAAAAGCCATCAATTTTCTTTCCATAGTCGTCATAGCCCAATAATTTAGCGTTTAATAATTAAATATCTCCCCCGATCTTGGTATTGCGACTCTCTAATTTAGATCACAAATTTATATTAAATATAAGTCAAGTAATAGATGAAAAATATATGCTGGCTCTCTCTGTTGGTGCTGGGATTTTATAAAATTAATTATGCTCAACCCCACCTACATATCCAACGCAATCTGGAAGCAGCCAGGATCGATGGAAATCAATCCTGGTTATCTTTCTGGGACGGTCCTGCCTACAAAGGATTTCTATGGAATAACCAGGGAACGATGACTTTGGGGACCAGCGATCAAAACATCACCGGACAACTCAAGTTTGTGACTAATAATGCCGAACGCATGACCATTAACAGTCTAGGGCAAATTGGTGTGAATACCAGCAATCCTTTAGCACTTCTTCACATTAATGGAGATAACAACGTTTTACGATTAAGTGGGGGTCAACCCTATCTCTCGTACTTTAATGGATTGGGAGGATATGTTGGTTATTTATGGAATAAAGATCTTTTTGACATGGAATTGGGAACGGCTATTGGAAATAATACCGGTAGATTAATTCTTAGAGCAAGGGGCAATCTAGGAATGTACATTAACCCCGATGGTTGGGTTGGTGTTCGTAAGGAACCGTTTTCCCCGTTTGATGTGAAGGGCACAGTGGGTATCGAAGATGAAAACACAAACAATCGCTGGACTATCGCAGTAGTACCCGGCGGCCTGTTGTATTTCTATTATAATAATGTTTTTAAAGCCTATGTTAATGATGACGACGGTGACTGGATTTCATCGTCAGATATTGGTCTTAAACGAAGCATTTCTCCTTTTCGATCAGGAATACTAGATGACCTTTTAAAATTAGAGGTAAGTACCTATTACTATAGAGATATGAAGAATGACGACAGTCCGTCTTTCGGATTAATTGCACAAAATGTCAAGGAATATTTCCCGGAAGTCGTAAAAACATCGCTTGATCATTCGGGTAATCAATATTTGGGCATCGCTTACGGAAAAGTCTCTGTCATTGCCATCAAAGCCATCCAGGAGCAGCAGGAAATCATTGAAAGTCAACAAATAAGAATTGATCATTTACAAGAGTGTTTGGAAGATCTGAAAAAAGACCAAAAAGTAAGTATTGAACGATTGGAAGCTCAGATTCGCGAAATGCAAAAATCTCTATCCGGGTTAATGAAAACATAAGATAGTTGAGTATTCATTTTAGGCAAGTGGTTGAGGCATTGTGACTAGAAAATATTCGAATCTATTCCCCCCCGATCTCGGTATTGCGGATTCTTTCTTAGAACGGCAACTTTACCCAAATAAGCTATTAAATAGTTACCCAATGAAAAAGGTTTATTTGGTCTTTGCTCTTATTTCCATCGTGATCTTTAATATTTCAGCGCAGCCTCACCTGCACATCGAACGCAATCTCGAAGCCGCCCGTATCGACGGCAATCAATCCTGGTTGTCCTTTTGGGATGGGCCTGCCTATAAAGGTTTTTTATGGAACAATCAGGGTACCATGACTCTGGGAACCAGCGATGAAAATACGGCGGGACAATTAAAATTTGTGACGAATCACGTGGACAGGATGACGATCAACAGCCAGGGGCTAATCGGTGTGAATACCAGTAATCCGTTATCACTCATGCACATTCATGGAGACAATGATATTTTGCGTTTGAGTGGAAATCAACCCTATCTATCCTATTACAACGGACTGGGGGGATATGTCGGTTACCTGTGGAATAAGAACCTGTTTGATATTGAGCTCGGAACTTCATCGAACAATAGTACCGGCAGTCTTTTTCTCAGGACAAGAGGTAATCTAGGTATTTGGATGGATCCTGATGGACTGGTGGGAATCCGGAAAGCACCTACTGAGGCTTTAGATGTCAGTGGCTCTATTAGAACGGATCTAAGTGTAATATATGCAACTACAAGTACGAATAATTACTGGCGAATTTTTCATGGCACTGCTACTTCACAACTTTGTTTTGCTTTTAATGGCGATATTAAAAGCTGCATTAACAGTGATAATGCTGACTTTTTAACAAGTTCTGATCAGAATCTAAAGAAAAATATTCAGGAGTATGAACAGAAAATTCTGCCAAAAAATCAGGCTTCTTCAATCCTACGAATATGAATACAAGAATGGTCCGGGAAATAGAACTTTAGGATTTATCGCTCAAAATGCCCAAACATTATTCCCGGAATTGGTTGGTCAAATATCCGATGCTCAAGGTAAAGATCAACTCGCCATAGCTTACGGTAAAGTCTCCGTGATCGCCATCAAAGCCATCCAGGAGCAACAGGAAATCATTGAAAGTCAACAAACTGAAATTAATATTTTAAGAAAAAGACTTGACGCCATGGAAGAGCGATTGCAAAAATAAATTCTGCGCCGCTCACCCGTCCATAAATAAGTAGATTGCCGGAAAATCAAAATTCTCTACCTATGGAAAAACCATCCTGTTTGATTATTTGCTTCATCAGTCTCCTATCCATAAGTATCCATGCTCAGGATCATAAAATCACCATCCAAAAAAATAGTGCTGTATTTATAGAATATCTTACTCCCGCAGCGGCCTTACTGGATGAGGACAATTTCACCCTGGAAATGACCAGCCTGGATCAAAAACATTCTCTGGTGCTGAATCTTTTTCCTTTTGGCCGGGAGGAGTACCCACTCAGTACCGAGGGTATAGAAGGAGGAGGGATTCTTATGCTCCTCTCCGACGAACTTAGTACTCCCCTGACCTTTGACACGGGAATTTTTAAATTACTCCAGAGTGAAGCGAATCGATTCAGCTTTTCACTGAGCGGTAAAAAAAATACCGGGGCAGATGCTTTCAGTGTGGAAATAAACCTGGATAATATACCACTAAGAAAACTATAGAAGGTGCCGGTCGACCGTAAATCACCGGAAAAAAATCCCATTTATTACGGCCAGAGACAGCAGCCAGATCATCGATTATCGTTGCCTTCTAAATTTTCCATATCTGACTCCTATTTTCTCTTTAACTTAATAGAGAAAATTTTCTTTTCATCAATTCAAAACAAAACAACCATATGAGCACACAAAAATTTCTCGTGGGTAGCGTAATCGGGGGTGTTGTCCTGTTCCTCCTCGGTTATCTATTTTATGTCGCTTTACTAGGATCTTTCTTTGAAACCCATAGTAGTGGCGGCGACTACATGAAAGATCCTCCCAACATGTTATTCATTATTCTTGGCAATCTGGCTTCCGGTGCATTGCTGGCCTACATATTTAGCAAGTGGGCTGGAATCAAGACGGCGGCAACGGGTTTGCAGGCAGGTGCTATTATCGGACTTCTGACCGGATTGGGATTTGATCTCCTGATGTTTGGCACGGCTAACCTGATGGATATCACCGGAACCATTGCGGATGTGATCGTCTATACTATCATGTATGCTGCCGCAGGAGCCGCCATCGGCTGGTACCTTGGCCGGGGAAATTAAATTCACAACCTTCGTGAGGCCGGGAATTTTCCGGCCTTTTTTTGTTACAGCTCAGGGAGTGGCAAAAGAAATCTTTTTTTGTACTTTTCTATCATGAGGACCATTTTGCTATTCCCAATTACCTTGCTGTTGTTTTTTACCGCCTGTAAAGAAATTGACCGGCAAGCGGTTAACCCCTCTTATGACATTCGACTGGATAGCCAGGAAAACACCATTTCCATACTCGGACCGGATGGTCAAACGATATTGGTTCAAAATGCCAAACCGGATTTCCGTCCGTACATCCACCCCTTTGTTAGTCCGGATGGAAAGGGAACTTTAACGGAGTACAGTCCTGGCCACCACCGGCATCAGACCGGTATTTACTGGGGGTTTACCCGGGTGAATGGTCGCGATTTTTTTCATCACCCGGAAGAGGATTTTTGGCGAAGGGTTGATTTTAAGGTACTTCAGGATTCATCTCAAGTCCTTAGTTGGAGTACGGAATATGAGATGTTGGACAGCCTGGGTGAAGTATTGATGACAGAGACGCAGACCTGGATATTCAGAGAGGATGATGGAAAATATCTTTTGGACCTGATTTGGCAAGGACGGGCAGAACAGGAAGTAACCATCGGAGAATACGATTACGGTGGCTTGTTTGTGCGGATGCCCTGGCAGGAAGGAACCCCGGCAACCGTTTTTAATGCAGCCAGGGATCGCGATCTACGGGCGGAAGGCAAACGGGCCATGTGGTTGGACCTCGCCATGCAAGTGGAGGGAAGAAATGACTTCGTGCATCTTGCCATTTTTGACCATCCCCAAAACGGTGGCTTTCCTCAACCCTGGAGAGTAGATGGACAATTTGGCGTAGGCCCTTGTCGCGCACGGTTGGGCGACTGGAACATTCCCCGAGGCCATACTGAGATTATCAAACACCGGATCGAAGTAAGTACAGAGTCGCTCAATGATGTGCAACTAAATGAACGATGGGAACAATATAGTGGAGCGGAAGGAATGTACTCAACTGCCTCACTTTGGGGCATCGCTCAGGAGGAGGGGCGGTCAGCAAGATTTCTGACACCGCAGGAAGCCATCCAGGAAATGACGATTAAAGATGATTACGAAGTGAATGTCTGGGCTGCAGAACCGGATATTACGCAACCAATGGCTTTTTGCTGGGATCACCGGGGCAGATTATGGGTGGCGGAAAACAGGGATTATGAGTCACGGGGAAGTGGATTCTCCAATTCAGGAGATAGCCGGATTCTGATACTGGAAGATACTGACCAGGATGGCATTGCGGATAGCCGTAAGGTATTCCTGGAAGGAATCGCATTTCCAGCCGCCATTGCAGTTGGTTTTGATGGTCTTTTTCTTGGAGCTCCACCGCATTTGCTCTTCGTCCCCGATAAAAATAAGGATGATAAAGCTGATGTGGAGGACATAGAAATAAGGCTCACCGGTTGGGGTATTCGTGACCGGCATGAAACCCTCAATAGCCTGCATTGGGGCCCCGATGGTTGGTTGTACGGCTGTCAGGGTTTTGCCACGCCTTCTGTGATCCGGAATCCATCTGGAGACGACAGGCTGTACCGTCATCAGGATGCCTTCCCCACCGACCTGCTGAATCAGGAAGGTACTGCTATAAATGGAGGGGTCTGGCGCTATCATCCGACAAAAGACCGATTCGAGGTGGTGGCCCATGGTTTTAGCAATCCATGGGGTATCGATTACGATGAGAACGGTCAGATCTTTATTTCTGCATGTGTGATTCCCCATCTCTGGCATATCATACCCGGTGGAATTTATCAAAGGCAAGGTGGACAACATTTCAATCCCTTCGTATACCGTGACATTCAAACAATCGCAGACCACCGGCACCGGTCAGCCCATGGTGGGGCCCGCATCTATCAGTCCGATGCTTTTCCCCAAGATCAACACGGCAGAATATTCATGGCTAATATTCATGAACATGCTGTACTCACAGACATCCTCATCCCAGAAGGTTCCGGATACACAGGGAAACACGGCGAGGATTTTCTGCTGGCCAACAACGCTCAGTGGATTGGATTCAGTCTCGAAATCGGACCGGACGGAGGTGTCTATGTATTAGATTGGCATGACGCAGATATCTGCGGCAAGGAGGTAGTGAACAAAGAAACCGGACGGATTTTCAGGATTATGCCCCAACTACAGCGGCGGAAAACTGGAAGGGAAGATACGATGATCTCTCCGCCCTTAATGACCTGGAGCTCGCACAATTACAGGGGAATAGCAGCAACTGGCACGTGCGGAGAGCTCGCCTCCTTTTACAGGAACGGGGAGTTAAAAGACAAATCGATCCGAAAGCGATCCAGTTTCTGAATAATCAGCTGAAAAACGGGAATCAAACCCCAGTCAGGTTGAATGCGCTATGGTCGCTGCATGTGAGCCAAAGTCTGGATACTGATCACCTCCTCAGCTTACTCCTGGATCAGGACCCCTTCGTCAGAGCCTGGAGCGTACAACTGCTATGTGAGGAACCCAATCCTTTGGAAAAAACAGTACAAGCATTGCAAAATATAACTCCGGAAGAAGCATCACCGGTGGTCAGACTTTATCTCGCCAGCGCACTACAGCGAATGAGACCGGAGGACCGCTGGTACATGCTGGAATCATTGTTGACCAGGAAAGAAGATACGTCCGACCACAATATACCTCTCATGTTGTGGTATGCCCTGGAACCTTTGGTAGAGAACAATCCTGACAAAGTATTGCAACTGGTCGGTAAGTCGGCGTTCGCTGATATAAACCAATTTGTCAGCCGGCGTTTAGTGGATGGAGGAAAATTTGATATTCTGGTGGATGGACTGAGGCCGGATCAAAAGAATATGGAAGATCTGCTAGCAGGGATCCTTGCTGCCCTGGAAGGGCGAACCGATATCCGGCAACCGGGAGGTTGGGCTGAAAAAAGTGCCGCTCTGATGCCAATAAATGACAAAATCAGTCAATTGTTAAATGAGATTAGTCAACAATTGGGTAATCAGGATGCGATCCGTGAAATGTTGACAACATTGAAAACAAATGCAGCACCGGAAGAGAAAAATACGGCCATCCAACAACTGTCAGCCCGTAAGGTTCCTGATCTGGTACCCCTCATTCCAGCATTGTTGGAAAACGAAGAAACGCGAACTGTAGCAATCCGGGCCACTGCCCAATATGATGATTATAACCTGGGACAACTCCTGATTAAGAAATATGGGATGTTCCCTCCTGCCACTCAAACTGAGATTATAAATGCCATGTCTTCACGTCCGACTTATGGTGGAATATTGGCGAGATCCATTGCAGAGGGTAAAATTCCAAAGAGGGATATTCCTGCCTACGTTGCCCGGCAACTTCGTCGAGTGGTGGGAAGTGGATTTGTGGAAATCTGGGGTCCTATTGATGAACCAGATCCGGACATTCAACAAACTTATGAGCACTATAAAGCCATCGTAGGACGGGGAACAATCGATCTGAAGTCAGGTGAGAAAATATTTCAGACCACATGTGGACCCTGCCACAGGATGTACGACAAGGGAGGAGATATAGGACCAGAATTAACCGGGTCTAATCGCACTAATTTGGATTATTTATTATCGAATATTCTCGAACCGAATGCGGAAATTCAGGACGACTACCGGATGATCATCGTCTCGATGCGAGACGGCAGAACCTTTATGGGAAATAGTGTGGGAGAAGATGAAAGACAGATTACCTTGAAAATCGTGGGACAGGAAGAGGTCACGCTCAATAAAGCTGAGATTCAATCCACCGAAGTGACACCGGTTTCTCTGATGCCCGCCGGACTACTGAGTAATCTTAGCGAGGAGGAGATTGCTGACCTCCTGGGATATTTGATGGAGCCGCAGATCTGAGGGTGAAGATCACCCCTGATATTTCATGTTTAGTTTCTCTAGCAACTCTTCAGAGACTTCTCCACTGTATGCTCCATAGCTATCTACTAAAAGCCCTTTTACCCCTGATAAGGTTTGAATAACGTACAGAATGGAGCTGTCGGAAGGATTACTCATCCCTTCAAAGCGGTAGACATGCTCTACGTTAAAATCATTTGGTCCGAAACTAGTGGTAATTTCCGCACACTTAATTCCATTATCCATCAGGTTGAAATCATAAGTATACCCCGATTTCTTTAGATCTTCGATCGCCTGGATCAATGTTTCATAGTCTTTCATAGCGGTCTTTTTTCTTTAAGACCACCCGGATGGAACAATTGTTTGAATCGAAGTGCATTTTAGAGTCCGGTGAACGTGTCTGACTGAGCAAAACCGACCATGGGTTCCTCATTGATAGAGATCTGCTTCTGCGGCGATGTATCCAAAAGATGCCCATCCCTCGCCCGATACAATCTCATAGAGCAATTGATCACATTTGTCCTGATTTCCCTGGCAGGCATACCAACGGGCCACCCCATATTCAAATGCATCCATAGCCGGTCCTTCGGGAAGATCCCTACGGGCCTGATCCAGGGTAATGGCACCTTTGTACAAAAGACACAATTTGTGATAACTGAAATTTTCAATGATATTCATGGTTGTGTCAATCCGGTCCAGTACACTATCATGGTCATTGCTCCGGTTAATCCGGCACATAATGGTGTAGATCCAGTGACTGGCCGAGACAATATTATCATCATTGCTCCCACTGCGAAGGCAATTAATAAAAGCAGTCAGCGCAGCGGTAAAGTCGTGTTGCAAATAATAAGCGAGTCCCAGGTGATACCAGATATTTCCATGCAGGGTACTGACCGGAATATTCTGGGCATTGGGTAATCCATCTGGTTCTATCTGATTCTCTTTACCATCTATGAGCAGGGCAGCCTTCTTCAAATCCTCTATCGATTTTTCAAATTCCCGTATCGTAATATACCGGTGTCCCCGGTGGCGATAAAATCGGGCATCTTCGGGAAATCTTTTAATGCCTTCGGAAAATATAGCAATCGCCTCTTTATACCGGCCGGCATAAGCCAGAAATCTACCATACCAGATAATATTGTCAGGATCATCTTCCCGGATGCGATATTGATGCTCCTTTTCCTGAAGTTGAATCAGAATTTTTTCGGAAGGGGCACTGGCATAAAGCGGCTCACCATTGAGAGAAGTCGCAGCAGGCTCCTTATCTTCTTGAGTAGTGGAATCGGAGTGGCAGCAAACAAAGAAGTAACAAAGCAATAGTAGGCCAAGCGGAAAAGTGATCTGATTTGCTTGCATCTATCGAAGATAGGTCTTTCTTCTTTTGCCTTAACTATTCCAGACTTATTTTAGTGTGGTTCGTTCCCTAAGTTTTTCAAGTCTTTAAAAAGGACTACCATTGTAAAGACCCCGGAAAATACATCCGAGGTCTTCCTCTTTTTTTCGTTTGTTATCTCTGAACAATAAAGGTACTGACCAGACTACCGGCAGGAGTAGAAATACGATAGTAATATGTGCCGGGAGACATATCAAAAGTGTGTACCTGCTCCTGATGTTGCCCTGCATGCTTTAGGCCCGGATTAATTTCTCTCACAATGCGTCCGGAAACATCAAGCAGTGATATTCTTACTTCCTGATCTTTGTCCAACCCATAATTCAGGACTGTATGAGCATCAGCCGGGTTGGGCGTAGCCGGAAACAGCCGGAGTCCATTGTACTTGATATAATCATCCGCGGCAACCGTCGTATCTTCGGCAAACTCCACAATCGCTTCAATTAATAGATCCGCATTTAAGAACCAGGTGGTATCGAATGAAGCCCAGGTACCATCTGACCACATCTCGAAAGTGTTAGAGCCATCGCCACAACTATCTAAGGTTGAAAATAAACCAAGGGTGTCCATGGAGCTGTACAGATCAGTGAAATCAATGCCGACAAAGAATTGTGGACTTTCGAGAGACATGGAATCATTAAATGGGAAAATGGTAAATTCCACAGAAGTATCGGATGGAGGTGTTATTTGAGAAACACGCACAGGCAAACTGGTAGACAGTAATTCTCCAGGGGCGTTCTCCACTACTTCATATACTTTAGCGGTCACAGAACTATCCCCCACTACTGAAGGTGTATCAAAATAAGCCAGTGCTCCAATTACAGTAAACACAGCACTACCGGTAAATTCCAAATGTTGGGCTTTGACTCGGTCCCCAAAAACATTGGTGCCGCCAACATAGCCCCAACCATTGGATGGATATGGTACAACGGTGGAAGCGCATTCATCACCTGATACGGGATAAGATACAATATCCGTTGCCCGGGCATGTTGCTGCTTTACCTGGAACGTCTTTCCCGGTAAAAAAATCCGTTCCTGAGCATATCCCGATAAGAGCAAACCCAGGGAAAAACATAAAGTAAGTA
>JAGQWZ010000460.1 GCA_020436835.1 Saprospiraceae bacterium | reverse complement strand
CCGGGAATGTATGCAACGCCAGCGAATCTTATATTTCCTCTCTGCCCCTATGCACCACGCTCACTGCTATTCTGCGCCGACAACCGGCACCGGACACCGGACTCCGGGGATCGGACATTTCTCCTGTCTTCGGTCTCCCGTCTTCGGTCTTTCCTTTGTCAGAATCAGAATTTTCAGAATTATAGAATGAGCAGAATTGATTGGGCGAGACAAAGACAGGAGGATCTACATCCTCCGGGTTGAAATAAAGAATTGGAACTGCGCACCAGGAATGTATGCAACGCCGGCGAATGTTATATTTCCTCTTTGCCCATGTACCATGCTCTCTGCTATTTCGCGCCAACAACAAGAATGAGCAGAATTGTTTTAGATGCTGAGGAGAAGGCTGAGGGCATAACTTTCTAATCACCAACTGCCGGATGAGCGTTGAACGATTGGGCGAGACAAAGAGAGGAGGATCTACCTCCTCCGGGGATCGGACATTTCTCCGGTCTTCGGTCTCCCGTCTTCGGTCATCATTTGTCAGAATCAGAATTTTCAGAATTATAGAATGAGCAGAATTGTTTTGGACGCTAAGAAGCAGGCTAAGGGTATAACTTTCTAATCACCCAACTGCCGGGTGATCGTAGAGCGATTGGGCGAGACAAAGAGAGCAGGATCTACATCCTCCGGGTTGAAATAAAGAATTGGAAATTGACAATTAGTGATAATTCGTCATTCGAAATCATCTTATACCATGCATCAGTCGGCGAATCACCGGATAGAGCAGCATAGACAGAACACCGAGGACCCAGGAAATGATGGTTAGAATCCAGAAAAAGTAACTGAGGCCGTGCTCCTCTGCGATGCCTTCGGAAGCCTCACCGAAAACACCGGCCAGTTTCATGCCGATGGCAATGGCCAGGTTCCAGATTCCGAACATGAAAGCGATCATCCGGGCCGGCACCAGCTTGCTCACATAGGATAGAGCAACGGGAGATACACAGAGTTCTCCCAGGGTATGGAACAGGTAAACCAAAACCAGCCAGATCATGCTCACTGCCGCCGTCTGTGCTCCCGGGGTGATATTCCGGGCCCCAAAAGCCACGCAGGCCATTCCCAGTCCCAGGAGAAACATTCCGATGGCATATTTAGTATTTGCATTCGGATTGTACTTACTCTCCCACCAACGGGAGAACAATGGGGCAAAGGTGATTATGTAAAGGGAGTTTAGGATACCAAACCAGGAAGCTTGTACTTCGGCGACCTCCTTGAGAAATTCTACGTACAGCATCCAGAGGGCAATACCCCAAATGATCACGAAACTGGTTCCGAGAAAAAGATTTGAAAGACGGTATTTGGCAAAAGTCTGCCGGAATAATCGAAATAAGACCCAGGTGATGATACCGAGGGGCACGAGGGTGATCAGTGAATTGATGATTTTGAAGGTGAATCCGGCATTGCCCTCCAAGACCCGGTTTGTATAATCCCGGGCAAAAATAGTGAGTGAGCCAGGAGCCTGTTCGAAGATCGACCAGAAAAAGATGGTAATGAAAGCAAAGAAACTCACGGCGATCATCCGGTCGCGGGTGACTTTAGAATAATTGGTAAGCCGGAAGATCAACAAAACGATAAAGATCAGGAATGCTGTGACAATGGTGACAGTAGGTCCTGAGTAGCCTAAAAACTGAAAATTGAGCACATTCACGGCACCTTCCGAAATTTTTGATATCGGGTCATTCAATATCCATATCAGCCCAAGTAGCGATGCCAGACCGGATAATGCCAATTGCCAGGTAGGGAATGGATTTCGCTTTCCTCCTTCCTCTTCGGAGATCTCCGGAACGGTTTCTTTCTTCGGTTTTAATCCAACCTTACCGAATATGTCCTGAGCGTACCAGAATTGAAGTAGACCAAAGAGCATGAAAATCCCGGCCAACCCAAAGCCATAACTCCAGCCCACTTTCTCACCTAAATAACCACACAGCATGATACCCAGAAAAGCACCTGCATTTACCCCCATATAGAATATGGTATACGCTCCATCCTTCTTGTCCGTATGCCCCTTGTACATTTCCGAGATAATGGACGTCATATTGGGCTTGAAAAATCCGCTGCCGAATACCAGCAAGGTAAGTCCCAGATAGATGAAGAACGGATGTTCCAAAGCCATACAAGCATGCCCCATTGTCATTAATAGTGCTCCCACCGCAACCGCATAGCGAAAGCCGATCACATTGTCTGCAAAATATCCACCCAATAGTGTTGAGAGGTAGACCAGGGAGGTATAGGTACCGAAGATCGCGAATGCATATTCACGGGGCCAGCCCCAACCTCCACCAATCAACGAGGCGGTGAAGAACATGATCAGCAATGCTCGCATGCCATAGTAGGAAAATCGTTCCCACATCTCGGTGAAAAACAAAACGAATAGTCCGGAAGGATGGCCTAATACCTTACTCTTGAAAAAATCATTCTCCATGGTGTCTGTAAATGTCGATTAAAGTAGAATTTCGTGCCGGGCAGCAAATGTTTTCATACGAAATCAGATAGTCCAATATCGGTAAAACATTCGAAATATAACGGTCGGAGCTTGAATTGTTCCGTTAAAGAAATCATATGTTTGGGTGAAAATCCCATCCAAATTCTTAAGAGGCCCCGATTTGCATGATTTTTGTGCAGCATTCAGCGCTTAATCAATGTGTCTTGATTTCCCGGACAGACAGAAAAATGAATAAATGAAAAAGTATAAACTTGAAACAGCAATCTTCTACAGTAAACTAACCACAGATAAAAATCATTTGATTAAATCATCCGAGGTAGAGCTGCAGGGAATGTTAGACCGCAAGACAGAAGAGGGATGGACCCTGGCATCAACTGATGCCTTAAGTTATGGCTCAGCCGTATAGTTCTATCTCTACTTTGAGAAGGATATTCCGGATCAATAGAAAATGGGTCAATCAGATGCAGGCCAAGAATTTAGATGGTTAACTATTGGCAGACAGGATTCAACAGAATTTATATTTTTGCGTTTTATATCCTAAATAATCCTAATATGAATACAGTTTTCAAGTCATTACTATTTGTCAGTTTACTGGTTGGGGTACTATCCTGTAAAAAGGATGATGACAAGATGGATGATGGTGGTGATCCCCTGGTGGGCAGATGGGAAATTGTCGAAGCCATGGGTACATTAGCTGATGCAAATCTCGGGACTATCTACACTTATAATAGTGATGGTACATTCAAGCTCGGTGAAGGACTTTTATCCAGTGAAGGCACATATGAGCGCTCGTCAACTACGATCACCATGGAGTTTTCCGGCTCTTCGATCGTTTTCGTTTATGACTATACATTGACGGAAAATCGATTGACGCTGGACAATACCTCCAGTGACCAGGTATTTATTCTAGAGAAGCGATAAGCTCCGCTACGGAAATCTAACCTCGCGATTGAGTCGGTCTGATTGAGTGGAGATTATTTCCCCCTTTAAAAATGCGTTGCTTTGGCAGGACATTTGTACCAGCCATTAACACTATTGAATGAAACCAATTTGTTCAAAGTAAATAACAGGCCATGAAAATCGAATTCAATAGTTGTGCAAAAGCGATCCGTTGGATTATGCTTCATACCCGGACAGAACTCGGTTTCCAGAATATGAGGGAACAGTTGGATGTCAATTATATGTATTCGGGGAGATTTTTTATTTATGCTGCCGTCGAAAGACGCTAGTATTGCATCTCTGATTGATTGCGAGAGTCGTAATTAGGTCAGCATCTGGATCAGGCAAATAAATAAGGCCAATGCACTGAGCACCAGGGCCATCCAGGTCATCAGGCGCAGGTTCTTCATTCTACGGATGTAAACGAGTTCCAGTTCGCGGAATCCCTGCAATTGTTTCTTATTTATAGTGACGGCTTTTCGCAATTCTTCCACTTCGAATTTGGTCCGTTCGATGTCTATTTCATCTCGAAATTTATCTCTGGTATTCTTAGCATTGGAGTGCAGTCCCTGCAGCCATGATTTTCCTTTCTCAGTGATCACTAACTCCATCTTTCCTCCTGACATATTACTGGAGACCAGTTGATTTGCCACCAGATAGTCATGGTAAAATTTTAAAGACGAATCATCAAAGTCTACCTCCAGCTCCTTAAGAATATGACTAAGCACACCCCGGCCCTCGGCTTTCTTTTCCAATTTTTTTAGAATCTTTTCCAGGTTTTGCATATTCCTCTGATAGTCTTGATTTTGCAGGGTTAAAGCTAGTACTTATTTGGATTTGGAGTTACATTTCTTACAGTTAGGCATTCATCACTGCCCAGATTTACTTGTGAGAGAACAATTAGGAGTGTCAGTAAGTCTTACAGTAAATCAATTCTCACAAAAAATGAGCCTTGCAGAACAGCAGATTACGACGGACCTAAAGGAATTAAAGAAAGACCCTGACCATCCGATCCTGGATTTGCTGGCCGAACGGTGGAGCCCGGTTACTTTTTCTGATCGCTTTTTAGCAGAAGAAACTCTGCAAATACTTTTTGAAGCAGCGCGCTGGGCACCCAGTTCCAATAACCTGCAACCCTGGTATTTTATATACACATTCCGGACTACGGAAGCTTTTGAAAAGATTTATCAATGCCTCAGTGAGTACAATCAATCCTGGGTGCAAAATGCACCGGTTTTAATGTTGGCCATCGTTGACGAAAAAACCGAAGATGGGAAAGAAAACTATCATGCCCTGCATGATCTGGGTCTGGCGATGGGCAATATGATAATGCAGGCTCAAAGTATGGAGATTGCCACACATATGATGGCTGGAGTGGATTGGAAAAAAGCTCAGAAGGTTTTTGAAATTCCTGAAGCATATCATGTAGCTACCGCGATAGCTGTCGGATATTATGGCGGTGATCCTGATGATCTGAAAGAAAATTTACGTGAGAGAGAATTTAAACCCGGGAAGCGGAAACCGCTGGACCAACTAGCCAGAAGAGATTCGTGGTGGGAATTAAAAAAATAAAACAGATTCATCAATAATAATCAAAAATTATAAAATAAATAGTATGCATATTGATCCGGAAAGATTAGAGATTCGTGTTGATACGAAAGACAGCCGTCTCCACATCCCCATGAAGGAAGCCTCAGATGCTCAATTAAATTATAGATTCGAAAATAGCGGCAAAGACACCGTTATCCATTTTCACGATATATTCGTGCCGGAAATATTACGAAATAGGGGAGTTGGTACCCGTCTGGTGTGGGAGGGCATGCAATATGCACAGGCGAATGGATTTAAAGTTTCTACCTCCTGCGATTTTGTTCAGAAATACCTGGATCGTCATCCGGAATTTAATTCTTACCTCGCATAGTGATTTGTGGGTTGCGAATATTTGATAATTAATTAACTGCTATAGAGATGAAAAAGGAATTTAGATCGTTTGTAAAGGCACTATCATGGATATCAGACCATGCCAGGAATGAGCAGGATTTTAAATTATTGAAAGAGCAGCTGGAAACCCACCATTATTTCACCGGAGAGTATTTTCTCTACACCAATCTTGCTTGTTCATCTAACGGCGGAAAAATATAAATAATTTCCCTGATAAGCACTAGTGGACTGTAATATTTAGATGAGTAGTATAAATTGGAATTATTTTGTATCAGATCAAAGAAGCAACACCCCGCCCGAACGACGTCCAGTCGGGCAGGCGCGCATAGCCGAAGCTACGTAAGGCTGTTGATGATGACTCCGTCGGCCATAGCCTTTGGCGTCGGGACGAAGAGCTGGTGCAAAAGACGTCAATTTATGCACTCGATTTGAATGTTACAGTCCACTAGAAGGTCAATAAACTGCGGCTAATTTTTATTTGCAGACAATTGTTGGAAAGCTTCTATTCCCTTTCCGAAGGCAGTAAGTACCTCCTTCTTAGATTCTTCGTCAGGAAAGCTCCCTTCTTTTTCCAGCCATTGAATGGCATTTTCTAAATATTCGATGAAATACTTCACGTCTGAAGCTGAATAAACCGGCTTTCCTTCCAAATTAAGATAAATTGGACTGGTATGAGCAAAAAACATCTCCGGTCTCAACGTACCGAAATACCGGTTTAGTGGAGTGGGAGCTGCTCCGGCATCCCGGCGTTGGGCTAAACTCAACCCATTTCGCAGGTAGGGTCGGGCCAGTTGATATGCCCGGGCGACGATCCAGCTACTTTCTTGCGGTGTAAAATCGATCTCTACTTCAGCATAATTTTGTGATTCTTCAATTGTTTGTTCGGCAATTAATTCACCATTGCAGATAATTTCCAGACGATCAACCGGAAATTGACTCCAGACCTCTGCTCTGATCTTATGGGTGGATTTTTCCGATCCATTAATCACTGAGCCGGGTTCATATTCGTCGACGGTGCAGGTAATAAAAGGACCGTTAGTGATGAAAGTCTGGCCCTGGTTGATCGCTGTGATCCAATTTTCATAATTGAAATCATTCTGCACCCGGGCATAGACCCGGTTTGCACCAACACTTACCTGATTATTCATTTTGTCGGTTCCGGCTGTCACGGGTATATTGAGCCCACAATTCAACAGGCGATAATATAGTCGCAGGCCGGAATTCATGGGCAGCTCCGGGACGATGTCTGATGCAAAGATGGGTTCCTGAAAGGGGTCAATCGTACATAACAATTCGACGGCATCTACTTTTTTCAAAATGAGTCCGAGCGGGCCCTCCAATCCGGGCCAGGCGGCAAAATGAGCCCAGGATACATGTCCATTGTCCTGGTGAGTAAGATCACAGGCATCGATATTCAGTGGATACTGAAATTTCCTCGCCTCTTTAGCCGGCTCGATTAATCCGGATTTGATATTGAGCAGGTTTATATGCCCCAGCCGGTCCTCCCGGTACTCCTGACCATAATAGACGATATGCTCTGATTGAGATATTGGCTCAATAGCACCTCTGAAGTTGGCCTGGTCGACAGTAAAATCGGAAATAAGTAGATTACAAACATTTAGATCTTCACATTGCATCTGTAGCAGGGCAGTTTCCGAATCAATATAGTGCACATGAACATCACCGCTATACCAGTCGTCCAGCGGGAGGTCTGCGAAGGGAGTGAGCTGAACTTTTAATTCTTCTTTTGACCCTGCTTGCAGATCGAAAGTATCCTTAAAAATACGGTACTGAAATCCCTTAACCACTTCCAGATAAATCCTTTTATGCGGAAGCATAATCTTGAAACTGCCATCCGTATAGGCAAACCTTCGATCTTCATCCAACATAAGACCGTCTTCTTTGCTGTGTGGTTCCTGGGCACTGGTGATCACGAAGTCATCAGTGATTCCTTCCGGAGCGAAATAAGTTCCCTCCTGATCCGTAAAGCGTACCCTGGCTGGCGTTGGTTTTTGATCCTGGTCCAGGATGGTCACAGTGAGCTTTGACCGGTTCACCTGACTTCCAGCAGTTTGCCAAAATGCCAGTAGCACGGCCAGGAAAAATAATCTCTGCAGAAATATCACATGCATAATTCTGAAAAGATACAAATAAGCCGGAAGAATTTAAGGCGCTATTATGAGAGGCTAGGTCATCGCAGGAAAGTAGGTTTCCTGCCGGACTTCAGTAATTGAGAGCTATCAAATAATAATGGTTTCTTCATGCTCAATAGAACTTACAAATTGCCAGGCTTTAAACATTTTTGAAATATCAAAGTATTGCTCTTCCCAACCCAGGCAGGAGCGGTTAAAAAACAATTGATCAAGGGGAGTGAAAATATGGGCTTCTTCCAAATGGATTACAATAGCAAGATGTCCTAAATACGGAATACTTCGGATGACATGTAAATCACTTCGGAAAAATTTCTGTACACTTTCCCCGGATGTTTTGTTTTCATCCATCCTGAATAACAGGTTCACAAACTGAAATCCCATGTCAACTTTTTGCTGGATCAGATCCAGGCAGACTTTATTATCTACCGTAGTGAAATCCCCGATCATTTCGAGTGCAATAATGTTGTTCTGCAAAGACCTGATTTCCTGTACCATCTCAACCCTTGAATCAAATGATCGAATTAGAAAAGGTTGGCCGGGGTGAGGCCACCTATTGAATAGACCGGAGTTTTGCGAAGGGGTCACCGGTAGAAGCAAATTATTTTTTTTAATGTTTTTTAATTTGATTAGTACTAAACCCCTTAAGGCATTTTCTGGTTTTATAAAGAGGAGGAGTGATCAAACATTGCGTGATGCGGTTTGGTCATTATGGGGAGAGATTATTCTCGCAGACCTCAAAAATATAAACATCATGCAAAGTCAAAATAATCAACCGCGAGTCATCATCATCGGTGGTGGTTTTGCCGGTTTGGAACTTGCAAAAAAGTTGCGTGGGACCATTTTTGATGTAATATTATTTGATAAGCAGAACTTCCATACCTTTCAACCTCTTTTGTATCAGGTTGCCACTGGTGGGCTTCGTATAGAGAGCATTGCTTATCCTTTTCGAAAGATTTTCCGAAAGTCGAAGAATGTAGCTTTTCGGATGGAGGAAGTCATGGCTGTACATCCTTCCAGGAATCAAATCGTCACCGCATCGGACCGTTTGTCTTACGATTATCTGGTCGTGGCGACCGGAAGTCAAAGTAATTTCTTCAATTTCACTCCGGTACAGAAAATGCTAATGCCTCTGAAAAATTCGAGAGATGCACTGCATTTGCGGAGCTTTATTTTACAAAATTTCGAAAAGGCAAATGTGTCGGCCGATGAAGAACTGAGGGAGGAATTGATTAATGTAGCCATTGTGGGAGGGGGTCCCACCGGTGTGGAATTAGCCGGTGCCATTGCGGAAATGAAAAAATATGTTTTTCCACAGGATTTTCCTCAAATGGATGTGGAGCAGATGCGTATCATACTATTTGAAGCTGCTCCAAAATTACTGGGACCTATGTCTGAGGAGGCTTCTGAACACGCTTTGAAATATCTCAAGGAATTTGGAGTGGAAGTTCACCTAAATTCCATGGTGGATGACTACGATGGCAAGGTATTAAAAACCAAAGATGGTGAAGTCCTCCGCACGAACACGGTGATTTGGACAGCAGGGGTGAAAGGAGCTTTCCCGGATGGATTCCCAAAGCATTGTGTGGCGCCGGCCCATCGTTTGAAGGTAGACCAGTTTAACCGGTTGGAAGGATTCGCTAATATTTATGCGCTCGGTGATGCGGCAGCGATGGTTGATGAGGGCTTACCAAAAGGTCATCCAATGTTGGCCACTGTTGCGCTCCAGCAGGCCCGCAACCTGGCACAGAATCTCGTCAAACAAATTAAAAACAAATCTCCCCAGCCTTTTGAATATAAAGATAAAGGTACTATGGCTACTATTGGACGAAACCGGGCAGTTGTAGACTTGCCCCGATGGAAATTTCAGGGAAAGCTTGCCTGGTTTGTCTGGATCTTTGTTCATATTTTCTCTTTAATCGGATTTCGAAATAAACTGGCAGCTCTATGGGACTGGGCATATAACTTTTTTACGTATGACCGTGCCGTACAATTAATCATTACGCCCTTTGAGAGGAGTAAAAACGTCCCACATGTTGATTCGGAAAAAACCAGGAAACAGGAGAAAGTTACAACTGAATGAGTTTTTTGATCTAGTAGATAAACCCACAAATTTCGGTGGATAATTGTAAGATCTTTTTGTGATCTCCCATGGCGAAAATGCTCTCTACAGCTCCGGCTACATCTGCGCTTTCCTTCTCGGATCTCATCAAAATCGTATTTAAATTATCTTATATTAACTTATATTAACTATTGGGTTCAGCTACCGGTAGTTTGTCATGGGTCCTGATAAAGACCCCGGCCATCGGTGACTTTAAAGAGTGTCCGCTGGTCAAAAATTGCTTTTTTCCGTTCTTCATCTTCGAACCAAACACATTCGAGATTTCGGTTACTGAAATTCTCACCCCCCAAATCCTGATCGACCACATATTTTACTACTTCCATGACAGGACCGTCATTGTGTTTTTGTACACGGTCACCGGGTTTGAATTTTCGAATCATTTGTTACCAGTTTTGTTATTTAAAGTTTGGCGAGATTTTCTGTGAACGTTCACTTATACCTCGGTCTTTTTTCAGTTGATTGGTTAATTAGTAGATCTAACCCTATATCAGCTAAAAATGTTCTATCGGACTGCTATCAGTTAACCGGTAAAGAAAGACCGTCGCAAATTGAAATGTCACGGTAGTTTCTTAATTATTTAACATAATTAAGTGACTTGCCGTTCCGGTGAATGTCATTATAATAGAAGATTGTAAAGGAACCTACTATGAAGTCAAGAACCATGTCACTTTCACCAGCGCTTCAGGAGATCATTCTGGAAGCACCGGCACTGATTTCCCTGGCTGCAGCAGGAAAGCGAAATAAACTTCGTGAGGCTAAAATCGTTGCCCTTAGACTCTTTCATACGGTCACTTTTACAGCCCCAGCCAAACTCCGGAATAAATTCAGGAGAGGTGAACCATATTTCGAAGAAACTATTGAACGGTTGGATCAGATACTTCCGGACGATCCGAAAGTCAGAAGAACGGTGATTACCTTGTGGATAAAGGAGATTATTGAAAATGCTGATTGCTTATCCGATGTGGAAAGAATAGCATGGAAGGATATACTGGTGAAATTCGGAATGTATGTTTCCCGTTCCAGGGAAAATATGGTGGAAGAATTTTTTGCACCGATCACAGAAATGTTTTTGAAAAAGAAAGACGGAAGCCGTTGGCAAATGCTCTTTGAGGCAGGACAAGAAAGAAAATTCTAAAGATCTTTTTCGCGAATATATTTATTCAGCCTTTACTGCCATTTCCCTTAGTGGGTCCTTGCCGGTCACTTTTATAAATAATCTCAATTTCGAAATCTGTCCCTTCCCATCGTTCCTCCTCCATCCAGAATAGGGTAAAGGTGATGGCATTCTTCCGTCCCTGACTGGTATCCAGGTCCAGATAATGCAGACCGAGCCCCATATCTTTCGTGATTTCCTCTTTAATATTTTGCCACCCATCGGATGACCATCTTACCCGGGCGGGAGAAAGTGTCTCCAGTCTCAGTATCTTCCCGGCCGGCAATTTATGCACTGGTAGATCCTTTCTCCAAATGATGATGTCAGAAGATATCTGATTTTCCAGGTATCTTTTCCGGGTATGATCCGGCATATCAAAAATTACCTGGTCATTCAGTGACCGGATGAGCTTAATATATTCTGCGTGGGCCCAGACCAGTGGCATGGCTGATCCACTGTGTTTGCCGTTAAAGAGCTCACGATCAGGCTTGTCTTCCTGATCCCATATTTGTTCAGGGATCAATCCATTATTGGAGAATTTCACCAGGGCTTCGAGGAGCTCTTCGGCTCTGGCTAAATTGCCAACTGCCAATTCGTAATGGGCCCGCTCTGCCGTGAGTAATGGCCATGGACGGCCAATGCCATTATCCCTGAAATTGCTGCCATCGGCCTTTTCACCATATCCATCACGGACGTATCTATACCAGCAATCACCATTTTTAGTCTCCTTTTTGAGGAAATAATCGATCACTTTGATGGTATTGATGATTCTTGGATCATTGGCGGGTCGTAAACCAAAGCGGACTAACGCCAGAGGATCGGTGCTGATCATTTCGATCACCGGTATCGAATCGGTTTCTGACGGATGGTTTTTAATGTTCATTTCGGTCTGGTGAAGTTCGTTGGCCGGCAGCGGAACCGGATTGACCCTCAGATAATAACCATCGATTTTAAGTTTTTTGGTAATGTGATTATCCCCGGTATAAAGCCAAGTATCAATATCGACATACCAGGCATCGGCAGTCTGACGACAGTAGTTTGCAATCTGCGGTTCGCCGGCTTTTTCGGCCAGATCTGCTGCCGATAACAATCCGGCAATGGAGGTAGCCAGGGTAAACGTGGAGATGCCGGATTGTTCTTCCCAGCGGTCCTGGCCCGTAACAAGACCTCGCTGTAACAAAAAGGAGGCGGCTTTGCTGACGGTTTTCCAGTATTTTCTAAGATGATCTTCATGCAAGGCACCCTCTTTCATACAAAGATCTATCAGCAGGATGGGCAGTGCAGTTTCATCTAATTGAATACCGCTCCAATAAGGTTGACCATCTAACCACAAGTTTTGAGACCAGTGACCATCCGGTTCCTGCGTGACCATTAGAAAATTTAGGACAGCCAGGGCATCTCGATGGTTACCCATGGCTAACAATCCTCCGGCACATTCGACCATATCCCTGGGCCAGACCAGGTGATATCCGCTTTGATCATCGTCTCCCATCGTATCGCCCCAGGGAGTGGACATGCTGGCAATCATTGCACCCGGGAAATTTTTGGATTGATGGATTTTTAAAATTGAAGCACTGAGGAGAAAGAACGCTGATTTATCACGGTCAACCGGTGAGTGGTGGCGAATCTGTTGCTGCCACCGTTCCCATTCTATCACATATTTTTTCTGAATAGGACCAAAACCTTCTATGAGACTGGACAAGGCATGGTGAGCTGCTTCGTCGGGTGTATTACCGAAACCGATAGCCAGGTCAAAGGTGATTTGATCCGTAACATGATTTTCGATTTCACCCATGAGCGCGACGTTCCCGTCTTTTGCTACTTCGTATTCCCAGGTCATCTGATAGTGCTCCTGCAGATCCTGCCAGCCATCCGATCTACCTACAAAGCCCACAGACCTTTTTGTCCAGTTCCTGGAGCATGCGAAAGCCAATGCGACATGATTGTGCTGCGCGAAGATCATGGGATGCCCCTTATAGTCTCCGACCCAGGCCGAATTGCCCATACCCTGATTGTCCAAATGGGGGGCAAGTAAACCATAAAGATGATATTGGTCTTTTTCTTTCGCCTTGAATTTGATCCTTTGGATCACCGAATCACGATGGGGATCGGCTACGATTTCTTTGGTGATCTTAAATCTATTTTCATGACAGGTGTTTATTATTTTGAAGGAGGGAATTCCAGACTTGATTTGCTGGGTTACCGTAGAGGTATTTCTCTTTTCTTCGGAAAAAAAATCATGACCATTAGTGATAATTAATTCCATGTCACGGATGGCTGCGCGGTCTATTCTGGGAAAAAATATTTCATTTAATATCCCATGGCTAAGGGTGAAACTCACTGAGCTTCCCAGGCTGATCGCGGTGGCGACTCCATCTTTTGCGCTGGTTGTCCATTTTGGGGGAATGCCCGGAGCACCGGGGGCTTGCAAAGGTGAATGAGGCATCGTGTACATTTTTTAGATCTGGAGCAATTTATTATTTTAAAAAGTTACTGATCCGGTGCTCATGGGCCCGGGGTTTGTTTATGATCTTCTCTCGATACAGATTGATCCGAATTAATGATATTGAAAAGATCAATTACTTGTATCCGGTCACAGGAATTGCCGTTGTATCTAATTAGGAACAGCCTGTTTCTACCCAAATGTAATGGTCCTTAAGTACTCCACTACTTCTGTCCTGATTAGCGAGTGAACTTGCAGCAAAATGAATAAAAAGAGAAGACAATATTCGTAGATTACGGGAAGCAACTTTTCTTCACTAACACTTCCGGATTATATTTTTATTTCCCGATATCCGAGTCTATGGCGATAGATGTTGGGCTTCTTTCAATACTGCGGCAGCTTCTGCATCAATGTACCATTGCGGATTTTTAATTAATTGAGCCGGATACCGGGATGGATTATATGGGCCTTCGAGCACTGCAGCTACAGCGGATGCTTTCTTTTGCCCGTAAGTCAGAATCCCAATGGTTTTAGCCTGATTGATCAATGGGGCAGTCAGGGATATACGGTACATTTTTTCTTTGTCCAGATAGGTAGCCCGGACTCCTTCTCCGGTTTCTTTCAACAGATCTGAGTCTGGGAACAGGGAGGCGGTGTGGGCATCATCGCCGAGACCCAACATGATCAGATCAAAAACAACCGGTCTTTTTCCAAAAAAATCCGTAATGGAATGCCAGTACGCTTCGGCGGATTCCTGGGGTCTAAGTGACGTATCAATTCTAAAAATCTGATCCCGGTCTATCTTCAATGGTTTGAAGAGATTGTTTTCCGCCATGAGGGCATTATTGCGGGGATCATCTTCAGGAACGTGTCGCTCGTCCCCAAAGAAGAAATTTACCTTTTTCCAATTTATTTTATCCCGGTTTGGTTCGCTTACAAGGATATCAAATACTTTTTTGGGTGAGCTTCCTCCCGACAAAACCAGGTTGAACGTCCCATGCTTTTCAATGCATTTGTTTGCCTCACTCAGAATAAACCCGGCATATGCTTTACAAGTCTCCTCTTCATTCTTGTAGATGTATATTTTCATGGTAAATCAATTGATGGAAAGCGTGCTGAACCAGTGGAATCCATCCTGAGCAATTAACGCCTCCGCCAATTCCGGTCCCCAGGATCCAGCGCCGTAATTGGGGAAATCCAGGCTTTTTTTCGATTCCCACAGATTTAATACCGGCATCAGCAGATCCCAGGCCGCTTCGACCTGGTCACCGCGCATGAAAAGAGTCTGATCACCGGTCATCGTATCCAGCAATAGGGTCTCATAGGCTTCCGGGGTATTTTTTTCACTGATGCTGTCGTAGTGGAAGGCGAGGTCAACGGTATTTAAAGTCATGTCCAACCCTGGCTTTTTCATTTGAACCTGCAGCTGAATGCTCATTTGCGGCTGAATGCTGATTATCAGTCGGTTCTGCCTCCAGTTATCAATGGTCTCGTCCGGAAAAACTTTATGGGGTACATCCCGGAACTGAATAGAAATAATAGATGAGGATTGATTCATACTTTTACCGGTTCGTACATAGAATGGAACTCCATCCCAGCGCCAGTTGTCAATAAAGAATTTGATTGCGGCGAACGTTTCCGTATTCGACTGAGGTTTAACCCCTTCTTCCTCCCGGTAGCCGATCACCTTTTCTCCCTCAATCCATCCCTGGCCATATTGACCCCTTACCGCATTTTTCTTCAACATTTCCGGCTTAAATCGCCGTATTGACCGTAAAACATCCACTTTCCGGTTTCGTACTTCATCCGCCTGAAAGCTTACCGGTGTTTCCATCGCTATAAGACAGAGAAGTTGTAGTAAATGATTTTGAATCATATCCCTCAGGGCACCCGCATCGTCATAATAGGAGGCGCGTCCTTCCACACCAAGTTGTTCAGTCACGGAAATTTGTACATGCTCAATGTAATTCCGGTTCCAGATAGGTTCCAGAATGGAATTGGCAAATCGAAATGCTAAAATGTTTTGTACCGTTTCTTTTCCCAAATAGTGGTCAATGCGGTAGATCTGATTTTCATCAAATAAATTACACAACAGGTTATTTAATGATTTGGCAGAGTCAAGATCCCGGCCAAAAGGTTTTTCAATTACCAGACGGGTTTTATCTTTTTCTCCCGTCATTTTTTCATTTTTTAAGTGCTGGGAGATGACGGGAAAAAATTTCGAAGCTACGGCCAGGTAATAAATAATTACTGGTGTCTGTTTCCACTCTTTCTCGACCGCCTTTATTTTAGCATTGATCTCTTTGTAGCACTTGGAATTATTGAGGTCACCATCTAAATAGACAATCTTTTCCGAGAAGTTTTTCCAGCTTTCGCTTTCAGCCTTCCCCTTACGGGAGAATTTATTTACACCTTCCAGCATTTTATTCCGGAAATCAGTATCGGAATATTTTGTACGTCCATTCCCTACAATACTGAAATTTTCTGGCATCCAACCATCCAGATATAAATTGTACAGGGCCGGAATAATTTTTCTCCAGTTGAGATCTCCGGTTGCTCCGAAAATGACGAAGATCACCGGTTCGAGTTTGGTGTTTTGCATAGAATGAGATTTATTCTGAATTATAAACTTTCGCAGATCCCTGCCTTCTGCAATGGTGATCCGCTTTGATAATTTGCAACGCTACAATAGTAAATATCAATTGGCAGACATATGTTCTGGATTATCCCTGGCAAATCAAGCAGTGAAAGCTCCGGTTTAGGTAAATAATGCTTTTATGTGACCCTGTTATGCTTCGCCCAGGTTCGGTGTACGGGGATGAAAGTACTCCGGATTTCCAGTCAAAAGAGGATCATCTGGATAAAGGTCACTGGTTCATGCAAACACCTTTCATGCGTTTTCGGGGTAAAATTAGATTAATAGAGCATGGTTTGACCTGGAATAGCGACACTCATCCTTGGCAGATCACCAAATTCCATTTTGGCGGGACTGAGATCCAGTTTAGACTCATTCATTGCCCAGTCCCATTCAACAGATTGACCAGTATAGGCACTCATTCTTCCCATGATGGCAGTGAGCGTACTTTCTGCAATTTGGCGACCTTCATTGATGGGCTCATTCTTCCGGATACTATCGATCATTTCCCGGTATTGTAATACGGAAGGATTGGACGTTTTACCATCAGAAACCAGATTCTTCTTTCCTTTTATAATGCCCTTGCTGAAATCAAGTTCGGCTGAACCGGAAGTACCCTGTACCCGTTGATTGCTTCTGTAGGGATAATTGTCAATTTGAGTGCCCATGTACTCAATACGGATGTCATTCGGATATTCATATTCGACACTAATATGGTCATAGATATTTCCATATTCAAATCCGGTACGTGCTTGCCGTCCGCCCAAGCCAATGCATTTGACCGGATGTGCATCTAGAATCCAATTCATTATGTCCAGATTATGCACATGCATCTCTACTACAAAATCGCCGGAAAGCCAGCTCCACATTAACCATCTGCGGATTTGATATTCCATCTCTGACCACTCGTTCTTTTTGACTTTTTCTTCGGTACGCCAGGTTCGCATTCCACTTCCAGAGCGGAAACACTGCCCACCGGTGATTTCTCCGATGGCGCCATCATGGATGTGTTTGATAATTTCGCGGTTAGAACTCAGTCTTCGCATTTGGGTTCCGGCAACGAGGGTCAATCCTTTTTGCCTCGCGAGTTCGGAGCTTTCTAAAATTGACCTGATACCGACCGGATCGACCGCTACCGGCTTTTCGATAAAAACATGTTTTCCTCTCTCCACGGCATATTTCAAATGTTGTGGCCGGAAATTAGGAGGTGTGGTGAGGATGATCATGTCTACATCGCTCTCAATTACCTTTTTGTAGGCATCAAATCCAACAAAAGAAGTATCCGCCGTCACCTTATAAATATCTTTGACCGGCAGGTTTCTTTTCTCAAGATTGCGCTGTATGGCAGCGGGAGCCTGATCCAGATGGTCCTGAAAAAGATCACCAATGGCAACCAGCTCGATGCCTTTGGATGCTTCGGCACAATCAATGATGCCGGCTCCGGTGCCACGGCCACCACAACCGATCAGACCGACCCGGATTGTGTCGGAACTTTGACCAAAAAAGAGGTTCTCCGCCTGAATAAAAGTGGCGGTTCCTGCCATGGAGGTGTTTCGAATAAAACTTCTTCTATTTAGCTTTTTGGTTTGATCCTTCGCAGAATGAGTCATTTTTTTGATCTTTTGCCTACAAATAAATGTAACGATTTCTGACCTATTTAGACTACACTTCACCCACGCTAAATTGCTGATTCAGGAAAACAATATGTAAAAAAGCAGCTGATGTCAGAGGTTCCGGCCAAGAGTCGGTCCTAAACCATGGTTTCGAGACAGGGGAAAGTAACAGGAGCAAAGACCGGCATATGACGAACCTCTGCTGAAAATCCTAGGTAGATATTGGAGGTGTTTGTTTCTTTGCAGGAAATTTGAACATCTGCATCGAAAATGAAACAGGATAGAATGGAAATTATGGCTCCGGTGGGTTCATTTGAATCATTATCCGCAGCCCTGAATGCGGGTTGTGATTCGGTCTATTTTGGAGTAGAGCAACTCAATATGCGGGCACGATCTTCGATCAATTTCACTCTGGAAGATCTGCAGGAAATCGCTAGCCGGTGCAGAGGTCAGGCAGTAAAGACCTATCTGGCAATCAATACTATTTTGTACGATCATGACATCGCGTTAATGAAGCGCATTATTGATCAGGCCAAAACGGCTGGAGTATCGGCGATCATTGCCGCTGATCATGCAGTGATGGCTTATTGCCGGAGCATTGGAATGCCGCTACACATTTCCACGCAGGTCAATATTACGAATATTGAAACGGTTGAGTTTTATGCCTCTTTTGCCGAGGTGATGGTGCTTTCTCGAGAGCTCAGTCTCCGCCAGGTTGAATCCATTGCAAAGGAGATTGAACGAAGAAATATAACCGGACCAGCCGGCCATCTGGTAAAACTGGAGGTCTTTGCCCATGGTGCGCTATGTATGGCTGTTTCCGGAAAATGCTATCTGAGTCTGCATTCACACAATGCTTCGGCAAACCGGGGAGCATGTATTCAGAACTGCCGCAAAGCATATGTGGTAACGAGCAAAGAAGATGGAACAGAACTGGAGATCGACAATGAGTACATCATGAGTGCAAAGGATCTCTGTACCATCGGATTTATCGATAAAATCAGAAATGCGGGGGTAAGCATACTAAAGATCGAAGGCCGGGGCCGTTCTGCCGATTATGTGGATGTCACGGTACGAGCCTATTGCGAAGCCACGAATGCGCTGGCAGATGGGACTTATTCAAGCGAAAAAATAGCCGGCTGGATGCAGGAACTGGCGAAGGTGTATAATCGCGGCTTTTGGGAAGGCTATTATTTGGGGCGAAAAATGGGGGAATGGAGTGAAGGGCCCGGGTCACAGGCTACTGAGCGTAAGATCTATCTTGCGAAAGGGATTAAATATTTTAATAAGATCAAGGTCGGAGAATTTCAAATGGAGTCACATTCCCTCAAGAAAGGGGACCGGATCCTGATCACCGATCCGGTAATGGGAGTGGTGAAGTCAACGGTGGAAGAGATCAGGGTAAATGACCTTGAGGTCGACACCGTGGATCGAGGGGCACGATTTTCCATTAAAGTGGAGGAGAAAATCCGCCCATCCAGCAAACTTTATAAAATTGTCGAGGCCTGATGGTGAGAATTGTTTTTTTAAGACATAAATGTATTGGGTGTAATGCCTGCGTGGAAGCAGCCCCTGATCGTTGGCGTGTGTCCCGGAAAGATGGCAGATGTAACCTGGTCGGAGGGAATCAAAAGCAGGGGATCTTTCGGACCTTGGTTTCCCTCGATGAATTTGAACGTAATGAAGTGGCCAGAAACAATTGCCCTACCCGGGCTATTCAGGTGGATATTGTCGGATAGAAATTAAAAGTTCTTAGTATGCCCCCATACCATGATCCCAAGCAATTTTCACGGGATAATTACTGGGGAATTAAAAAAGTAAGGCACGTTCGTACCTTACTTCACCATAATCTACTTATGTGTCATTAGTCACCAGTGGTCCAAATTGATCTACCCTTGATCACAAATCGAAACACAGACTAAAGACTTCCCATTAGCAATAGCAGTAGTTCGCCAAATTGTAGATTTAATTGGGTCAACCAGAACACCTTGGGAGATGACAATGCCCTCATACGGTGGGTCTGTTTGAGGACTAAATTGTAGTCCTCTCCATGGCAGCTGGTTTTTCATCTTGATTGTTTGCAGTAAAATGTAAAAATTACACTTCTAGCAAAATAAAAAGATATTCCTATTTGACCAAAGTAAAAGTATATTAAATACAATTAGTTAAAATCAGTGAACAAGTATTGATGGTCGAAACCTGACGCGTACTTCATTTCTAGGTTGTGTAGCACTGGCTCAACTATTAAAAAGTGACAATGTGTTTATTCTGTAATTTCTCCCATGATCAAAGAAAATGAATGTGCCGGGAAGGAATAATTAAGCATATTTCCCGAAGCGGATATATTCTCCTTTTTAACACTGGTGACTTGCTGGCGGTCGAAGTCATTTTCTGCCTTAATATCCGGTCCATTTACCTCCCAGATCTCCACGGCACCTTTAAATTTTCCTTCCTGTAATATTATATCAGTGGTGATAGCACGATCTTTATGACGGTTTACGACGGCCACCAGTACCTTATTTCCATCATGTGCTGCGGAGACGTCCAGGTAAGGCACATTTTTTTGCTGAGTAGTGCTTTCTCCCAGCCCCAGAAAAAATTCTTCGGTATCATAAGTCTCACAGTCCACAAAAACATCGAGGGAGGTGCCTTTCATATTTTGCGAAAACAATTGCAACGGATAATAAATGGTCTGCTTGAACATATCATTTTGATTAGTGAATATTGGACCGATCACATTTACTAATTGTGCCATATTCGCTATTTTAACTATATCGGCATTTCTTACAAATGCATTCAAAAAACCGGCGATCACCAAAGCATCTTCGAGATTATATTTTTCCTCCAGAGCCCGGGTCCCACGCATAGATTCACTCGCCCTGGCCCGGTACCAGATATTATATTCATCCCAGGCAATATAGATGGGGTCCCGTTCACCCCGGTTTGCCTGTTCCATTTCACGATCGATCAGTCCCCGGATAAGCCTGGTTCTCTGTTCCAGAGCCAGGGGAGTAGACATAAAATTGTAATAATTATCCGAGGGGTTGCCCACGTACATATGGATAGCAATATAGTCTACCACATCCCTTAGCTCTTTAAGGATCGTGGCATTCCAGGCGTTGGGATCGGCATTGGGCCGGTAGTTGGAAGATCCGGCCGCCACCAATTTAATCGATGGATCCGTTAGCTTCATCAATTTAGCTGCCTCTCTTGCCTTCTTACTGTAGTCTTCCGCATTTAAATGCCCCATCTGCCAGAACCCATCCATTTCATTTCCCAGGCTCCAGTATTTAATGCCATAGGGTTTTTCGAATCCATGTTGCTTTCGTAATTCAGCATAATACGAACCCCCTTCGACGTTGGTATATTCTACCCACCGTTGCGCTTCCTCTATGGTGCCGGTACCCATGTTGACAGCGAAATATGGTTCGGTACCCAATTTTTTGGCAAACTGCATAAATTCGTTCGTCCCGAATTCGTTTGACTCCAGTCTGGCCCAGGCTAGCTCCATGCGGGGAATTCTTTCTGGACCTACGCCATCTTCCCAATGATAATTGGAAACGAAATTTCCACCCGGATACCGGGTCAGCGTGATGTTTAAGTCCTTTGCCGCTTCCAGCACATCCTTGCGTATACCATCATCGCCGGAAAGGGGTGAATCGGGATCATAAATGCCACCATAAACACAGCGCCCCAGGTGCTCTACGAAATTTCCATAAATAAGGGGGCTGATCTCTCCGACCGTTCGATCAAGGTCGATCTTAATTCGTGCATTTTGAGCATCGACACTCTGATATATAAAGACGAAGAAGAAAAAATAAAAAAGAATCCTCATAGATATAAAGTATTTATTCGTTACCTGCAGATAAAAATCCCAGATTTTTTAGGAAAAAAATTCATTTATAAATTTTCCGGCAGCCATACTCTCATCTTACCGATGCCACGGTTTGACCAGGCATAATAGGGTATGGCAGTGAAATCAGTACGATCATTCCTTCCAATGATCGTATTAATGCCATCCAATAAATTATCTTGTTTTTTGACCGTGAATTTTTCTCTACCAGTGATCGACACGGCATCAAAATTCTGATTATCGACCTCCTCAATCGCATAGACCAATGGACCACATTCAAGTGATAATTTATTGCGATCATCTACTACTGCGTCATTTGCCCGAACCTTCCTTACCGACATTGGAAAATGCAACGTAATTTGTTGAGCACCTTCCCATTCCCTGTTCAGATGAATATATCCATTTCGAATAGTGACTTTCTCCGGTTTTCCATTTATCGTGAGAGCAGGTTTAATTTTCACCTGGTCTGCGAAAGAATACAGCTTTCCGGGAAGAACTTCATCTCTGGCCCATCCCGGGACACGCAGTTTTACCGTATATCTTTCCCTTTTGTCCGTTTCGATCCGAATATTGATCTTGCCATCCCAGGGATAATCGGTGTCCTGGGAAATATGGAGATTTTTCCCGTTCAGATCAACCGTCGCCTGACTGCCTGCATATAAATTCACATACAGTGTATCCGCTTGTCTGGAATAAATTAATCCAGGCACCGCCGGTATAAAACGGATAATATTAGTGGGACAACAAGAGCAATCAAACCAGGATTGCCGGGTACAAGATCCCTGATTAAAAGTATATTTTCCATCCGCTTCCAGGGCATTGGGATAGAAGAATTTCTCCCCATCCAGTGACAGACCGGAAATCAGACCGTTGTAGAGCGTGCGTTCGATCACATCATAATATTTCACCTCACCGGTAAGACGGAAGAGCCGGTGATTCCAGTACACGCTCCCGATTGAAGCACAGGTCTCATTGTAAGCAGTAAGATTGGGTAACTCATAGTTGTCCCCGAAGGATTCTCCGCGATGAAGGGCTCCAATGCCACCGGTTACATAGATCTTTTTATTAACCATATTTTGCCAGAGTGCATCTACCGCTGACCGGTAAGCCTGGTCCTGATAAATGGTGGCAATATCGGTCATTCCGGCATACATATACATAGCTCTGACCGCATGTCCCACGACTTCATCTTGTTCAGTCACCGGCAGATGGTCTTGCGCATAAGGGCCGAAAGAGGAACGACCCGAACTGTGGTTTCCCCGGCCATCCAGGAAGTATTTTGCCAATTTTAGGTAGTTTTCCTTCCCGGTAATCCGGTACAACTGAATCAAACCCGTTTCGATAATTTGATGTCCCGGTACTGTTTCTATTTTCCCCGGTCCAAATGTCTCGACCATCAGGTCTGCATTGGCAAGAGCAATATTCAGAAAATTATTTTTTCCTGTGGCCCGGTAGTGGACAGCGGCGGCTTCGTAGAGATGTCCGGCATTATAGAGTTCGTGGCTCATTTCCAGCGACTCCCATCGTTTTCCCTCGATTACCTTGACCCAGTCAGCCGGAGGTTTAGCCGGATCAATGGTGCGCCAGGTAGTTAAATATCCATCCTTTTCCTGACCGGTTTTAATGATTT
>JAGQWZ010000459.1 GCA_020436835.1 Saprospiraceae bacterium | reverse complement strand
TTCCAAAGAATTGTCACTCTCTGTTGCCCCGCCTTGCTCCACAAAGAGTGACAGTCCAGGTAGAAATCGAGGTGTCACCTTTTGAAGTGACATCTGCAGGGCAAAAGGTGACACCTCTTACGTAACTCCAAACATCTTCATACAAGCAAAAGTATCTGCGAACTTCCAAAGAATTGTCACTCTCTGTTGCCCCGCCTTGCTCCACAAAGAGTGACAGTCCAGGTAGAAATCGAGGTGTCACCTTTTGAAGTGACATCCGCAGGGCAAAAGGTGACACCTCTTCCGTAACTCCAAACATCTTCATACAAGCAAAAGGTATCTGCGAACTCCAAAAGTGACTGTCACCTATGCTGCCCGCTTTGCTCCACAAAGAGTGACAGTCCAGGTAGAAATCGAGGTGTCACCTTTTGAAGTGACATGCGCGGGGCAAAAGGTGACACCTCTTCAGTAATTCCAAATATCTTCCTACGACCAAAGGTATCTGCGAACTTCCAAAGAACTGTCACTCTCTGTTGCCCCGCTTTGCTCCACAAAGAGTGACAGTTCATATGTCATCGAAAATGCATAGTTTTAACTAAAAGCTGCCCATCATGAATACATTGTCAGACTTTCGCCCTGGTCAATTCTATCATGTCTTCAATAGGACAAACAATAAGGAGTTACTTTTCCGGACGGATGAGAATAAAAGATATTTTCTTCAACAGTACATTAAGTATGTATCTCCCTTTGTACAGACCTATGCCTATATTCTGCTCCCCACACATTTTCATTTTCTAATTTCTATTAATTCAATCAGCGAATTAAAAAGCACAATACAAGATACGGAAGTAAGCATACGATCAAAAGTTGAGGTAGAATTCGAAAAATCGTTAGAAGAAGAATTATGCCACAAGATAATTTCTACAAGATTTAGCAGGCTTTTTACATCTTACACTTTGAGTTACAATAAATTGTATAAAAGGCATGGCAATTTATTCAGTCGTCGCTTCAAACGTTCACGAATTACTAATGAAAATAAATTTGGTTACCTGCAATTTTATATTCACCGAAATATTGAAAAGCACGGAATTGACCGAAACTGGGAAAAATATGCCTGGTCAAGTTACAATATTATACTATCTGAAAAGGAAACCTTTCTAAACAGGGCTTACGTAGTTGAATATTTTGGATGCCGAGAACAGTTCATCACTTTCATCAAAGATTCATCATTCAAATAATTGATATATTTCTGATTCCCTTGTCAATTTCCGCAGCCAACCTGCATGACCACGAAAGTAGAACTTACCGGAACACTAAAAGTCGGCTCTAAAGAGACAACCGGGGCGATCAATGTAGTTAACTGACCAATTTCAGTAGTTACTGAACCACTTACCTCGATAATTTGACTAGCCTTATAGGTACCCTTTAATGGATTATTTTCCGTGCCAACCACTAGGTTTGCCGGAACGTTTACGATCGGTGAACCGATGCATTGGCACTGACTATTTAAGTGATCATCCGTCGTACAAATATCTCCATCGTCGCAGGGTGCATTTAACGTACATCCCAAATCTTTTTCAATAATAAAGGAATCTTGTACCAGGCCCGTCTCCCGGATAAATTTCACTTTCAAAGTTCCACCGAAAATCTCCAGGGCACATGATCCCAATTCATTCAGAGAAAGGAACATGGCTTCATGATCCAGTGTCCCTCCTGATTTTTGACCAGCCGATCCCGTTGTGATGTAGACCGCTCCGGTAGGATTGGCTAAGGCCTTGACATAGGCTCCATCTCCCTCCGGCCTGCCATCACCATGACCGTTCGTTCCCACTGTCTCTTCCATAGGATTGAAAGAGTCCGAATCTCCATAGTGTCCATTTAAGAAATATGACCGTTCGTATGAATGGCTGTGCCCACTTAATACCAAATCAACCCCGTAATTTTCCAGCAGTGGAAGAAAATTTTCCCGCATTTGAATTAAGGCCGATTCTCTGTCCGAGTCATGAGAACCTTTAGAATAAGCAGGATGATGCCAGAAAGCCACAATCCAGTCGGCGGTACTATTCTGCAAATCCGCTTCGCACCAGGTAAACATACTTCCCCCAACCGACCGGTCTGATTCATAAGAATCAAGAGATATAAAATGTACGTTGGCATAATTAAATGAATAATAAGCCTCCGTGCCAGAAGGTACTCCTCCCGATTCACCCATACTGGGAAAAGTAAAAATATCATAGTAAGGTCCGGACTGGGTACTTGAATTGGCCGAAATACCATCATGATTTCCCAGGCAAGACCAAGACACCGTATTCTTAAGCGCATCTTCATACATATTCTCAAAAATGGCCGTTTGATATTCAACATCGGTTCCGGACGAATACGCATTGTCACCGAGAAATAAGATCATATCCCGATTCGCAAAGCCAGGATATGCATAGTATGCATCTCTAACCGCACGGGCATTATTATTTCCTGTGCCACAATCTCCTAGAATCCATGCTTGTACCGGCACCCGGCTGGTTACCGTTGGTGATGTCCAAAAAAATAAGTCTTGATCTCTTTCGACTAGAGAACCATCAGTTCCATTGATCTCATAAAAATACCGGGAACTGGGCTCCAAATTAATTACTCTGATTTCGTGCTCCGTAGTACTGACCAGATTGGTGACTATATGTGTTAGTAAATTCATATCTGTTCCATATGCCAATTCGGATATTGTAGGTTGTGAGGTCCGCCATTTTATGGTCATGGAATTTTCTGATCCACTCTGTAAATAAGGACCACGAATCACTCGAAGATTTGGAATGGAAATTAATTTTAGATCAAAACTTAGATCGGAACTTACAGCCGACCGCTGATGTACTTCTACAGCTATAAGATTATCTCCGGAAATCAAGCTGTTTGGTAAATAAATTACCTCTTTCGCATTATCGCTACCGTTAAACGCCAGAGTACCATATCCAATAGGACCTGGTGGCATATTTACTCTGGCAATCTCCACTCCATTCAAATAGATCACTGCTCCATCATCGTATGTTAACTCTAATTGAAGACCTTCATAGATCGAAACATCTGCCAGATCAATCTTTTTTCGAAAATAGGCCGTTAGTACCGTATCACCAATCACGGTATTTTCATCGCCATCTCCATAGCCCAGTTGCGCATCACCGGAACTCCAATCGATATCCGAATAAGTTAATTCATACCACTTGGTGGAATTCTGCTGATAAGGTTCATCACCCAAATCATAATAAAGCCAATTAGAACCTTCATTGATTAAGACTTCTTGGGCAGAAAGTGTATTGACAATAATCAAACCGGACAGGTAGAATAATAAAACCCTCATACCAAACTTATTTATTTTCAAAAGACTCCAATTGACCCAAAACATCTTGTGCCAATATTTGAACAGATGGCTGACTTTGCAGATGAAGTGGAAGTTCCTGGATGAGTCGCATTACTTTTTTCATATCACCAACAAAAGCAGACAGTTCGCCTTTTTCCTTAAACAGCAGGCCTCGACGATAAATAAGAAATTCCTTTCTCTCCATTCTTTCTATCACCTCTCCCAGCAGTTGGGTGGCCTCTCCATACATATTCAGTTCCTCGTATATTTGCAGCAAGGGCTTATAAAAGACAGGTAGGTAGCCCTTTTTATCAATAGCGCTTAAATATAAATCGATCTCCCTTTTAAAAAATCCCCGTCGGTGATAAAGGTTAGCCAGATCGACATATGCCTCCGGGCGGACAAAGAAAGAACTATCAATGATTGCCTGATATATTTCTGCGGAAGCTGTATAATCCTTCTTCAACTCAAGCAATTTCGCCATCAAGTGATAGACTTTTGCATCATATTTTCCAGAATAAAAAATATCGCGGAGGTAATGATGACTTTTCTTTAGTGACCCACACTGAAAATATGAAATAGCTAAAGCAAAATAAACCCCATCGGTACACCCATATCTTTTGCTTCTCTTAAAGTCCGATATTGCCGCCCGATAATCTTCATGGGCAAAATAAAGTTCTCCTCGCTTAAAATACAAATCAGCACTTTTAGGATTCAGATTGATTTGTCTACATAGCAACTTAATTCTTAAATGAATGTCACCATGTGCTCCAAGGGATACTTGAAGCAAAAGGAATAAATAAAGGAAAAGAAATTTCATCATTACAAACCATTATCAAATACCTTACCAGCAAGTGTACTAACCACCCTCTATGCTGACATCGGCATTACGGTGAAATACCTAGTTTTGAAATGGATTCTTTGTATAATCTAAGAAAGAATCAAAGGTAATTATCGTCTTCTTTCTTTATCAATTAAATACCAGAAACGAATGAAATAATTGAAATGATCATCCATCTTCCGAAGATCTTTTTAAACCGGCAATTTCTTTCATAAAAAATGGAACGGAACTCTACCTATTTTCTGATCGCTTTAAATGTACCATTCGGCTGGACAAAACTCAGGCTCTTCACGTGCTCTTCTGCATCCACTTCGAAATGCACTTCATAGTTGTCCAGCACTTTCAACTTAAATTGGTCTTTCATGGTCGCAACTAATTCATAGTCTGGTTGACCGGGTACCAATACCATTAAAACTCCATCTCCTCGCAAATAAACTTTAATGTTAGTACCCAACAAATCATATTCACCCACATATTGATTTAAAGCATCCCTGCTCACTTCGAAAGCCGGAGACAATTTGACAAACTCAATTTCATCGACAGCCGGCTCCATTTTAATTTTCAATCCGGATATCTCTCCCTTTTCGTTCGTTTGAAATCTAAGCTTAATTGCATTTTTATTTTTTCCTTCCTGATCAGTGGAGAGGATGCGAAATACATCGTAATGATAGTGTTCCAGGAAACTCTTCGTGGGCTTCCCTCCTTCGTTATAATCCACCCAGGCGGTATCATTTTCGAGAAATATTTTGGCTACTCCATAACCCTTATTTTCATAAGAGCCAGTGTAATCAGCCATAGCGTGAGACGGTGTGGTACCTTTCACCTGGTTAATACTATCGTTGTCAGGACTGATCCGTGCCATAGCTTCAGCTTTAATTTTTTCCTTTAGCCTCGGTCCGCTCCAATCGCGGTAGTCCAGGTTCAGCATTCGATCGGCGATGAAATTTCTCACCGCACTGGTCGGTCCTCCCTGATTCGAAACGACGAAGATCCCAATGCTATCGGTTGGGAAAAAACAGGTCGTAGTGCTAAACCCATCAATTCCGCCTCCGTGTTCTACCCGGTAATGTCCGCGATAGCTGCTCATCCCCCAGGCCAAACCATAACCCCCGGAATGCAAATCCGGATATTCAGCACCGGGCCTGCCTCCACCGGTGGCCATTTGCACCGTTATCGCCTGTTCCCAAAAACTACTGGGAATGATCTGAGTACTATCGAAGGAGCCACCATTTATCCAGGTGATCAACCACTGAGCCATATCGCTTGCACAACTATTAATCGATCCGGCCGGGCCGATAGCATCAATATTACGATAGGGTATTTTCTCAATTCCATCCATGGAGCTGGTATAGGCCAGTGACCGGTCATCATTTTCTTCGAGAGCAGAAATGGACATATTCGTATGTTGCATTTTCAGAGGGTCCAGGATCCTTTCCTGCAGATTCTGCTCCCAGGATTTTCCGGTAATTTTTTCCAGTACTACCCCCTGGGCCATAAACATGAAGTTGTTGTATTGATATTTCTCTCTCAGTTCTGCGGAAGGTTCTAAATATTGAATTCTTTTAAGTAGTTCAGAACGTGACGCGGTAGATCCATACCAGGAATAATCATGTCGAGGTAGTCCGCTCCGATGTGACATCATGTCGCGCAACGTACAGTGGTCATTCGTATACTCATTTTTAAATTCTAATTCAGGTAAATAATCTCGGACCGGCTGATCAAGATCAAGCTTTCCCTCTTTGACCAACATACCAAGCATTGATGCAGTAAAAGCTTTAGTACAGGAACCTATTGCGAAGAGGGTATGTTGAGTGACCGGCAACTTGTTCTCCCAATCGCGAAACCCAAAGCCTCCGGCAAATATGACCTTGTCTTTCTCGACCACGGCGATCGATATACCAGGCGATTTCCATCCTTCCAACACTTTTTCTACGAATGTGTCCAGACCTGCCAGCCGGGCTTCTGCATCCGGCTGTGATTGAGAAATAGTGGGAATCAGAAAGATAAGGAGTAGAAAGACAGAGACGCGCATAATCTGAGCAGTTTTATGGATGTATCGAATATAGGTATTCACATTCGAATCACCTAGGAGATGTGACAATCGTGCTTTGGTCGACTACAAAGATCTGATTCTCAGTGCATGAATAGTACCTAAAGAAATCATTTCTTCTGTTCGATCCAAAGCAAATGTTGCAGCTCTTCGATCACAGATTGCTTCTTAGTCAGCATTTTTCGCTCTCTGGTCAATGGCTGCCCTTTTAACCGGGACAAATCAAGCGAAACCTTATACAGCAAATCCTCTAAAGCTTCCAAAATTACCGGATGATATTTATCTGGTACTTCCATAGGAGAAATCACTTTACTAACCTAAGCATTAATCCGTTCCAGCACCATAGTCTGGGTTGCTTTGGCTACATCCAGGCATTCCTCGACATGTCCGATATCGAGGCAGAAATTACTTCCTCCTTTTTCCTTTGCACAATCCAGGGGTAGAAAATTCAGATCTCTGAATTTCGCATCCAGTGACTTGCAAACTTTTAATAGATCATCCGGACTGGGGTGAGCAGGAATTTGCATGCGGTAAGACTCAATGAAAGCTTGCAAATACAAACTGATGCCACGTTTAATATTGTTGCAGGCCAGGAAGGTCACGACATCTTCCTTTGAACGGGCCAGTTCATTATTAGCGAAAACGACCAGGTCATTGCCCTCTGCCAGCAGCTGTTGAATATGTTGATCGACCATATTTAAAAAGTTTGCAATAATTTCTTTAAGAAATAGCAAATAATTGCTGACAGACGTCACTCAAATCAGTGATATGCAACAATGAAAAATGGGGTACCAACCGGCACCCCATCACTGATGTCTAAATCCTTAACAGTAGTTGGTGATAGTAGACTACTTATTAAACACTCATTGTAGCTTCCTCTTTCTTCGCTGCTTTCAACTCGGCCTCCACTGAAGCCTGGGCGGCCACCAATCTGGCGATCGGTACCCGGTACGGCGAACAACTGACATAATCGAGACCGGTACGGTGGAAAAATTTAATGGATTCAGGATCCCCACCGTGCTCACCGCACACTCCAATCTTTAATCCGGGATGGGTTGAGCGTCCTCGCTGAGTTCCTATCTCTACCAACTCACCAACTCCGAATTGATCGATCGTTGTAAATGGGTCTGCTTTTAATATCCCTTGTTTCAAATAAACCGGCAGGAATTTGCCAAAGTCATCTCTGGAATATCCGTAAGTCATTTGAGTGAGGTCATTGGTACCAAATGAGAAGAAATCCACTTCTTTGGCGAACCGGTCTGCCACCAGGGCGGCTCGGGGTATCTCAATCATGGTTCCAATCTTGTAGTCGATACGGTCATTGTTTTCCGCAAACACTTTCTCCGCGGTTTCCCTGATTACTCCTATTTGCATAAACACCTCCCGGCTGATTCCGGCCAATGGAATCATAATTTCCGGATAAACCTCCACCCCTTTTTGCTTCAGATGCAGAGCCGCTTCAATGATCGCCCTGGTCTGCATCACAGAAATCTCAGGATAGGTATTTGCCAGTCGACAACCACGGTGTCCCAACATCGGATTCATCTCGTGCAGCGTGTTGACTTTTTCCAGTACTTCATCGTAGGTGATGCCCATCTGCTCCGCCAGTGCCCGCTCATTTTCCTCGTCCTGAGGGAGAAACTCATGCAACGGTGGATCGAGAAGCCGGACGGTAACCGGTAAGCCTTGCATCACTTCCAACATTTCTTCAAAATCCTGTCGTTGGATTGGTAGCAACTTATCGAGGGCTTTGATTCGTCCTTCTTCGTTATGTGACAGGATCATTTCCCTGACCAGGTCAATTCTTCCTTCCTGAAAGAACATGTGCTCAGTACGGCATAGTCCAATTCCTTCCGCTCCAAATTTACGGGCGGTAGCAGCATCCTGAGGCGTATCAGCATTAGCTTCTACCCTCAATTTAGCCCGGTTACTACAAACCTCCATCAGGCGCTCAAATGCACCACCAATAGAAACGGTGACTGTAGGCAATTTTCCCTCATAGACTACTCCGGTGCTTCCATCAAGGGAGATCCAATCACCTTCTTTGATCTTCACACCTTCTACTTCCAGGGTCCGGCTCCGGTAGTCGATATGCAACGCACCGGCGCCAGAAATGCAACATTTACCCATTCCCCTGGCAACAACCGCTGCATGAGAGGTCATACCACCCCGGCTGGTAAGAATGCCCTGGGCCGAGTGCATGCCCTGAATATCTTCAGGTGATGTCTCAATACGAACAAGGATCACCTGTTTTCCAGCGTTGGCCCATTCTTCGGCATCTTCCGCAAAGAAGACCACCTGACCGGAAGATGCCCCCGGAGAAGCCGGAAGCCCCCTTGTAAGTTCTTTCGCCTCTGCCGCGGCTTCTTTTTCGAAAACCGGGTGTAAGAGTTCGTCAAGCTTAGCCGGGTCATTGCGGAGAATGACTTCATCTTCAGCGATCAATCCTTCCTCCAGCATTTCTACGGCAATGTTTACCATCGCCATCCCGGTTCGTTTTCCGGTTCTGGTTTGGAGAATCCAAAGTTTCTGATCTTCGATCGTAAATTCCAGGTCCTGCATCTCACGATAATGCTGTTCCAGTTTATTTTGAGCGGCAAACAATTGCCGGTACATTTCCGGCATCTGTTCTTCCAGAGATGGATACTGATTTTTTCGAACTTCCTCCGTGATATCGGCTAATTGTGCCCAGCGGCGAGATCCCTCCAGGGTGATTTGCATCGGTGTTCTGATTCCTGCGACCACGTCTTCCCCCTGAGCATTGATCAGGTATTCGCCAGTGAATAGTTTCTCACCGGTAGCCGGATCACGGGTAAAAGCAACACCAGTGGCGGAATCATCACTAATATTTCCAAAAACCATTGATTGTACATTGACAGCCGTACCCCAGTCTGAGGGAATCTGATTTATCTTACGGTATTGAATCGCTCGCTTACCCATCCAGCTATCGAAAACAGCCGTTATGGCGTTCTCCAGTTGTATCCATGGATCTTGAGGAAATTCATGACCCAGTCTCTCTTTAATCTTCGCCCGGTACCTTTGACTTAGGGTCTGCAGATCAGAAATAGTCAGTTCCGTATCCATTTTGACTCCCCGCTCCTCCTTCAAACCATTGATTATTTCTTCAAACGGATCTTCATCCCCTTGTTCCTGAGGTTTTAATCCCATGACGACATCACCATACATATGAATAAAACGGCGGTAGGAGTCCCATGCCATTCGTTCACGCTGCGGATCGCCGGCAAGACCTTTTACTACCTCATCATTGATTCCAAGGTTGAGGACCGTATCCATCATTCCGGGCATTGATGTACGGGCACCGGAACGGACAGATAGCAAAAGGGGATTATTGATATCACCAAATTTTTTCCCGGTCTTATTTTCCAGGGATTTTATTGCAGATTTTATTTCCTCTCGCAGGAGGTCGAGCACTTCACTCTTTCCAGCTGAATAATAATGTGTACATGCTTCAGTTGAAATAGTGAAACCGGGGGGCACCGGCAAACCAATTAGACACATTTCGGCAAGGTTTGCCCCTTTTCCGCCGAGCAGTTCTTTCATACTACTGTTTCCGTCGGTATGATTACCTCCAAATTCATATACATATTTCATGGTAATACCAATTTTATTTTTTAATTAAATTCAAAAACGACTTTTATTTAATCTTTCTAAAATTCAAAATGTCTCGGAATACTATCTTTCAAACGAGCATCAATACTGGGAATTCTGTATCCCTTTAATAATTTAATATAATTTGCCCTCTCGAACAACGATGGATCTTCCACATTTTTTTGGCTCATTTTTCCCTGCCACTGTGAAATATTTTCGAATTTTCGTGCCTTCATCCAGGCCTCCACTTCATCCAACATATGAGTGATAAATGGAATCCCGTGTTTTAATAATGCGGAGGCGGTCATTGTACAATCGGCACCGGCCAAAATATATTTTATAACCTCTTTTGAACCACTTACGCCTGTTGTAGCAGCAAGGGATGCATTTATACGATCATAAAGGATAGCCAGCCATTGTAATGGGAGGCGAATTTCACCCGGACCACTTAATTGTAAGGCATGACTGATCGTCATGTTTTCTATGTCAAAATCCGGTTCATAAAATCGATTAAATAATACCAGTGCATCGGCACCTGCTGCGTCAAGCTTTTTAGCCATGTTAGCCATCGAGCTGAAATAAGGATTTAATTTAATTGCCACCGGTATGGTCACTGATTTCTTGACCATCTTTATGATCTCCAAATAATTCTCCTCGATAGTTTTGCCATCCAAATCCAATGAAGTAGGAATATAAAAGATATTTATTTCCAGCCCCCTGGCCCCAGCGGCTTCTATGTGTTTTGCATAATCAATCCATCCCGAATTAGTAATTCCGTTGAGACTACCGATAATCGGGATTTCTACTTGTTTGGAAGCCTCTTCGATGATGCGTAAATATTCATCGATTCCTACTTTGTATTCACTCACATTGGGAAAGTAACTCAATGCTTCTGGAGAATTAAAAGTGCTCTGCTCCAAAATCTCCTCATACATTGCCTCTTCGCTGCGAATTTGTTCTTCGAAAAGTGAAAACATGACCACGGCACCCGCGCCGGCCTTTTCCATTTGAATAATGTTCTCAACTTTTTCTGAAAGGGGACTGGCGGAAACCACGACCGGTGATTTAAGCTTCAGCCCCATGTATTCAACTTGTAGATTCATAACGTTTCTTTCGTTTTTAATGAACCGGAGAAAATCCGGAGGCTGGTGTGTCTGCCATTTGCTTGTAAGTATCCCATCTCAATCTGACCATTTCCTTGGCCAGAGCCATGAGCCGCTCTGCTTCCGGTGGATTCGTTTTCGTCAGAATTTTATACCTCATCTCATTGTACACATAGTCTTCAAGCTCCTTTCGCGGCCCCGGTGAATCCAGTACAAACGGATTGTGCATGGCCCTTCGTAATTCCGGGTTGTAGCGTATCAATGGCCAGTAGGCGGATTCCACCGCCAATTTCTGTTGATGCATTCCCGCTTCCATCGGAATACCATGTGCGATACAATGGCTGTACGCCAGGATTAAACTTGGTCCGGGATAGGCTTCTGCTTCGCGCATTGCCAGCAGTGTTTGTTGAGGATTGGCTCCCATGGCTATCTGAGCTACGTAAACATTTCCGTAGGAAATCGCCTGTAGAGCCAGATCTTTCTTACCCACGGCTTTGCCTCCGTAGGCAAATTTGGCGGTCGCCGCAGTGGGAGTAGCCTTAGACATCTGTCCGCCGGTATTGGAATACACTTCCGTATCCAGTACCAGAATATTGATATCTCTGCCACTAGCCAGTGCATGATCCACTCCTGCAGAGCCAATATCATATGCCCAGCCATCTCCTCCAATCAACCACACACTTCTTCTTACCAGGTGGTCCGCCACGGATAGCAATTCCCTGGCCACCGGCAAATCCAGCTGCAGAAGTTTAGCTTTTAACGCTCCTACTCTTTCCCGCTGCATTCGAATTTGTGATTCGGTTTTCTGCGGAGCAGAGATTATTGCCTGAACCAATTCGGCACCTAACTCACCTTCCAGTTTCCGCAGCAAGGCACGGGCAATGTCGCTATGTTTATCAACAGCAACCCGCATACCCAAACCGAACTCAGCATTATCTTCGAAGAGTGAATTTGACCAGGCCGGTCCCCTTCCTTCCCCATTCTTACTCCATGGGGTCGTAGGCAGATTACCTCCATAGATGGAAGAACAACCGGTCGCATTGGCAATGATCAAACGGTCGCCAAACAACCGGGACAGGAGAGTCAGATATGGTGTTTCGCCACATCCGGAGCATGCTCCGGAAAATTCAAACAAAGGTTCGAGAAACTGGCTGCCGCGGACTGAGGAAAAATCCACTTTCGAGCGATCATTCCAGGGAATGGCTTCAAAATAGCGGGCAGATTCCTTTGATTCTAAACGTACTTCTTCCGTATTTGGAGCCATGTTGATTGCCCGTTTACCATTTTCAACCGGACTATCTACCGGACAAGCATCTACACACAACGTACAACCGGTACAGTCTTCTGTATTAATCTGGAGGGTATAATTTGTCTGGGGAAATCCTCGTGCATTGATCGGTGCCGATTTAAAGGCTTCAGGTGTGTCATCAAGCCATTTTTCATGATAAAATTTCGCCCTTATCACTCCATGGGGACAGACGAAACTACAATTTCCGCATTGGATACAGAGATCCGGCTCCCAAACCGGCACCTGATCAGCAATATTTCTTTTTTCATACTTCGTAGTACCACTGGGATAGGTTCCGTCAATCGGTAAAGCACTTACCGGCAGGGAATCACCCAACCCATCCATCATGGTGAAAGTTACCTCCTTCACAAACTCCGGTATCCCATTCTCCTTTGCTGAAACTTCCTGCTCAGCTTTGTTGACGGTATCCGGTACTTGTACTTCTTTGAGATTTTCCAATGCAGCATCTACTGCCAGGAAATTTCGTTCTATTACGGGCCTTCCTTTGGTAAAGTAGGTTTTTTCAATCGCCTTCTTGATATGGTCAATCGCTTCTTCCCTTGGCAACACGCCGGAGAGCGCGAAGAAACAAGTCTGCATTATCGTATTGATCCTCCTTCCCATCTGAGTCTTGGCCGCAACAGAAAGGGCATCAATAACATAGAATCGAATTTTTTTCTTCAGGATAGTCTTTTGCACGCCAGCAGGAATTTGCTCCCAAATCTCCTCGGGACCGAAAGGACTATTCAACAGGAAAACCGCATTTTCTTCCGCATACTTTAGTAGGTCGATCTTTTCGAGGAAATTAAATTGATGGCAGGCCACAAAATTGGCTTTCTCGATCAGATAGGGTGCGTGAATGGGTTCCGGTCCAAAGCGCAGGTGAGAAATGGTTTTGGAACCGGACTTTTTTGAATCGTATACGAAATATCCCTGAGCATGGAGATCTGTGTTTTCTCCGATAATCTTGATCGAATTCTTATTGGCCCCGACCGTTCCATCAGATCCAAGGCCAAAAAACAAAGCTCGGGTCACACTCTCTTTCTCGATCGAAAACTCAGGATCGTAGGCTAGACTTGAATGGGTGACATCATCCTCGATACCAATGGTAAAGTGATTCTTTACTTTATCCGCCTGTAAATGGTCATACACACCTTTCACCATTGCCGGTGTGAATTCCTTTGATCCAAGGGCATAGCGACCTCCCACTATCTGTACCGGTATCTTCTGCCCATCCTGTGCTAACTTCTCAAAATAAGAATTGATCACATCCAGATACAGTGGTTCACCGGTTGCACCTATTTCCTTCGTACGGTCCAGTACGGCGATCCTTTTTACTGTAGATGGAATTTTTTCCAGGAGGTGTGCCGCCGAGAAAGGTCTGAATAACCGGACTTGCAAGACACCTGTTTTACGCCCTTTTTGATTGAGAAATTTTACCGTTTCCCGGACCGTCTCCACCCCGCTTCCCATGAGGATAATGACCTCCTCGGCATTGGGATCACCGGTATATTCAAAAAGACTATACTGTCTACCGGTCAACCCGGCAAATTGATCCATTGCCTCCTGTACAATCGCCGGAGTGGCATTATAAAATGCATTTACCGTCTCCCGGCCCTGGAAATATACATCCGGATTTTGAGCCGTACCGCGAATAAAAGGGTGGTCCGGGCTGAGTGCTCTTTCACGATGGGCATAGACCAGCTCATCATCGATCATCGCACGAATAACCTCATCCGGAATTACTTCGATCTTATTTATCTCGTGAGAAGTCCGGAAACCATCGAAAAAATGAATGAAAGGAATTCTGGACTTTAAGGTAGCTGCCTGGCAGATGAGTGCCATATCATGTGCTTCCTGCACACTGGCTGAAGCTACCATTGCTAAACCGGTGGTACGGGCAGCCATCACATCAGAATGGTCACCAAATATGGAAAGAGCCTGGGCCGCTAAAGAACGGGCTGCTACATGAAATACGGCGGGAGTCAACTCACCGGCTATTTTGTACATATTCGGCAACATCAACATAAGGCCCTGAGAGGCGGTAAACGTCGTAGTCATCGACCCTGCCTGTAGCGAACCGTGCACCGCTCCGGCTGCTCCACCCTCACTTTGCATCTCAATGACCTGTGGAACGTTTCCCCAGATATTAGTGATTCCCTTGGCTGACCACACATCCGCGTGTTCGGCCATAGGAGAGGATGGGGTAATCGGATAAATAGCACAGACCTCATTGACACGATAAGCAACATAGGCCGTGGCCTCATTGCCATCTTTCATATTAAATTTTTTCTCTTTCATAGTCAATTCTAGATATTTGAATAAGCAGATTCTTCTACCATTTCGATGGCATGACACGGACATTGCTCAAAACATACCGCACAACCGGTACATAAGTCATAGTTGAATTTGTATTTTTTCCCTGGACCAAGTTTGATGATGGCATCTTCCGGACAAGAACCGTAACAGGCGTCACACTCAAAACAATTTCCACAGGATAAACAGCGACTTGATTCGTAGATCGCTTCTTCTGTGGATAAACCGGCTTTAATTTCGGAGAAGTTTTCTACCCGGTCATCAACCGTGAGTTCACTTTGCTCGCGCATCGGAGCGTGGGTATTGTATTGGATGTGTAGCTTTTCAAATCCAATGACATCTTTCCTTCCTTTGGCAGGCAGATCCTGTTGACGTAAATATGCATCTATATTCCTTGCTGCTTTTTTACCATGACCGGTGGCAATCGTGACCGATCTCTGGTCCGGCACCATATCTCCTCCCGCAAATAATCCCGGGAAACCAGACATCATATCCGGCCCGACCTTTAGTGTCCCATCCGAATTAAATACCAGCCCGGGTACGGATCGAAGAAATCCGGTGTCCGTGTCCTGTCCCAATGCCAGGATTA
>JAGQWZ010000458.1 GCA_020436835.1 Saprospiraceae bacterium | reverse complement strand
TTTCTTCCCTTCGGATTGTTAGCTCACTACCAGCCGCTATATTCACCGGTGCAATGAAACACCATTTACCAGCATCTGTTTTTTGTAAGGGAGTAACGGATTCGGGAAAATCTTCAGTAGTAGCAGACCAGGTGTCTCCTTTATGTTCAGGTAGATCCATCTCAATGGTTGCCAATTGCCCCTTGCTAAATCCGGAAGTAGTCTGATAAATAATTACAGGTTTACTATTGCAAGCTAAAAGTGCCAAAGTCAGAAGGAAGAGAGGCGTTCTCAATATTTTACGAATTTTTGACTACCCAGGAATCTACCATTTACTGCACTTGCAAGAATATAAGTACCTGGTAATAATTGATCAATTGAAATAAAAGTCTGTGTCGTATTTAATTTTCGAATCTGTAATTTTCCTTGCAAGTCATAAATTGAAATGTCAATGGACTGATGACCAGGTACTTTCCAGTTAATAATTGATTGGGAAGGATTAGGATAAATGGTAAGGGAATAATTTCCTTTTTCTTCGACTCCGGTTGTTTGACCTTCAGTGATGGAAAATGCATCAATAGCAGATTCATAAATGTGAATATTTCCGGCATCCGCGGCCACCACTTTTAAGTACATTTCCGAGGTTAAATTGAGGAAATCGAGTATTCTGATTTGGGATTGTTCACGCCATCCGCTGGCAGAGTTCTCAAGTGTTTCTATCAATACTTCATCCTGTCCATTACCAAGATATATTTTGAGATCATCATCGGAATCTAACACGCCATAATCATAAAACCAGGTGAAATAATTTATATAGGGATCTCCATATAAAGAAAGGTCGAACAAGGGAGAGGTCAGGACAGAAGTGTCCGCTAGATTCGCCCCCAAAGTACCTGCCAATCCCGTCACAAAGCAGGAATTGCCCAGGTCCCCCGGAAGGTCCCCATTAGGATTGGTCAATTCTTCATTGTAAATCGCATACCTGGGATTTCCTCTTTCCCAGCCTTGTGCAGATGAAGTATTTACACTATTGTCGACCGTCCAGCCAAAGTCAAATATGAAGTCATCCCGGTATCCGGGAGCGAGTTGAAGCTGGAGATTGGTAGCATCGGCAGCGAGGTCTACCTCTTCAAAATCATGGATATAGCCCCAGCTCCCTGCTGCAAGGATGTAGGCTCCCTCTAAAACCTGCATTTGAAAAAGTCCATCCGCATCCGTGATGGCTTTTGTTTCGTAAGCATCATTATAAAGGATGACCTGGGCACCGGAAAGAGGCTGACCGGTATCACGATCCAGTACCACTCCCGAAACGAAACGTTGTTCCAGGGGTTCCAGTGCTACATCCAGCTCGGTGGTCTCCGCTTGAGTCAGATTAATTTCCAGTGACTGCGAATGATAGCCCAGTTTCTGGAAAGTAACGGTTGCCATTCCCATTCCCGCCCAACCGGTGGAGAAATCACCGGACGCGTCTGTGGTTGTTAAGCCTGGTTTTTCTGAGAGGATCTCTACAGTCACACCACTCAGCGCTGCACCACTTGAAACATCACTAACTGTACCGGACAGGTAGGCGGCTCTCTGATAATCGGGATCTAATACATACAATCCCGATTCAATATCGGATACCAACAGCAATCCACTGGGTAAAAAAGGGTATGCCCCCCAGGCACCGTGAAACCCATCATCGCGAAATTTGTAAGTATCATAGCTTCCCACTTCCACTAAGTTGGTGGGATCATGGGCGTCGATGATCTTCACCCCATCGATATAATAGGAGACGACCAGATATCCATTGAAATAATGAACATTGTGCGGTATTACGCCATTGCGCAACGTCGCAGTGGGTCGATACCGGTCAAGTAAAACCAATTCATCGAGGTTTCGGATGTCGTAGGCATCCACCATAGCTCCCACCCGTTCGTCGGTGGTAAATAAATAATTATTGTCTGTCGATGCCCAGGCATTGTGGGTAAAATCAAAAGAAGTTTCCTGGGTGACCAGGGTGTTAGGTTGGTTGATGTCGCTGATGTCAACGACGGCGAAACCCTGACCCAGATCGGAAGTGAACATAAAGTTGTCTTGTACGAAAACATCATGGGCGTATTTCCGGTCACCGGTACTTAGGAATATGGGTTCTTCGGGATTTTCACTGAGGTCAAGGATGATTATACCTCCACCATAGAGGTTGCATCCGGATAAGAACACATACGTGGAGTCAATATACAGATTGTGGCACTTATCGAGGGTGTGGGCCTGATCACCGTCAATGGTGAGAGACGGTTTCCAAAAGGACCAGGTGATGTCATCCGGGGCATTACTCATGTCTGCAATAAGAAGTCCGTCGGCACCTTCATCGGCCACTCCGAATATATATTCACCATAACTCTTGTAATCACGCCAACGTGAAGGTGCCCCGGGTATCAATGCCACGAGTTCCGGCTCAGAAGGGTCAGATAATTGGTAGATGGCGGTGCCCACTCCGGTGCCCAGTATAGCGTATTCCGTACCATCAAGCGCTACATAGCCCCAGATATCCGAGTAGCGGTGATACTGACTATTTGTTTCTGAGGGAAAATCGATTTGGCGGTTACTTAGTAGCCGGATGTTGAAATCAACTTGTTGGGCTATCGGTTCCTGAGCTTTTAGAGGAGTTATAAGAATGCAGGAAAGAACGGTAAAATACAGTATATGAAGATTTGTCATTGCTTTTTCCGGATAGTCATGGTGGTTAAACGACTGACACAGACTTTTTTTGATCCCTGAGTGATTAAAATATTCCAAACCTGAATCGTTCTCCCCAATTTGACCGGACTTGCTTTCGCTTCTACCTGGCCACTTAGGACAGCGGAGAGATGATTTGCATTGATTTCAACTCCCACCACTGCCTCATTAATATGATCCTCCAATAACAGATAGCTGGCAAAGCTACCCATACTCTCCGCAAGCGCCACGGAAGCTCCACCATGTAGTAACCCATCCGGTTGTCTTGTGCGGTGATCCACCGGCATCTTAGCCTTGATATAATCCGCTCCAATCTCAGTTATTTCAATGCCCAGCTGCTCAATCAGGGTATTTTTAGCTTTTTGATTAAGGATTTCCACGGTATGAACTTGCTTCCAAATCATAATAAGCCGTAACTTTACCGGTGAAAGAATAAATGTCGACGGAAGGTATGAAAATCTATCACAATCCAAGATGCCGCAAAAGCAGGGAGACGCTGAACATTATTCAGAATCATGGAATTGAACCCGAGGTTGTACTATATCTGGAAACTCCTCCTACGCGCAAGGAAATACGGGAAGTATTGTCCAAGCTGCATATCAAAGCAGAAGAACTGGTGCGTAAGGAAGAGAAGCTATATAAGGATGAGTATCGAAACCGGGAGCTATCAGAAGATGAATGGATTGAAGTATTAGCTGAGAATCCGAAACTTATTCAACGGCCGGTAGTGATCAACGGGAAGAAAGCCATCATCGGAAGGCCACCCGAAAGTGTGCACGTTTTATTGTAAGCACGCAACATAGAAGACTGAAAGATGGATGAGACAGTGTAGCATTGCCCCTATACACCAGGGATCAATGATTTCCAAGTCTGTTTTCAATGAATGCCTTTATCGACATCCGGTCACCAGGCAGAAAGCTTACCCAAGTTCCATATTTTCGAAACCAGGTCATTTGCCTTTTGGCGTATCTCCGACTATTTCTTTTGATCAGTCTTAAAACTTCCGGCAAATCTATTTCTCCGTCGAAATAGGGGAACCATTCCTGATATCCAACAGTCTGAAGTGCCTGCGTTTCCCGGAAAGGTCTTAGCGCTCTCACTTCCTCTTCGAGACCCGAATTCACCATTTGATCGACTCTTTGATCAATCCGGGCATACAAAAGCTGCCGATCATCAACGAGTAAGATTGGGATCATTTTGAAAGGTCTTTCCCCGGGTTCGGTCTTTAGGAAGCTGCTGAAAGGTTTACCGGTAGTTTCAATTACACTCAATGCCCGGATCAAACGGCGATGATTGGCCAGGTCAACCATCCCGGCGTAGTCAGGGTCCTGCTCAAGTAATTGTCTTTGAAGGACTTCAATGCCTTCCTTTTCGAATCTTAAATCAAAGTACCTACGTACCTCTACATCCACATCGGGTATCTTATCCAGACCGGTAGTGAGGGCATTGATGTAAAGACCAGTGCCTCCACACAAAACAGCAACATCCTTTTTTTTATGTATTTCAGCGAGGCGTTCCAGGCCTTGCTGCTCAAAGTCAGCCGCTGAAAATCTTTCACTCACAGAGCGTTCATTAATAAAGTGATGTCGGATGTTCAAGAGATCCCCGGGAGGTGGTTTAGCCGTGCCAATATTCATCTCCCGGTAGATTTGACGACTATCTGCCGAAAGTATTTCCGTTGACAACCAATCTGCAATCTCCACTGCGAGCGTTGATTTACCAACAGCCGTTGGCCCTGCGATTACAATCAGGTATTTAACCGGTTTCTTCACGCTAAATTGCTATTTTTCCAGTCCGAAGAGCAAAAAACAAAGATACCCTTGTTATATAAAATTCTCAGACAGATCACTGCCAGTCTATTTAAAATCTATTTCCGTAAGATCTATCTGATTGATGCCGACAAGTTACCTTTAAATGGACCTGTTGTCTTATCCTGTAATCATCCTATGGCTTTTTCCGAGGCTTGTCTCCTGGCGTGTTTCCTCGACCGGCCGCTTTATTTTCTGGTTAGAGGAGATGTATTTGCAAAGGGTTGGGATTGGTTTTTACAGGCGACCAACCAAATTCCTATTTATCGGTTCCGGGATGGATTTTCCAATATGCGTCGAAATAAAGAGTCCTTTGTGCGGGCTTATGAAGCACTGGCCGATAACAAGGCAATCCTGATCTTTTCCGAGGGCAATACCCGCTTACAGAAAAAGTTGTTTCCCCTGCAAAAGGGGCTCTCACGGCTTGCTTTTGGTGCTTATTCGGAGAGAAGTGTTAAAAATATTCAGATAGTACCTGTAGGAGTTAATTATTCTGATGGTAAAAGCTTTCGATCGGATGTTCAGATAAAAATCGGAGATCCGATTCCACTCGAAAGTTATCTGGAGTTGTACGATCAGGACCCGGTGGAAGCAGGAAAGAGTATAACCGATGATCTGTATGCAGCCATGCGGCCTCTGGTCATTCACCTGGATGAAGCTGCCGATGAGCCATTGGCCAACCGGCTGTTTGAGATATCTGGAAATTACTCGGACGAACCTGCCTGGCCGGTGATCGACCGTTCGCAGAAAAGATTTAACCGGGAAAAAAATATTGCAAATCAGATTAATCATTTATCTGATACTCAAAAAAGTGATTTACTCCAATTGATATCCGCTGCATATATACGTGGTTCACAGCTACCCTGGAAATTGTATTTAATTTTAATTCTGGGAATACCTGTCGCAATAATCGGATTTCTCCTGAATGCGATTCCTTTTTATTTATCTAAAAGAATTGCGGACGGGAAAGTAAGGCAAGTGGAATTTTATACACCGGTCAGGATGGGTTTAAATCTCATATTTTATTTGCTCTGGCTTTTACTGGGCTTAATTCTTTTCTTCTACCTTTTTGGATGGATGGCACTTGTGGCGATTTGGATTTTACCGCTGACAGGTTTTATGACTATTCTCTGGAAAGAAGGATACCATCGGGCTAAAAACAATTACGTTGTGAAATCAGAGGTGAGAGATCGGATTGAATCCCTTTTTTTCCAATGAGCCGGATAATTCTGATCATTTTGACTTTATTATTCCGTGCCGCAGACCTGGTTTCAAATCCTTTTGTAACGGTAGAAGACACTCACTTCATGCTGGAAGGCCAACCCTATCGATTTATTGGCACCAACTTGTGGTATGGTATGCATCTCGGAGCACCAGAATCGGGAGATCAGGAGCGGTTAGTGAGAGAATTAGACCGACTAATGTCTCTTGGGGTGAGTAATCTGCGGGTGATGGCGTGTAGTGAGGGACCGGTTGATGAACCCTGGCGGGTCATACCGGTGCTCTATGATAGGGACTACTATAATGAGGATTTATGTCAGGGCCTGGATTTTCTCCTTTATGAAATGGGACGAAGAGATATGAAAGCTGTTATTTGTTTGACAAATTTTTGGCCCTGGACCGGCGGTATGGCTCAGTATGTTTCCTGGGCTACCTCCAGTGATATCCCATACCCCCCTCCGGAAAACGGGGGCAGCTGGCTACGCTATCAACTTTATACTTCCAGATTTTACAGCAATCCGGAAGCGATGGAAGCGTATAGATCCCATATTCGGCAAATGGTAACCCGCCGAAATAGTTGTACGGGAGTCCTCTACACGGAAGACCCGGTCATTATGGCCTGGGAAATAGCCAATGAACCCCGGGCCGTCTTAAGACCAAAAAAATACCGGTCGTGGATCAAAGAGAGTGCACGGCTGATCAAGAAATTGGATCCGAATCATTTAGTGACAATCGGCAGTGAGGGCAATACTTCCAGTAGATGGTCAGGAAACAATTTCACGATCGATCATGCTATCGAGGAGATTGACTACTGTACCATTCATTTTTGGGCGGAAAATTGGGGGTGGTATGATCCCCGTGACATTTCTTCACTTCAAAAGACCATGGAGCAATTGGACAACTACTTAAATAGCCACATTCAGGGGGCATTAGTCATTGGCAAACCATTGGTGTTGGAGGAATTTGGATTGGCACGGAATGAAGGTGCTTTCGATCACTCTAGCGAGGTGACTAGCCGGGATGATTTTTTTAAACACATTTTAAATCGCTATTTATCGGAAATGGAGCATTCCAGTCCATTTTCCGGTCTCAATTTCTGGGCGTGGTCGGGAGAAGGCAGGCCGGAAAAACCAGGATCATTCTAGCATGAGGGAAATGATTTTACCGGTGACCCGCCCCATGAAAAACAAGGTTGGTACGGCGTTTATGATTGTGATGCAAGTACTCTAACCCTGATTAAAGAATATACCGCCAAATTGAATCAGGTGGGGAAAAGATGAATGTTGAAAAGGGTTCTCTTCGTGGGAATTCAAGACACAACATTTTAAGGCAAAATGGGATCAGGGTTTTGTTGACTGTGGAGTAGCCTTATTTGCAATTTATTTTTTATTTCTGCCGGTCAAGCTTTCGATAATTCTTCCGCCCTTTTTAAAGCTGCCTGAGCGCCTCCTTCCAGGTGTTCTGCTACCCGGTTTTCGTGAAAATATTTAAGCGCGGCTTCTGTGGTCCCCCCTCTGGATGCGACCCTTTGGATCCATTCATTGCAGGTAAAGTCATTCTTGTGAAAAAGGTCTACGGCGCCCTTGAACGTCTGTAGTGTGAGTAATTCTGCTTCCGGAGCGCTGAAGCCCATACGCTCGGCCGCTTCGATGAATGCTTGCATACAGTAAAATACATACGCCGGTCCGCTTCCGGATATGGCAGTGGCGGAATCCAGTAAGGACTCCTTTTCCACATAGATTGCTTTTCCTGTGGTATTTAATAGATTCTGAACCATAACCAGTTCGATGCGCGTGACATCATCGCTTGAAGTGAATACGGTCATTCCCATGCCAATCTGTGCGGGAA
>JAGQWZ010000457.1 GCA_020436835.1 Saprospiraceae bacterium | reverse complement strand
TGTAATGATAGATGTTGCTGTAGTATACATTCTCTGCGGCCCCGTTGGAGGCCCACCAATAAGCGATCAATTTAAAATTGGCAAAGTCACCGTTCCCGCTGCGGAGACCTACCCCCAAAGCGGTGAATCCGGATTCATTAGTTGCCTGGGCATTATTACTTAGCCAATAAGTGTTTCCCATCGCTTTTAGTTTTCCACCGCAGATGTCCTGTCCTCCCAGCTCAATGGCGAGAGAATACCAATCTCCGTAAGAAGGCATCCTCCAACCGGCGGGGCATAGACCATGGTTGTCCGTCGCGGCAAATCCATTGTATATTTTACCATAGGGGATGTCGGTACCAGGGTCATTATTGAGCCAGCAGTAGGAGCTGATGTTCAGGCCCCAGTCAGGATTTGAACTGGAGAGTTGAATGGGAGTACCATCTTTAAACCGGGTAGTCCGGAGGTTTTCCAGCATCCATTCCTGATCGCCTATAAAAGCAGTCAGGTATACATTTCCATCAACGTCGGTCACCGATCCAAATCGGTTGCTGGTCAATTCATACCAAAATTCACCATCCGTACCCTGAAAACTGGAGCCGTTCCAGCGCATAACGCCACCCTGAGAGGTAAATTCCCTGGGATTACCGATTTGGAGCGCCCGGTCTAGTTGAACTGCTATCGTTTGGGATAACCCCTGTATCGTTGAAAGGACGAAGATGAATTGAAGAATTGATTTCATAGATCGTGTTTTCTGCTAATGGTAAAGTTAGGGTGGTGCCGCAGTCAGGACCATTGCATAAGTTCCAAATCGTTATACTATGGTTTCTTAGAGCACAGAATGAAGCTGGTGAGGGCCATCGAAACCCTTCGAACGACCTGATGAGAGATCAGGAGATGAGGGATAAGTATTTTTTTACCACATGGATCAGGGGCCCGTCTCTGTGACCGAAAAAGGAATCGGTGTGCACAGGAACTGACAGGCAATAGGAACGGATATGAATCGATGTCGCAGGTGAAGTATTTTTCAAACGCGTAGTCCGACGAGTTGTTGGCGATCATCAAAATAATCGATACATGTATCTCATCTAACGTTTAATTCATCGAATGTTTTTTCCATATCGTCCATGAGATTGATGACCGAGGCTACACCCCATTGCAGGATTTTCTCTCCCAGATCGGCAGAAGCTTTGGTGGCATCGCCCCAGGTACCACTCCTGGTAATTTTAAAAACACTACCTGGTGAAGAAAAAAAGAAAGCAGTGTGTATCGCGGGTGAATTTGTTTTTGTTTTCGGAAAAGGTGGAAATTCAGTATTGAGCAAGTCCTTATCGATGAGCTCAGGCCGAATAGCCAGGATCATGGAAGCCTCACCTTCACCGGCATGTAAACCTTTACCGTCCTCTGTCATCCGGGCCCATTCTTCGGGGGCAAATCCATCCCAATAATTAAAAGGAAAAGCCTTTGCCCCCTCCGGTAGTTGTTCGGCTGCCTGCGCACAGGCGTAAGCAATGGCATAGGTATTATCGTAATGCCCATTCAGAAAAACAATCCTCTTGAATCCCGCTCGGGCAAAAGACAGGGCAAGATCCTTGATGGTGGCCATAAAAGTTTCCATACTTAGGCTGAATTCGCAAGCGAAACCCCGGTGAGGGTAGGATAAAGTGTAAGGTAGTGCAGGGGCGACCAGGGCATTCTTTAACTTTTCGGCCACTCTCCGGGCAATCTCCTGGGGAATAAGCACATCCGTACTCACCGGAGAATGAGGCCCGTGTTGCTCAGTAGCACCTACGGGAATGTAAATAGTATGATGCTGTTCCAGAAAAAGCTCCAGCTCGCGGTTCGTGATTTCTGCCAGGAAAACAGATTTAATGTTCATAGTTTCAAATTATATTCTGGTTAAGTGATACTTGCTGCAGATTAAGTTATAAACTTCTCGCTAAGTAAATATCATGGTTGAGGCCAGAATACATTAAGTTGGAATTCCTTGGTATGATTATCAGGTACCGGACAAGGAAAATGCACTGGTGCCCTTAATGACCAAACTAAAAAAGCCGACCCCGTCTGGATCGGCTTAACTTGTTGATTATCAGGGTAGCGTGGGGGAGGCTTGAACTCCCGACCTCAGGATTATGAATCCTGCGCTCTGACCAGCTGAGCTACCACGCCATGAAATAAGTGGTGGCGAAGCTGCTTGTCCCGACCGTTTAGTGTCGGGAAGCTACCACGCCCTCCGACCGCCATAGCTTTAGCGAAGGCGGTGTATTTATGTTAAAAAGTCCTCTTTAGAGAACTTACCGATGAAGCTGCTTATCCCGACCCTTTAGTGTCGGGAAGCGACCTCCGATCGCCATAGCTTTTGGCTAAGACGAGTCCCTGCCTGCTTCCGGCAGAGCCCTAAAAAGGGTCGGCAAATATACAACTTCTTACCCTTTTCGTAGATATTGATAAGACAAATTATATTGCCCGCTTGGTTCTAAATTGGAGAAGGAATGGATGCCAGAGGTAGGGAACACCCGCAGCAGAACCTGGAATCCATTGAGAGAGGAACATCAGGCGGATCGTGGACACGAATTTCCCTGACGGACAAAAAATAAAGATTGCCCTTGATAGGGCAATCTTTACGTAACGAACTTTAAACGAAAACCAAATATCTACTCACTGAGATATGATTCCTCTTGTATTTCTTTATACCGTTTCCGGTTCGGCCCAGAACGGTTTTGCTTTGTAATATTCATAGACCCGGGTCAAATAGGTGGTGTCACCCGCCTTTGGCCAACGGTCTTTATCAAATCCGGGTGCGTTTTCCAACCGTTCTTTCGAGATATCCAGTACACAGCATTTGTTCTGCTGATCTACCCGGATACTGCTCCATGGAATGGCAAAGAGTTTGTCACCCAAACCCAGAAATCCTCCGAAGGAAAGGACTGCGTAGGCTACAGAACCATCGTGCAGGTTAATCATAATGTCTTTGATGTGTCCAAGATGCTCTCCCTGGGGATTCTTGACATCGTTTCCATCCAAGGTTGATGCCGACAATGTGTTGACTCTCATAATTTTTGTTGTTTTAAGGTTAATTATGTAATTCCAGTTTTAAGATTTATCCAGAGTCCTATTTGTTCGATAAAAATTCGTTTAATGGTATTTCAACGACCAGAATGGAGGGTTCAACGACAAGATTTGCTGATACTACCCGGATAAGACATGTTTGCATTACTAAAATAATAGCAAATGAATATCACCAGATTAATAACCATTGGTATCCTCATTCTAAGCATCTCTAGTTGTATCCCTTCTATACACGGAATTGTCAACGATGAAAACCGAATGACTGATGATCGGATACTGGGTACCTGGACTTATGAAGATGGAATAACCCAGGCAGCCCTCCCTGTTTTCTTTGAACAGACCCTGCCCGGGAATAGCCGGCAGGAACTGGCGTACACCTTCGAAAGAGCATTGAATATCATCACCGGTAAGCAGGATGCAAAGTCAAAGACCTCCTGGGAAGGGGTGACCCGGTCGTCGATTCCTGAAGACAGCGGAGAAGTGATTACCATCGAGGAATTGCCTTACTATATACTCACGCACCGGGAGATCATCGAAGGAAAGCTGGTAGTCTCTCAACACAAGGTAGAGATGACCAAGATTAACCAACATGTGTTGTTGGACTTTTTACCGATGCCCTCTCAGGGAATTTTTGACGGACGTTTTGCCACCAGTTATGTTTTGGCCCACACCTTTGCGAAAATACAGTTTGAAGACGGAGATTTATTAATTCAACCGGTAGATGCAGAACACATTGAAAAGCTCCTTTCACAAAAACGGATCCGGTTGAAACATGAACGAAGAAATGACGAAGAAATCATTCTCACCGCCAGTACCACGGAACTACGTGAATTTTTAGACAACTATAGTGATGATCCAGGCCTTTTTGAGTCGAGCGACAGACTTCATCCGGTGCAATAAGAAATTGGGATTTATGATGAATAACAAGTATGTGAGAATAGGGATCCACTTCCTGTTATGGAGCATCTCCTTTTTCTTGCTTTATAAATTATTTACGGTAGACTACGCATCAGGTATTGCAGATGTCATCTACACACTTTTGTTTCATCTGCCAATCATGATTGCCGTGTATGTTAACCTGCAATTAGTGCGTGTTCTTTTTATAAAGGGTCGGTATCTACTCTACCTGGCCAGTATTTTTTTCTTATTATTCTTTTGTGTCAGCTTTTATTTTTTCCTCTTTCGCACGCTGGTGCCTTTGATCCTTAAGAATTATTACTTCATTGCTTATTATACTCCCTGGCAGATTGTGCAGTTTATTTCTGCTTATATTCTTTTGTCATTACTCTTTCATCTGTCTGTGGGATGGTTTTTACTGCGGGAAAAAGAATTTCAATTGCAAAAAGAAAACCACCTGGTCCAGTTGAAGAATTTAAAAGAACAGATAAATCCTCATTTTCTTTTTAATAGTTTAAATAATATCTATTCCCTGGC
>JAGQWZ010000456.1 GCA_020436835.1 Saprospiraceae bacterium | reverse complement strand
TCGATTTGTCTTTCCGGAATTTTTATCAGCCAGGTTAATTTTTTCATCCGGATCTTCCGCGAGATTATAGAGTTCAGGCTCTACCTCTTCCGGCATCACCGAAACATTCGGTAATATCAACTTCCAGGGATATTCGATCGCGACCTGATATTGCAGGCTTTTGGCCGGATCATTGATATCCCGAATATCGTGTTCAAAAGCCTCCGAGTAGATAATCCTGCGTTCACTATCTAATTGCAGAAGATTTTTACCCGGCAGGGTATCATGAGAAAGACCAGCTGCGGCCAATATGGTCGGTACCAGATCGATATTGCTGGCGGGAATACTATCAATGAGACGAGGTTCAATTTTACCAGGCCAGTGCAGCATAATGGGAGTCCGGATGCCATATTCGTAGGGTGAACGTTTTGAGCGTTCGGCAAAACCGTTTTCATCCCTTTTTTGAATCCAGCCGTTGTCGGCTGTATATATGATCAGCGTTTCGCCGGACAGACTTCGCTGATCCATAAAGCTTACAAGCTCACTACAAGTCTGATCAAACCATTCGCACATAGCCCAGTACCTGGCCACAAATTCAGAACTGGTTTTATTCAGATATTTTTGCAGGAGGCTATCGGGTGGGGTATGGGGTGTATGGGGAAGGAAAGGAGCATACCAGATAAAAAAGGGCTCATCGGATGCATCGATGAAATCAAAGATCTTATTCAATCCTTCCCGGCCAATTTTTAATCCTTCGTCGCCATGTCGGCCCCCTTCTTCCGGATTACCATGGGTCATTCCGGCATCGAAATGCCCTTCCTGCCAGGAGCCTAGCCACCACTTACCGGTTTGCAGCGTACGGTATCCGGCTTCAGCCAGATACTGTGTCAATAATTTATTTTTATAGAAATTACTTTTTAGCGTATCAAACAGGTCCTGTCTGGCATTTAACCATTCTTTGCCATAGCGTTGACCGTCAAATTCAAAGGCGGGGTCATTACCGGTTATTCCATGTTGGTGCGCATAGAGTCCGGTTATCATTGAGGCCAGGGACGGACTGCACAAAGGAGCGGTACAATATCCGTGGGTAAAGCACAAAGAATTACGGGCCAATGAATCAAGAAAGGGAGTTTCGATAGCACTGTGATCCATAAATCCATAGTCCCCCCAACCCTGATCGTCGGATATGATGAGAATGATATTTGGCTGCTTTTCACCGGAATTTGAATTATCACAGCCAAAAATTGCCAGAAAAAACGCCAACCAAATTAATCCCCGGACATTTCTGCACATTAGTAATAGTGTTTCCAAACTGAATTTAATATACGGAAACATGTGCAGGTCACATTAAAAACTTCCGATCAGTTTTTTATAGTTCCGGGAAGATCAAATTGTTGGGCTGCATTGTCAATCACGAGTACCCAGTCATTACATCTGAATCTGGTTTCCGGACTGATATCCAGAATTTGGTTTGTCGTTTGGATTCCTGCCTTTGTGACTTCACCGGTCTGACAATTTAACCAGGATAATTGTGCTTCCGGCCAACCGCAAAGATTGAGATCCAGCATTGCACTCTTTCCGGTGGGAAAATAAACCAGAACATAATCTTTTCCTCTGGTGGCGGTAATATACTCGGTTTCCGGCATATATCCATTGAGTACTATTTCATTAAAAGGGATCCGGTCGAAGAAAGGCCGGCTTTCCATCAGTCGTCTCAGGTGTATCATATCCCAGGCACCGGGAAGATCAATGTCGTCGTACCAATAGTGCCTGGCCCAGCGAACGGGTTCTTTTCCCGGAGCATACATCTGCCAGACACTATGGCAACCGTAGGTGTGGCCAAAAGAACCACTAAAGACCGACCAGTAAGCTGCCTGCCGGACATCCGCATCATCAAAGTATCCGAAAGTCTCGGGATTCCAATTAACCGGAAAGTGTTCATATCTGGGTTCTCCATCGAGTACCGGTTTGACCGGTCTTCTTTGATAATCCGGCTGGATGCGTAAAATGTAGGCTGAATAGGAACGTTCGTGGTGACTGGTCTGCACCATGTTGAAGTCAAGCCACTCTTCGTCGTGAAACCACTGCGATGAGCTATGAGCGCCATTCGGATGGAAGGTGAGCAGATGGTTGGGGTCATTTGCTTTGATCGCTTTGGCCATTGCGATCCAAATGGGATTTTTTTCTTCACTTCCTGGCCGGTCAGCGCCGATAATCCAGATTATATTTTGAAAGTCCCTATAACGTTTGGCTAGAATTTCGCCATATGTTTTGGCATTTTCCACATCAAATATCTCCGGACCGACTCCATGCCTTTTGTCTACTTTGTCTCCCCAGTTAGTGACCAGGCCAATGAAAATTCCTTTTTCCTCCGCTTTACGAATGATCCAATCTACGTGTTCAAAGTATTTTTCATTAATTTTTGTTGGATCCTGATCGATCAGGGGCAATGCTCGTTCCGCATTTGCCGTGGTGAGACCATCCAACTCGGCAAGAAGGACTGCCTGTACGACATTAAATCCTTTTTTACGCCTGTTTTCCAGATAATGCTCGGCCTCTTTTTTGGAAAGACGATGAAATAATTCCCAAGCGGTATCACCCATCCAGAAAAAGGGAGTTCCATCTTCGAATTGAAGGAATCTTTTATTTTCGGAAACCTCTAATTTACCATGACCAAAATCGATGGAAGGACCTCGCCAGAATCTTTCCTGAGCCCATAATTGAGAGGCCGATACAAGATAAACAAAAGTGAATATTAGACGCATCTTTATTAAAAATAGATTATTGGGTAGTAATCAAAGATCAACCCCTCGCAAGGGGGGAAGATAAATCAAATTGAGAAGCCAGGAGAATTAAAATGATCAAAAAAATGGCTCACTTTTCTGGCAAATATTTATTTGTAACTGTATTAAAAATCACCCAATACATCCCTTAGTTCCAGGTCTGCCACCAGAAATGCATAAATCGCATCCAGATAACTATCTCTGGACCGGGTGATCTCTAATTCGCTTTGCCGCAGATCAGCCGGAAGCAGAGTTCCTTTTTCGAAACGTAACTGATCATTGGAATAGATGGTTTCAGCCAGTTCCAGATTTTCCCGGGCCAGCTCCAGGGCCCGCTGGCTAAAGGCCAGTTCTTTTCTGGCTTGAATTTCCTCCTCTTTCAGGTCACGTTTCAACTGGACCAACTGCAACTGGCTTTTTTTCCTTTCAAGCAGCTCATCCTGGGCTTTTAGTTTGGACAGCTTACCATCGAAAATCGGCACCCCGATCTGAATGCCAAGATAGTTATACGGATACCACGAATTAAAATCTACGGGATTAAACTGGTCATTGAGTTGAAGCAGGCCATATTGGGCATAGGCATCAAGAGAAACTCTTCGTTCTGCCATGATCAGCTCACTTCGTAGCTCCGCGTATGATTCATCCAATTCCATCCTTCGAAGACTTGCCTGGACAGAAGAAGTCTGCAAGGCCCTGTCTTGTATGCGGTTTTCCAATTCGCTAATTGAATCTGAAGGATTAATCACCATTTGACGATCGAGGTATAGTTGTTTTTTTAGTTCGGTCAGATTAGTGGAGTAATCATTTTGTGCTCTTTCAAGGGTCAATTGGGCATTTGCTACCGTTACTTTTAGTTTTAGCAATTCGTTTTCTCTGATGGTGCCTTTCTGGTACTGTGTATTTCCAGTCGATAGAATAAATTCTGCTGCTTTTAATTCTTTTTCCGCGATATCAATTTTTTCGCGTGAATAAATTGTGGAATAATATGATTCGGTGATTTTCTTTTTTACCGACTGCTCAATTTCTTTTAAGTGCTCATTTTCATCGGCCATTCGATTAGCATTTATGGCACGCTGGATTTTATTTTCCGGGTGATAAATTGGTTGCTCCAGTTGCAGATTGAGGGTGTTTTGGAACCGGGTGCCAAAGCGGACGGTCGAAGTGCCTTCCGGATTTTGTCCGGTGATGTCGAAAGGCAAAACAGTAGATTGCAATTGGGTGTTCAATCTGAAATCTCCCGCTGCGGAAATCTTAGGCAGACGCCGGGCATCTACTTTTTCATCAGCCTTTTGGCTAATCTGTTGATTAATATTTTGGACCTGTATTTCGGGACTATTTTTAATCGCCATCGTTAGTGCCTCCTCTAACGAAAGGTCAAGCACTTCCTGACTCCAACCCAGGCGCCCTGCCAAAGTGCAAGAAATAATTGAAACAAAGATTATAGTTTTCATCATGATATACTTTCTAGGATTCTACCGAAAGACAGCTGCCGGTTCAAGCTTGATTATTTTTCGCATTCCAAACAAACTACCCAGGATTGCGATCAGTAAGGTCACTCCAATCAATGCATATGTCAGGCCTGGAGTGAGGTTTAATTCCAGCGAACCTTCAGTGGCATGGATAAAAAATAACAGGAGCAGATAAGCCAGAATGAAGCCAACCAGGGCATAGATGGCAGCCTGGTACAAAATGAGCTTTCTGATTTTACCATTATTTGCCCCTATGGCTTTCAGCGTTCCGTAGTCTTTAATGCGATCACTTACTGCAGAATATAGGGTAAGCCCGACAATGGAGAAACCGGTAATTACAGCAAATACTACCAGCAAACCAAAGGAAGCCACAATTCCACTACTGGTGGCAAAATAGGTCAAAGAATTTTTGCGGAATTGGCTACCGGTTAACGCCTTGATATCAGGAATCACACGGTTGACGGCAGATACTACCTCAGCAGGAGTGTAAGCAGTGTCACGCTCCACCAGAAATGCAGAAGCCTCGGTGACCGGAAATTTGGTTATGGCCCTCGCTTTCTCTATCGAAGCAAAAGCATAGGAAGCTCCCAGACCTTCGGTGCGATCAGTCAGCCCAACCACCGGGGTCCGGATTCCATTTAGTTCTATTTGATCCCCCATCCTGATCAAGTCACCGAATTCGGTATTGGACTGGTCGATAAAAATACCGCCAGACTGCAACATGTCAAAAGGATTCCCACTTTGTACGTTCCATGGTCCACCGGCAAAAGTTGGTGCCCGGGTGCCTATCAAAGTGACCGGAAATTGCTTACCGTCCGGCAGTTTCATACTGGCCCCCGAAAAAATAATAGGGTGTACTTCTGCCACCCCTTTAACACTCATCAAGCTGCGGCCGATCCGCATATCCAGCGCCGGCAAATCGGTGACCTGTTTACTCTTCGGACTTACTACCCAGATATAATTCTCATTATAGGTTGCAAGGGATACGGTGCTTCCCAGTAGCGAAAAACAAATCATCACCTGCTGACCCACCAGGAATACGGAAAGGACCATGCCGAAGAGGATGCCGAACATCTTGGCCTTATCAAACCACATAAACTTGAAAGCATCGCGTAACATGGATTTTCTATTTTATAAAAATTCGGCAGTCCACCCGGCTGCCATACAAGGGGAAATCGCCTTCTTCCAACTTCACCTTCACTTCTCTAATCCGGCGATCTTCCAACTCGGTAGATTGGTTTTTGAATAGGGATTTCTGTTTGAGATAATCAGCGGCGTAGATTACCGTACCCCGGGCAATTTCTTCACCGGTCATTTGCGAGTAGATGACAGCTTTCTGACCCGGTTTAACCTTATCGGCGAAGAGTTCATCAATTTCTGCATTGGCAATGACGGCACCCTCAGGCGCGTATTCTACCACACCTGTAGAATTATTCAGGTATTCCCCAGGATGGACCAAAACCTGTAGCACTTTGCCGGAAAGCGGCGCAACGACACTTTTATCTGCCAGCACAGTACGATAGTATTCGATCTCCGCCTCGATCGCTTCCCGTTGAGCCAGGACCTCTTCCAGGGATGCCTGCCGGCTAGCTCGCTGCTGTGTTAATTGATCCACCTTTGCCTCGAGATCATCTACCTGCTGTCGGGTCCCGGCTTGCCCTTCCAGTAGCTCCCGGGCGAGTGTCAGATCCTTCTGGGCTTTTTCAAGTTCAAGCGTGACTTCCTGTCGATTCTCTTTGGCTACACCTTCTGCCGCTTCCTGAGCGGGAAGTTTGCTCTTGGCTCTTTGCAGTTGAGCCTCTTCCAAAGAGCGGTCCAATCGTACCAATTTTTGTCCGGCGGAAACCTCATCATTGTCTTTTATGTATACTTCCAGTATTTCACCAGTTGTTCCCGCGTTAAGGGTAACTATATCGTTCTCAGGTTCAATCCGAGCTATCCCGTAGACCTCATCTTTTACGGGAAGTTCATTCGAAACCTCCGCTGTTTTTACCGTATCAGAAGCCGGTGCGGCATCGTTGCAGGCTACGTTTAACAGCAAACTGATCAGAAAGAAGAGATTCAACTTGAGATATATATGTGTCATCTTGATTACGTTTAAAATGAGGATAGATCCCGGGGAGAAACCGCACCATTTTTGACTTCGACCGCTCTCGTTGCATAGGAAGCCAGGCGCGGATCATGCGTGACCACTGCCACCGATTTTCCCTGTTGAGACAACATCTTTAATTCTTCCATCACTACACTGAATGACTCCTTATCCAGAGATCCGGTAGGTTCGTCACATAGGATGATCTTTGGATCGGTCACTAGAGCTCTGGCTATGGCCACTCGCTGTTGTTGACCACCGGATAATTGTTTGGGAAGATTTTTTCGCCGGTCCGTCATCCCGACCAATTCCAGGGCATTCTCCACCTTCTCCCGGATCTCCTGTCTGCTTTTTCCCTGTAGTTTCAAAGGCACGGCAATGTTTTCCTCCGCAGTCAACGGTGCCAGCAGATTAAATTGTTGAAAAACAAAGCCCACTGTATTCAGCCGTAGTTCGGCTAAGACTTTTTGACTCAAACCATTGATTTCGCGATCATTGACCTTTACCGTACCAAAACTTGGATAGATAACGCAACCAATGAGAGACAAGAGCGTCGTTTTGCCAGATCCAGAAGGACCGATGATTAGGAGAAGCTCACCTTCATTGAGCTCAAGGTCGGTGGCTTGAAGGGCGACAATGGTCTGATCGCCCGATTTATACTTCTTACCTGCACCCTCCAATTTGGCCAACATCTTAGCTCCATATTTATTCAAGTTTGAACTAATAATATGGTAAAATGTTCGACGAAAGCATTAATATTTAATATTGTCCGTTCAATTATATCTAGATTGAAGTAAAATGTCGAAATCGAATAACCAGTTAGTCAGGTTGGTCAATCTTTGGGCAGAATACGCAGAAGAGCAACCTGACCTATCCATGGAAGATTTTTGCTGGAAGGTTTTACGTCTCCAGTTAGCCCGGGATCGTCCTTCCTCCGTATCGCTT
>JAGQWZ010000455.1 GCA_020436835.1 Saprospiraceae bacterium | reverse complement strand
TTCCTCAAAGATCGAAGGCTCGATTTCATATTTCATATTTTTCTGGACTTTGTTCACTAACAAATTAAAGTGATAAATCGTATTTGATCTGTGACAGAGGTCACAGTTAATTCCCTATATTCGTTCATCAGGTATATCCTGGATCAGGGATCCCATTCGCGGCAAAAATTTGGGTGATCTTTCTTAAACAATGATCAGCATTTTGAACTTATAGCATAGGTAATACAGGTAGCCTCTTTACCTTTATGCAGTAAAACTTGGTAGTCTTTTTATTTTTATGATATGAAGGAATATATCTTAAACTTATTTCCAGAGCTGGCCGTTGAAAATGAATTGTTAGAGAGCATTGTTCGCACTGCCACTTTGAAGAAGGTTTCAAAGGGTGAAATTCTGATCGACTATGGATCCTTTATTCAGTTTGTACCCCTTGTTGTCAAGGGCCTGATCAAGATTATCCGGGAAAATGAAGAAGGAAAAGAACTACTTCTCTATTTCTTATCAGAAGGCAATACCTGTGCAGCATCGTTTAGCTGCTGTATGATCCGGAAAAGGAGTGAAATCAAGGCAATAGCAGAAGAAGATAGCATTATTATTGCCATACCCCTCCTATCTGCTGAAGAGTGGATGGGCAAATTTACTACCTGGCGGAATTTCGTAATGAATGTTTATGATCAGCGCATCTTCGCAATGATCGATACGATTGATAAACTGGCCTTCGCTAAATTGGATGAAAAGTTGTGGGATTATCTCGAAGAGCGGGTGTTTATTACCGGCAATGTTTTAAGCAACTTATCTCACCAGGAGATTGCCAATGACCTCAATGTTTCGCGCGAGGCAGTCTCCAGACTCCTGAAGAAGTTAGAACAACAGGGTAAGGTGGAAATCCACCGCAGCAAGATTGTGGTGAAGGAGGACTGAAATTTTCAGACTCTGTGGGAGGAATGAGGTAATCCAGCTAAGCACAAACACGATATGGCAAAAGAAAAGATAGATCTTGAAGCAAGTAAAAATGAAGATGCACTCAAGCTGGCGGTAGCTAAGTTGAATCACCGGCTCGATGAAATTTCAGAAGGGGGTGGAAAAGATAAAACAGAAAAACATAAGGCGAAAGGTAAATGGACAGCCCGGGAGCGCATTGAATACCTGTTGGATGAAGACAAACCCTTTTTTGAGATAGGAGCATTGGCGGCGTATGGGATGTACGAAGAGGAGGGAGGAGCCCCTGCCGCCGGGGTTGTTGTGGTGCTGGGTTACATTAACGATCGCCTCTGTGTAGTGGTCGCAAATGATGCAACAGTTAAGGCCGGGGCCTGGTTTCCGATCACCGGCAAGAAGAATTTACGGGCTCAGGAAATAGCGATGGAAAACCGGATACCGATTATTTATCTGGTGGATAGTGCCGGTGTCTACTTGCCAATGCAAGATGAAATTTTTCCGGACAAGGAGCATTTTGGAAGAATCTTTCGAAATAATGCCAGGTTGTCTTCAATGGGCATTCCTCAGATTGCCGCAGTGATGGGAAGTTGTGTGGCCGGAGGTGCTTATTTGCCCATTATGTCGGATGAATCATTGATTGTGGAAGGAACCGGCTCTATTTTTTTGGCAGGTCCCTATTTGGTGAAGGCGGCGATTGGGGAGGTAGTCGACCAGGAAACATTGGGAGGAGCGGCGACTCAAAGTGAAATATCCGGGATCATCGATCATAAGATGCCAGATGATGAGTCCTGCCTGAAGCGCATAAGGGAACTCGTACAGCATATGGCTCCCATGCCAACCACCGGTTTTGAACGGCAGGAGCCCAAGTCTCCCGGCCATACCAGGCAACTCTGCGAAATCCTGCCGGACGATCGTAAAAAGCCATATAATATGGTCGATTTATTAAAGTGCCTGGTCGATGAAGGAAAACTCACCTTTTATAAGGAGGGTTACGGAAAGACGATCATCTGCGCTTACGCGAATATTGACGGTTGGGCGGTTGGAATTGTTGCTAATAACCGGGAGATTGTGCGAACTCGAACTGGTGAGATGCAATTTGGTGGCGTGATTTACTCAGATTCGGCCGACAAAGCCGCCCGGTTTGTCATGCTTTGCAATCAAAAGAAAATACCCCTGGTGTTTTTACATGATGTCACCGGATTTATGGTGGGAACCCGTTCTGAACACGGAGGCATTATCAAAGATGGGGCAAAAATGGTCAACGCCGTGGCAAATAGTACGGTACCCAAATTTAGCGTCATCGTTGGTAATTCCTATGGTGCCGGCAATTATGCCATGTGTGGTAAAGCGTATGATCCCCGTTTGATCGTCGCCTGGCCGACCGCCAGAATTGCCGTCATGGGAGGATCACAGGCAGCCGAAGTGCTGATGCAAATTCAGATGAGTGCGCTCAAAGCGAAGGGAACATCTTTATCCCCGGAACAGGAACAGCAGATGCTTAAAGAAATCGAGGATAAATACGACAGGCAAACTTCTCCCTACTACGCAGCGGCCCGGTTGTGGGTAGATGCAATTATCGACCCTGCCGAAACCCGAAAAATTATAAGCCTGGGGATCGATGCAGCCAACCATTGTCCGGTACAAAAATTCAGTACCGGCGTATTTCAGGTATGAAGTGTCTTCCCTTTTTTAACGGAATCATCCAGAGTAGTTTTCGGCTAATTTTATTGCTATTTTTAAAGTCTTTTTGTGAACTCATTTGTGGAAAAACAGCACCGTTACTTTGATCTTCAACCGGATTTTCCAACATTGACCTTCACAAAAAAATCACAATTAATTTCTCAATAAATTCAATTGACAAATCACTAATTATTTCCTTTGCATAAATACTTAATTAAGACACTACAGGGATTAGAGGATACTTTGGCGGAAGAGATCCGTCAACTGGGTGGGGTAGATATAAATATTGAAAACCGGGCCGTAGGGGTAAGGGGTGACAAGCGCCTGGGATATGAACTCAATTATTTATGCCGAACTGCTTTATCTGTTTTAACCCCATTGAGAGAAGGTATCGTACAAAATGAAGATCAGTTGTACGAATTAATGCAGACCATCACGTGGCACCATATTTTTGATATAGACAAAACTTTCCTCATTAATGTCGTTTGTTACTCCGATTTATTCAGAAACAGTCATTTCCTGGCACAGAAATGCAAGGATGCCATCGTTGATCAATTTCGACAGCGATTTTCCCGGCGGCCCTCGGTAGATAAAGATGCCGACATCCGAATCAATGTCTATATCAAAGGAGATAATGCAATCATCTCATTAGACCTTTCGGGAGCCCCTCTATTTAAGCGAGGTTACCGTTTAGAAACCGGTCCGGCTCCGATCAATGAAGTGCTGGCCGCAGGTTTAATCGCACTCTCCGGATGGAATAAAAAAATGCCGTTGGTAGACCCGATGTGTGGTGCAGGAACCATTATGCTGGAAGCAGCGATGCTATCCAGAAATATTCCAGCTCAGTATTGGCGCAATGATTTTTCTTTCATGCATTTAATCGATTTCGATCCTGCACTTTGGCGGGCAGTGAAAGAGACTGCCCGGCCAAAACCAGTAAATGATCTTCCGGTATTGATCGGACGGGACATTAACCGGCATTTTATCAATCTCGCTAAATCAAATGCTCAGCAAGCTGGAATCGAAGGCATTTTATGGGAAAAGGGTGACTTTTTCAACTATGTTCCCCAATCCAGAAATGGGATGTTACTATTTAATCCGCCGTATGATTCGCGTTTACCTTTGAAAGATGCAGTCAGCTTTTATTCCCGCATTGGAGATCATCTCAAACAGAATTTTGGTGGTTGGGAAGCCTGGATAATCTCTTCCCATCTTCAGGCGGTGAAACGAGTAGGATTAAAACCATCCAGAAAGATACCCCTTTTCAATGGACCGCTAGAGTGCCGGTTTGTGCACTTTGAAATGTACGAAGGCAGTAAGAAGAATGAATAGGGAATCTATGAAATCAGAAAGTTCAATTTAGCCCGGTTTTTCCAGGCTGATTGTAAGAGAAAGGCAGTTCTGACTATAATCACCCAGTGATTTGATCCCTGTCAGTACATGTGATTCGAGTCTTGCTCAAATTAGTGTCGCTTTAATTAAAAATTTTAGTGCCATGAAAATTTGTAAATATATTACATGGGTGGGGCTAGTCATTTTACCGTTGATCACTTTTGGTCAGCGCCGGTTTTCTGTCGAACTTCGTGGGCTTGGATCGTTTCCAACCCAGGAATTGAATGATACCAAATTAAACGTGGGGCTTGGACTGGAGGCCTTGATAGATTACCATCTTCTGGATCAATTGGGCGTCTATGGAGGATGGTCGTGGAACCATTTTGCTTCGGACGAATCTTTTGCCGGTACCAAGGCTGATTTTGAAGAGACGGGTTACCTATTCGGGCTGAAGTTGATGTATCCTATCCGCGAATCTGTGCTTCAGCCTTTTGTGAGGCTGGGGGGAATTTATAATCATATCGAAATAGAAAATTCCCAGGGTGATCTTATTGCCGATTCGGAGCACGGATTAGGCTGGCAGGCTGCTGCCGGAGTAGAAATCGATCTATTTGAGAGATTTCAACTTCGACCTTTCTTAAAATACCAGCAGTTGAACCGGGAAGTAAATATTAATGAAAATGTTTTTGCGACTGATCTGAGGTATCTTGGTGCAGGTTTGGGACTTGCCTGGAGATTCTGATGATTTTTTGTTGAGATTTACAAAAAGAGCACACAATAATAACTGCGTGCTCTTTTTTATTTCTAAGAAACCGGCACGTGGTCATATACCTGCACCCGCTTCCACAGATGTTTGTAAGAATCTATAAAGTGATGGTGATCCGGATCATTCTGATACGTATCGTGATCTTCCTTGTTTTTGAAAAATACCAATAGGGCGTATTCATAACTATTATCTACCACATCTCTGGGCGTGCCTGCCGGTGGACCAATAAAAGCATCCAGTATGGTTTTGCATTTGGTTAATTCGGCGACTCCCTGATGAAAAGCCTTACGATCACCTTCTGAAATATCGTCATTCATCCAAAAGTACACCGTGTGAATAAATCCTGGTCTCATTTTTATTGTTTAATTATTTTTAAATTTATTAGGCTACCAATTTTCAACATTATTTAGTGAATACGTTATTTGGTTTCATGTCCGTATTTTTCACTAAATCGCTTATAGAGGGCTTGCTGTTTATTGTCCAGGACGATGTGCTTTCCACTGATGAATGCATGAGAAAGAATGTTGGTGCGGATATCCAGGGCATCGCCTTCCGAAACAAAAAGGGTAGCGTCTTTTCCCACTTCAAGGGTGCCAACCCGGTCTTCAATACCCAGGGCTCTGGCAGCATTGGAAGTAATGGTCTTCAAGGCTTCCTCTTTTTTCATACCGTAAGCAACAGCGGTTCCTGCATAAAAGGGAAGATTCCGGGCATTGGCTAAATCATCGTCATGGAAAAACGAAACCGGAATGCCTGCTTGCGTCAGCAGGTATGGGAGTTCGTAAGGACGATCGATGGGCTCATCCGCCCTGGCCGGAAGACTGTGCGTGGGAGGAATGATTACCGGGATTTCATTTTCCTTCAGAAAATCGATGACATGTAGGGCTTCCTCAGCAGTAATTAAAGTGATTTTATTTACTCCATTTTCCTTGGCAAAATTAATTGCCTCTACGATTTCATCTGCCTGGTTGGCGTGGATAAATAATATTTTATTTCCTGAAAAGAGTCCCTGCATCGATTCCATTTTCAGGTTCATTTCTTTTGCCGGCATCTTTCCGTAGGCTAATGCATCCTGAAAATGTTTTTTCAATTCACTGATTTCCTCCTTATAGTTTTGATTGGGTTGAGTACTTACCGTGAAAGTATTAAAATCAAATCTCCGCCGGGTCTTATTTGGCCAATTCATATGTATACCAACATCAACAGTATGAGCTGCATCCTCCCAGTTCCAGCCTTCCATTTCCATGACACTGGAAGTGCCGGAAATAAGACCACCCCGGGGAGTCGATTCCGCCAGAAGAATTCCATTAAAACGAAAGGTTGGGATCATTTCCGAATCAGTGTTGTAAGAAATGACTGAGCGTACGTTTGGATTAATTGACCCGGTTTCGTTATCATCTCGCATCGCCCGTACACTGGCTACCTCACTAAGACCAACCTCCGAATTAGGTAAGATAAATCCGGGATAAATTTCTTTCCCACTGACGTCGATTACTTCATATCCGGAAGGACGGCCTGCTTCCGCTGCAGAACCGATGATCGTCAATTTACCTTCATCAAATCCGATGGCGCTGTTTTCTATAATATCCCCGTTTCCCAGATGGGCAGTAGCGCCCACTAAAAGGACGGGCTTTTCCTGAGGTTTGACCGGTACCGGAACCTGCGAGTAACCGGCAGACGTCAGCATCCCAACGATAAGCAATTGAATTAAGATATATTTTTTCATTTTTTTTGACTTCTACGCTAATAATTAATGTTTTTCAAAACTTTCAACTCCCAGCAGGCTTTCACAATGGATGAGCATGGATTGACTACTTCCACCTTTCTGGGTTGGCCTTCCACTTTTCTTCTCACCAATCATTTTTTGAATAATTCTGGCCCGGTCTGTTTGCAGAGCCAGGCGGCGTTCCTGGTCTTCCTTTATGTCGAAGTAAACAATACCGTCGACAATCGTCTTTTCCGCCCGGGCATAGACCGATAGGGGATGGTCTGTCCATAAGACGATGTCGGCATCTTTACCCGGTTTTATGCTTCCCATACGATCATCAAGATGAAGCATTTTTGCCGGATTTAAGGTCACCATTTTAAGAGCTTCTTCTTCAGAAAGCCCTCCGTACTTGATCGATTTGGCTGCTTCCTGGTTTAACCGGCGGCCCATATTGGCATCATCGGAGTTAATCGCCGTCACTACCCCTTCCCTGTGCAGAATTGCCGCATTGTAGGGTATGGCATAGCGTACTTCCCATTTATAGTTCCACCAATCAGAAAAACTCGAGGCGGCGACCCCATGTTCTCGCATCTTATCCGCCACTTTATAGCCTTCCAGAATATGGGTAAAAGTGTTAATGTTAAATCCGAACTGGTCAGCGACTTTCATTAACATATTTATTTCAGATTGTACATAGGAGTGGCAGGTGATAAACCGCTCTTTATTAAGTATTTCAAGCATTGCCTCCTGTACCAGATCCTTCCGTGGTTTTGCCACTTTCTCTTTTTCTGCGGCACTTAATGCATTGTATGACTTCCATTCTTTCTCGTATTCGCGGGCATTGGTAAAGGCATCAACATAGACCTGCTCAACCCCCATCCGGGTCTGAGGATAGCGAATCGATTCATCACTCCGTGATCTTTTTACATTCTCTCCCAGCGCAAATTTGATGAATTCGTCTGCATCTTTAATCTTGAGATCAAGCGGCGCCACTCCCCAGCGTAGCTTTATAATAGCCGACTGTCCTCCGATTGGATTTGCCGAACCATGTAGTACCTGGGCCGCAGTCACTCCGCCGGCAAGTGCACGGTAAATGTTGATGTCTTCCGAATTTAGTTGGTCACTGATTCTTACCATGGAAGAGTTAGTTGCTCCATCATTGCCTCCACCCGCAATATGGGTATGTTCATCGATTATTCCTGAGGTAATATGTTTTCCCGTGCCATCGATGACTTCCGCACCGGATGTGCTCAGATTTTTACCTACCTCCCGGATCTTTCCATTTTCTATTAGTACATCGGTATTGTTGAGGATGCCTTCCATTTCATTGGTCCAAACTGTCGCATTTTTGATAAGCAGTTTTTTTGACTGAGGAAGATCAGTCGTGCCGTAAGCAGTGAAAGGATAGATGACGGAACCCAGAGCGGCCATTTCATCCTTCTTTTTGTCTCCTTTTTTTGCTGATTCTTTTTCATTTTCTCCAGTCTTACGAGCAGACCAGTTTATCCAGGTGCCATCTACCAGTTGACCGGTGCCCTGCCATCCATTTTCTGTCTTCCAGCCACTTAGCCGGATCTGCTCGCTGCCAGTACCCGGTTTAAAAGAATACCTGACAAGATCTTTTTCCCAGGTGGCATTCACATCTACCGAGGTGGTGTCATTCAATTTTATTTTGGCTTTGTTTTTTCCGGCATCTCCCTCTATACTCATCTCGTACGATACTTCTCCCAGCGATAATTGATAGTTTCCGCTATGGTTTGTTTCCAAAAGATCCTTGAAACGGTAGGGTTTTCCCTGGATCCAATTCTCCAGGATTGTTGTTTCGTCAGCAAAGATGTCTCCATCGGTGATAATGAAATTTGCCAGTGAGCCTTGCTTAAGACTTCCGACCAAATCCTGTACATTCAGGAGTTTTGCCGGTGTCTCAGTCAGGGCTTTGAGCGCTATCATAGGATCGAGACCATATTCGATGGCTTTTCTCACTTTCGCCAGTACTTCATTGGGTTTTTTCAAACCATCGGATGTGATTGCTATCTCAATTCCATTTTTACTTAATACTGCCGCATTACTCGGTGCCAGTTCCCAGTGCAACATTTCTTCGTAAGTGACTCTCTCGGCATCTAACGGATCTTCGACGTCGTAGGCATCCGGAAAATTAACCGGAATGATCAGAGCCGCACCGGTGTTTTTAATCTGTTCAATCCTTTGATATTCATTTCCACCCCCTTTGATAATATATTGAACCTTAAATTCGTCACCGATCTGATCTGCCCGAAGCACATTCATCCAATTGCCGGCGTCAAAAATCTGGGGCAGGGATTGTTGATCGATCCAGGCAGAAAGCGCCTGGTCCGTGAACGGTTTTGGATCCAACGATTGATACCAATCTGCATCCAGGTAGGTTTGTCTTAGCAGAGATACATATCCCATCATGGAGCGGGGATAATTCTGATTGGAGGTTCCCCGGTTCAGGGAGTATTCTGCAGCCGCATCGGCAAGCAGCAATTCTTCATTGGCGTTGTCGTGTCCCAAAGTGACCAGTGCACCCGTACCTCTGGCAATGCCATCTTCACGAAGAGTAAGCACGGTACCAAAACCGGCCTTTCGAAAATCAGCACCCGACTTATCATCCGGGGTAAATTCTTCGCTGGCATGATAATGTGATTTGATGGCGTCATTGGCATTATAGGCCCCTTTGGTAGCCGGATCAATCTGTTCGGGTCCGCCAAAACCTCTTCTTCGTCCCGTTGACTCTAATTCCGGCAATCCATAGCTGGTATGCAGATCAATAAAAGAGGGGTAGACGCTCTTGCCGGAAAGGTCAATTTCCTGGTAGCCTGCCGGCACCTGGACATTGGTTCCAACCTGTTCTATTTTACCATCACGGATCAACATGGTCGCATCTTCCAGCATCTTTCCGGCAGTGGTAATAATCTTAGCATGAGTGAAAGCATAGGCCTGTGCCCTCTTATCCTTGACATCATTGCGAGGAAAAGTCTCCTGTCCATACAATGACATCCCGGAAAATCCGAGAAGCAGGAGGGCAAAATAGAAACATCTTTTTTTCATTTAACATAGAGCTTTTAGATGAAGGGCGGAAGTTAAGGAAACTGGACCAAATAGCGAAGTCAAGGATATCGGGGTAAGCACAGTTCCAAAAATGGTCAGGATAAAGGTGGACAAGGATTTCGGAATGAAAATACCTCTCACTTCAACCAATGCCATAGAGTAGACTGAGCCGGTTCTTTTAGTTTGGGGAGCCTCAAAAACAAATTTGTTTTATTTTGTAATTAAAATACCAAAAATTTATGACCGCAGTCCCGGACCATCCATTTAAACGTATTGCGCTGTGCTGTAGTGGGGGAGGCTACCGGGCCGCTTCCTTTCATCTGGGTGCAATGGCTTACCTTCACCGGCTCCGTTTTCAGGGACGTCCCCTCTTAGAGAATGTCAAATCCCTGTCTACGGTGAGTGGGGGCACGATAACGGGAGTTGTCTATGCCCTTAAATGCCGGCAGGGCCATACATTTCCGGAAATATATTCATTCCTCGTAGAAAAGCTCAGTTCGGTAGATTTGGTTCGGGAGGGTCTGAACAAGTTAAATGTCCATTCGGAATGGGAAAATCCGGGAAAACGAAGGAATTTGATCAACGCCTTTTCCGAGATCTACGATCGTGAATTTACCGGAGGAGAGACCTTTGACATTTTCGAAAATATGGACAATACGCATCTGGAGGAGGTGATGTTTAATTCGACTGAATTTTCCAGTGGATTGATATTTCGTTTCCAAAATGATGGTCGCTTTGGCAATTATTATAATCCGGTTCGCCGCGATCTGGGTGGCGAAGTAAAGTTGGCGGATATCATTGCTGCATCTTCATGTTTTACCGGAGGTTTTGAACCGATTGAGTGGCCTCAGGATTTTATTCACAGCGAATCGGTCGAACTAAAAGAGGCAGCTCCTTTATTGAGCAGCCTGGGTCTGATGGATGGCGGTATTTATGATAACCAGGGGATCGATAGTATTTTATTGTCAGAGGAACGGACTGGCGCTGAGGCATTCGATCTGATTTTGGTCTCCGATGTGACCTCACCCTATATGAAACCCTTTCTCTTTCTGGAGAAAAAGCCGGAAACGGGATGGAGGAATTGGACTCCAGGCTTTTTGAAAGCCAGATTGCGCCAGATATACCAATGGTTCAATTGGTTTTTAATCGTCAGTTTGGTGTGTATTTCTGCTTATCTGATCTTTTATTTTAGCAATGATTTGCTATCGGGAATTTTACTGGCAACCGGAATATTCCTACTGTGCTTCAAAATAATTTTAACTTTTGCCCGAAAGAAATTAGAAAAAGGATTGAAGTCTTCGGTGCGTTATATCAGAAAAGCATTGTCCGACGATCTGCCTCTGGATGGTTTGGCCAGTCTTAAATTTTCCCGGATCCCTTTTCATCATCTCGAAGCTTTGTTGCTCGACCGGATTAACTCACTGGTCTCACTAGTAGGGGAGGTGTTTCTCAAGACTGTGCGGCGCCTGGTCTATGGCAGGCTCTATGATTCGGATCAGCATCTATTTCGAAGGGCCGCTAATTTAATTCAGGCACTAACCCGCCGTGATTTTGAATCGAATCGAAATCGCAACCTGAACGATCCTGCCTTTTTCCAGAATATACCCGGATGTGATCCTCGACTCATAGGGGACTATGATCAGGTGGTTGGGAACAGACTGGAGAGCATAGTAGATACTGCCGCTACTTTCGGGACCAACCTATGGTTTACTGAAACCGATAAGATGCAAAACGTACTCCCGAACCTGATCATCTCAGGTCAGGCGACAATGTGTTTTACCCTCCTGAAATATTTGGTTGAATTACGGCATACTCCCAATAATGGTTACAGGAATTTGCCGCCACACTTACAACAGGATATCGAAGATTTATGGCAGCAATGTATTGCCGATTGGCAACAGTTTAAAACAAGTCCTGAATTTATGATGCCAGCCAATAACTGAATCCTTTTGTCTGCCTCTGGAATTTCTAAAGGAAAAAAAATCTCGGTCCAGGCCATGTATTATGCAAGAACAGAAGTTGGCCGATTGAAAAAAAAAAAGTACAACTGATTTTCCCTTTCAATTTGTATTTTAAACAATCCCAATGATCACATAGAATTAATTATGGTTGAATTTTTCCCGGTAAGCATGGTCCATCCTGATCTTTCCGAGATCGATCGGAATTGGAAGAAATTGTCAGATTATACTTTTCGGAATTTCTCGCCGGGCGATGAATATTCCTGGAGTCTACTCCAGTCCTCCACAGACTCGTTTCAGACTAATGCGGAGGCCCTTGCACATTTCGATGAAGAATTCGGCATTGCAAATCTAAATCTGGCAGAAAGATGTTTCTTCCTGATTAATCAACAAAACGATCCAGTAGGGAGTGCGATGGCCTGGTTTGATGATGGGCGCTACGATCCGGACTATGGAAGGCTGCATTGGGTCGTTATCGATCCGGGATATCGTGGAAAAGGTCTGGGAAAGGTATTGATCCACTACACGCTAATTCAACTTTCCCATTTTTATTCCAAAGCATTTCTAACCACTCAGACGACGAGTTATCCCGCCATAAATATTTATCTGGATTTCGGTTTTATTCCGCAAATAAAAACCCATGACGATCAAAAGGCCTGGAAATTATTGCAGGAGGTTCTGAACCATCCCTCCCTGTAATAATTAATAATGACATTAATTATCCAATGGATTTAATCCCTCCTTTAGCCTGGGTAACCAAACTTCATCACGTATTTTCCGGTAGAGTGCCTGCGAGCCGTTCCGGTCCTGATGTTGCGAATTGGGTAAGAAGATAATTTCTTTGTGCTCTTCGAGTTGATTCATACCGGCTATGATACCTTCCGGAGGACAGGTCTCATCCAACAAACCGACACCCACCAGGATCGGGCATTTGATATCCCGTACAAAGTTGCTGACATCATAGTATCGACTGGCTTCCCATACCTGCAGAGAGTCTTTTCCTTCCGTATTATGGTGCCACTGCGGCCATCCACCTTTCCGGCCGACCCTGGGTCCCAGCATATCGAATCCTGCAGGTACCAGCGCCATGGCGGCGGTTACATCCGGATGAAGACCTGCGGTCATCACTGTCTGTTGCCCCCCTTGACTATCTCCGGTTACGGCCAGGGTTCTTCCATTCCAGGCTGGGTGCTGCTTGAGATATTCGACCCCCCGGTAGCAGCTGAGGTACATTCGCAGGAAGTAGCTACTGTCGCGATGATCATTACCAATAGCCCAATAATTCTTAAGTTCATTTTGACTCTGACTGCGATAAAAATCTTCTTCCCGGTCAATAGGCAGATCATGGGGATTGATGTTCAGGACCAGCCAACCTTCTTTTGCCCGGTTGATCACCCAATCTTTGGACAGTCCATAAACACCTGCCCACTGCACGATGAGCAAGGCAGGATATTTTGAGCAGGAATTAGGCCTGGCCAACTGGGCCTGGATTTTACTATCCCGGATATTGTCCATCATCACTTTGGCATAGATGACAGAGGTATCATCCAGAGATTCGTACTGCAACCAGGGATTCATTGGGACGGCTGCCAATTCTTTTATCTTGTCATTCCAGAATTCGTGAAAGTCTTCCGGGCGATTTTCGGAAAGTTCTAATTCAGCGGGAGCACAGACTCCACCTCCAACCACCCGGTTGAACCAGGTACCCGGATTTCCCCATCGAACTTCCAAGATTACGCTTCCCGGTTCGGTAAAGCGATACGATACCTCAGCCCGGTTGTTGTTCAACTCTAACCTACCTTGTTCTGTTACTTGATAAGCACCTGGCTTTATCGCAAATCGCAGCGAATCATATTTATCAATACTGTCGATCATGATCTGCCAGGTTATCGTATCACCTACAGCATAGATTCCATTCTCATGGTTGGATGAAATCGTTATCTGACCATATAGAGGGAGCAGCATGAAGAGGAAGGGGAGAGAAATTAAGATTTTTTTCACGGTTGTTTTATTATTGGATGGGCTTAAATATAATTCTATTCAATTGTTTTTGGAGTCTGAGTTGACCATGGTCCTTTTGCTTTTCTCTTATTTTTAACCTAATGTCCAAATTCAGAATTCTATATTTCAGCGACACCCATCTTGGATTTGACTATCCGGTGAGTGGAAAGAGCAAGCATCTTCGAAGGGGATTTGATTTTTTCAATAATTTCCACTTTATACTCCAGCAGGCTAAAACCCGGCGGGTAGATCTGGTCATCCATGGTGGCGATCTATTCTTTCGCTCCAAAGTACCGGGAAAGGTGGTCAATCAGACCTACGATGCCCTTTTCGAACTGGCGGATAGCGACATTCCAATAGTAATTGTGCCAGGTAATCATGACCGTTCCACTTTACCGGTGTCCCTTTTCCTGGAGCATCCCAATATCCATGTTTTTCGACAACCCGATGTTTTTCACTTTAATCTTCAGGGCATCAATCTACAAGTGGCCGGATTTCCCTATGTCAAATTAATTGGAAAAGAATTGCCATCCATTCTTGAACGGATTAATAAAAGAATCAAGCCGTATGATCTTTCAATACTGTGCATGCACCAGGCGGTCGAAGGGGCTACAGTAGGACCGGTGGGTTATACATTTCGTGCCGGTCCGGATGTGGTGAAGCCTCCGGATCTGGGTGGTAATTTTTCGGCTTATCTTTCCGGGCACATTCACCGGCATCAGATTCTATATTTCTCAGGCATCCCCTTCATCTATGCCGGATCCATTGAACGAACTGCCTTTGCCGAACGGTTTGAGGAGAAAGGGTATATGTATCTGGATTTCGACCACCGGGGATTGGTAGATATGCAGTTTGAGCGTCTGCCGAGCCGGCCGATGTTTATAATTGAATTGCCGGATGATCCGGTTAGCCGTAAGAATCTGTTGTCGTCGATCAAATCCCAGATTGCTTCTCTTCCTGCAAATGCGGCAGTCCTTATTTCCAGTCCTTCAAAAGGAATTTCGGAGCACCTGAACCCAAAATTCTTTCGAGAATTTTTCCCTCAGAACACACATATACAGGTGCGGCACAAATGGTTAAGAGACCTCTAGAGATCAGCATCCCTGTCGATCTTTTGTAAGTTATACGCTATCGATTTTAAGTCAAATTTTCCGTAAGTAAACGCACCTTCAGGATAAATCCAGGTGCCATCTCCCTGACTCACCAGGTTAAACTGATCAAATTTAGTATAAGCGTGGATCGGAGTGTGAAATGGGTACCTAACCATGTCTCCAACCTCAGTTCGATCATACGATACGAAGTTTATCAATTTTCCTTGCGGATCAAAATGAAGCTCGGCGCTGACTCGATGCGGATCGACGAAAAAGGTCGCGAGTACAGTACTATCATTCAGGGTTTTCCAGGTAATCCTTTCATCAATAAGAGCACCCGGAGCCATAAGGCATATGTCATTGAGCAAAGTCACCGTTTCGGTTCTATCCAGAGTATCTCCACTCAGGTTTACTATCGGGATGATGCCGAAGAGAGAGATTTTCATAGAGGCTCTCGCATCGACATACCGGTGATACCCGGGTACAGCCAGGCCCAACATTTTACCTTCCATAAAGAACAACCGGCTGGGGCCTTCAAGAAAATTGTATTGAACGGATCGAAACGGAAAAAAATCCCTTTGCTTGTTACGCATCTGGCCTTCCATAACCACTTTGAAATTCCTGACTTTTGGCTTATCTATTACCTGACAATAATGCAAATACTTTTGTACAACCGCAGGGAGGTGCTGAATGTCGGAATTGGTTAAGATTTCCGTGTTTGAAACAGCACCATTTAGATGGAGTAGTACGTCCGTGGTCCATTTCTTCTTAAACTGATGCTGTCCAAAGTTGAGTACCAAAATGATGGTGAAGATTACATTAATGATGGTACCGTACTTTGCCTCTTGCCAGTTAACCACCAGCAGTAGTTGAGAAAGGATCAATGAGGCGAACCCGATCTGGATCCAACCGGACTGCCGTTTCATAAACAGGGAGGCAGTTATAATGAAAAGTAAGGAAACCAATAGCCACAATAGCCCCCAGGGTTTGCTGATGCTTCTATTTAAAAGGGGGAGTTCATATAAATCGAAAGCTCTGGCAGAACCTAAAAGATGAATTAAGCCATGAAGGATCAGGAGAATTGAAAAAATGATTCGTAACATGGAAGACCAGGATACTTTTCTGCAAATCAAATTGACAATTGAAGATCATTCAATGATGGCGGACCTGTCTAAAGTTGATTGAGATCATACTTTTAGGTGAAGGTAAAGAAGGGTGATAAAACGAATACTGGCCGGTTGTGATCGGGTGCAAGAACACGGAGGCATGGCTTCGATGGAAATTTCATACCTGATCAAACATGATCTGATTGCCATCCGGGTCAGTCAGCATAGCAGATAAAGGACCAGACGAGCTATCTTCCGGAGCCTCCCTTTCAAATTTAATGCCTGCCTCTTTTAGCCGCTTTTGTTTCTCCAGAAGATTCGAAAGTGAGAATGTAAGAATGTTGTGTGGGAACATTCCCTGAAATATTCCGATTTTGACAGATGAGTTTTCTAAAATTCGCCACTTCATTTTTTCACTGTCGGGAAACCCACTATTTTGGTGTCCACCATCGATGACTATGAATCCCAGTTTTGTATAGAATTCAAGACTTTCCTCCAGATCGGTGACTTTCAGGCTTAATGAAAATTTTCCGAGGTCCATATCACTTGTGATTTTCTGATTACGATAATGATCTGATTGTCAGACCGATGTAATTATGTTTAATTATCACTGAACACCTAAATATTTTCTCTCCCCTCAATTAATTTCAATCAGATATAATTTTTTTTGATTTCAATGAGTACAAAATCATTTCCCGCCCCTTATAGCATTAAACCTTGATCCTATAAGTAAACATCGACACTCACTTTGTACTGCCATGTCTGCTAAAAACAGCCAACCGGGATTTTCCCTGACGTAGCCTAGTGACTTTAAAACGATTTTTTAACCTAAATGTGTAGTGTTATGTTTACTCACCAATTAAAATTTTTATTTCTATCCGGATTTTTATTTCTCTTCGGAACCTCTTGTCAGAAAGATGACGGATCTGAACTGTCAGAAACCCTGGTTACCACGGAAAATTACCAGGGGAACAAGGGAGGGGCCAAACCACCCAACGGCGATCCTCACCATCGCAGTACCAAAGTAGTTACGGATTGGATTGACTTATTTCTCGAATTGGACCGATATGCCGAAGGAATGCGTCCGAATGCCACCGCCAGGGCCCTGGCCTACATACATTTGGCTGCTTATGAAACCGCAGCTCCGGCCTTTCCTGAATACGAGTCAAACAGTGGACATCTCCCCGGGTTTCAACTTTCGGGCGATGATCAATTGCCTAAGATAGAGTGGCCTCTTGCTCTGAATAGTTGCTATGCCAGGGTACTGGATCATTTTCTGATCAATGTCAGTGGTGGTCGTAAGTCCAAAATCTCTGAATTGGAGACAGATCTGAACGATCAAATTACAACCGGTTTACCGGCAAAGTTGATCCAGGACAGTGAGGATTGGGGCAACTCCGTGGCCGATCAGATCATTGCCTACAGCAAGACGGATGAGGCGGCGGAAAATCAGATACTTGATCCACAACCGGTCTCTTATGTACCCCCGGTGGGAGACGGTTTCTGGACGTTCTCAGCCGAACCGGAAAGAGCGCTTTTCCCCTTCTGGAAAGATGTGAGGACCTTTATCATTTCTCCTTCGCAAACCTCCAGCGTTCCACCCGTAGCTTACTCAGAAAACCAGAATAGTGACTACTATCGGCAGATGGAAGAAGTCTATGAAGCGAATGAGCAAGCGAAGACTTCAGATCATGAAGCCTTATGGATTGCAGAATTCTGGAGTGATGATGTAACCGGGCTGACATTTAGTCCTCCCGCCCGTCATTTTTCGATTATCAGGCAATTAATCGATCAATACCACCTGGATCTTCCGGAAGCTCTTTATTTAAATCTTAAAATGGGTCTTTCCCTAAATGATGCGGCAGTATGTACCTGGAAGTACAAGTATCAGTATATGGTGATGCGACCCAGTGTATATCTGCAGGAGTTTGTGGACCCGGATTATGCCACCAATTTACTGAGACTTATTCCTTGGCCGAATCCAACATTTCCCGGTTATCCTTCAGGTCATTCTTGCTTCGCCTCCGCATCAGCCGGTGTCTTGATTGACTTCTTTGGAAATCAAACAAATTTTACGGACAGGTCGCATGCCGGACGCACTGAATTTCAGAGCAAGCCGCGCAATTTCAAAAGCTTCTCAGAAATGGCAGATGAGTGTGGGTATTCACGGATACCCCTGGGAGTGCACATGCGAATGGATTGTACGGAAGGTTTACGACTCGGATACCAGATTTCCGAAGCGATTAATAAATATCACTTAGAGAAACCAAAGGCGTAACTTTTTTGATTTATTTTTTCCGGAGTGGAGGGAAACCTCTATTCCGGATTTTTTAATTTGATTTTATTAATTATTGATGAACATTGCCGGTCCCGTGACTCCCAGCCTAATTAAACCATACAGCATAGCGTTTCCGCCGCAGCTCGAGTGCCAGCTGTTCTTCCATTTGCAAGGCTTCAATTCTGTTTGTACTTTTTAGATCCTGATAGAGACTTGGCCGTAAATACAAGCCATATTTCTGCACGATATTTGAGGATAATTTATGCCCCCTCTTATTTCGGAATCCGGTCTTATGCTGCTCAAATCTTTGCTTCGGTGTCCTGCTGGTCATGCCGACATACAGACATTCCAGGACCCCGTTATATTGTGGATTGGCATGGCGAAATTTGGTGCTTTCCGAAAACACTTTCCTGGAAAGCTCCACTACATAAATATGATATGTTCTTGCCATAGTTTTCTTATGTGTAGAACGAATCTGCGGTATCGGGGATTGCTTAAAACAGAACTGACCTGCACACCCTGATCGCACGTCTGATAATTATCAAGAGTGCAATGATCAATTATAGAACAAATAAAGAGCCAAATCCGGCCGGTGCGAACATTATGTATATAAATCAGTGATAAGATCGGATTCCTGTTTGGCGGCACTACATTTAAAGTGGAGACTTGATAAGCACTAGGCATCAAAACCAGTCATTACTTGCCAGGACTACAGATGTTTCAATCTGGCGGTCCGGTATATTCCAGTATTTTTGCAGTAATGGTGATTTGATTTGCGGGTTGACCATTTCGAAACCATGCTTACGGTAAAAGTCGATAGCCCAATGCGCGGCAGCCCAGGTACCAATCAATATTGGGTTAACCGTCATTTGCCGAAGATGCTTTAACAGGGATCCTCCGATTCCCTGATTCTGCGATCGAGTTCGAACGTATGCATGCCGGATCAGGGTAACTTCTACTTTATCTTGAATCCCCATTACTCCGAGGATCTGTGATTCGTCCGTAAATTTCCAAAATTCAACACCTTGCCGAATCTGCTCCTGTAGTTCAAAGCCAGACATATAGGGCTCTTTCCAGCGATCAGATGGGATGACACCCTGGTATGCTTTGGCAGCTTCATTAATGATTTCATGTATTTCACTGAAGTCGGAAATAATATCAGCTTTTGATATCATTTTATTTCTTAGCTGGTTCCAGTATTTTATTAAAACTGAATAGATTTTTCAAGCGTTCCTCCCGGATCAATTTTCATATCAAAGGTTTTCTTTTCCCCTTTAAATTCACGGACGCCCACCAGCGTGACGGAATAACTTCCCGGGGTAAGCAAGAATTCTTTAGGGTTGCTGCTTTCAGACGTGTAAGTACGGCCACCTCCTACCGATTGCATAGTCGATTTATCGATGATGTTGATCGTGGCATCCATTAATCCATTTTGTCCAAGTACGCCAATCCTGGCAATGCCTGTCTGGAAATTATATTCTATCCTGGTGGTATCACCGGAGGTTACTTCAATTCCATTTATTACTTTTTGCGTTTGCGCGCCATTAATTTTTAGACACTTTAATTCAATATTATATAGCCCTGGTGAGACATCATAAAACTGATCCCGGCCGTAGGTTCTTCCACCGGAAGCGGACCGGCTTTCGTTAGCCAAAGTGATATTTACTGTGGCATCCCAGTTTTCTCCATTCATCAGTGTACGGACCATTATTTGCCCTGCATCAAAGCTTACAGACCGGAAAGTTAATTTCTCCTTGCCTACTTCCACTTCCCTGATCATCTGAGCGGCAACATCACTGTTTTCCAGGGGTTGAATCAGGAGATCATAGATGCCCGGATCGATTGCTGCAAAGCCGGTATCCCGGTAGGTACGGGTTCCTCCTGTCTCGAATTCAGTGCCCGTTTTAAGAACCTTTACCCAGGAGTCAATGGGAGCTCCGTTTTTGGTGGTATAAACGGCCAGATTGTAATCGGATACATCGATCGTCTGGGCGGTTGCTTCCTCCAAAACACTACTGAACTCAGCTGCGTTACCGGCATCGTAGTATTTTCCATTAGCCGCCTGGGCTGCACATTTCAGCGGTCCAAGATTTTCATCAGTCAGACCAAAACCGATGACATGCAATCTGAAATCGATGCCCGCAGCTCTTGCTTCCTGGATCACAGAGCATAAATCTCCCCCACAGGATTCGATTCCATCGGTGATCAAAATGACCGTTGCTTTCTCCCCGCCGGGCTGCAATTTCTCAATGACTTTTGTGGCAGAATAGGCGAGGGGTGTCCTGCCCAGGGGATTTATTTTGGCAATATGGTTCTTAACCAGTTCGTGCGATTTATTTGATGCTTCCACCAGGTATTCCACATCCTGGCAATCACCTTCCTTACGGTGGCCATAAGCCACCAATCCGATTCGTTGACTTTCACTGAAGCGATCAATCGTTTCTGAGAGCACGTCCCGGGCAATTTCGACCTTGGTTTTTCCCTGCATTTCTCCCCACATGGATCCACTGGCATCATAGATGAAGATGATGGGCGTCGGTTGATCCTGGATCGAGGTATCGCTCATCGAAATAAATCCGGGTAAAAAACAGTAAATAAAAACTGCTACGGTAAAGAGTGTCTTCATCCTGTGATTTTTTAGTGAATTTGTCACCTGCATATTTATTGAATAACTGGAGAAGAAAATAATGACATCTATTTATAGAATCGCCTTTCTTTCATCAGTAGGTATCAAGAATCCAGGCTCTGAATCATTCACCGCCTCCAAATAATCGCATACAGATATAAATATAGTACTTTGATGCACTGCGGCAAATTGGGTGTCCCTCGTTTCCGTAAACAGTCATTGGAATTTTGTTCGATGAACGGTACATTCAGGATATACTACGATTTTATGATTGTACGATTTTCGATAACTGCATAGGAAATACCGCTCTTTCGATCGCCGGTAATTCTAGAATGGGTTACCAAATTTATTGAATTGTAAAAAGGAGTTTTCCTGGAAGGAAATATAACTAAAAGTTCAAGCCATTTCGTTCGATGACTTCATGAGATAAAGTAAGTTCTCAACGATTTACCGGTGCCCCAGTTGGCATATGACCTAGATATATTCCGGATATTCTGGTGTGTACATATACGATTTTATGTCTTCCAGCAGATTATCCGGCAAAACTATATCCGAGAGGTGCTCTTCAATGGCCACCTTTGTGACCGCTGCAGCTATACGTGCACTCACCTCGCGGATATTTTCGATGGAGGGATAGATTTGACCTCTTGCCATTTCTTCCTTACTTACACAAGCACTTACTACCCGGGCTGCCTCCAGAAACATTCGGTCTGTCACCCGTGTGGCATGGCTGTACAGCACTCCGAGTCCGATACCAGGAAAAATATAAACATTATTACCTTGCCCCGGGATGTAAGTTTTGCCTCCCAGTTCCACCGGATCAAAGGGGCTGCCACTGGCAAAAATTGCCTTACCATGGCTCCAGCGATAGGCTTCTTCGGCGGTACACTCTGATTTGGAAGTAGGATTAGAGAGTGCGAAAATAATAGGACGTTCATTGCAGGTGCTCATCTCTTTGATAATCTCCTCAGTAAATTGACGAGGCTGGCCACTCACACCGATCAACGTCGTTGGTTTTAGCGCTTTTACTGTCTCCAGAAGGGTACTTGTTTGCTGGTGCTCATGAGCATAAGGAAGTTTGTGTTTCTTCAGGTCCGAACGTGATTTGCAAACCAATCCCTGTGAATCCACCAGCCAGCATTTTGCCCTTGCTACTTCGGGTGAGATACCCAGATCCACTATCGCGTCTACTATGGTATCGGCAATACCCACTCCCGCTTCTCCGGCTCCTAAGAATACAATCTTTTGATTTTCAAGTTTTTGACCGTTGATTCTCAGCGCAGAAAGCAGACCGGCGAGCGCAACACTGCCTGTACCCTGAATGTCATCATTAAAAATGCTGATTTTGTCCCGGTACTCATGTAATAACCGGAAAGCGTTTCGGGTGGCGAAGTCCTCCAATTGGATCAAAGCGTAGGGAAATACCTTCTTAACGGCACCTAAGAATTCTTCCAGGAGTTCTTCATACACTTGACCACGTGCCCGGTTTTGTTGCAGGCCGAGATAGAGCGGATCCTCGAGCAACGCCTCATTGTTGGTGCCAACATCAATAGTGACAGGCAAACATTGAGTAGGAGGGATACCGGCGCAGGCAGTGTACAGGGAGAGTTTGCCGATGGGTATACCCATACCATCCGTTCCGAGGTCACCCAGGCCAAGTATCCTTTCGCCATCGGTTACCACAATCACTCGAGCATCATTATGTGGCCAGTTGAGCAGGACTTCTTCGATCGAGCCTTTATCTTCCATACTTATATAAAGACCTCTTGAGCGCCGGTAAATATGGCCAAATAGCTGGCATGCCTGACCCACGGTAGGGGTGTAAATCAGCGGCATGATCTCTGACAGGTGAGACATCACGACCTTATAAAATAGATTTTCATTGCGGTCTTGCAGAGAGGTCAGATATAGGTAGCGTTCCAGGTTATCGGCTTTGGAACGCAGATTGGAAATCACTCTTTGCACCTGCAATTCCTGGCTAGTCACCCGCGGAGGTAGCAGACCCCGTAGCCCCAGTATCTTTCTTTCTTCGGCGGTAAACGCCGTACCTTTATTCAATACTGGATTATGGATCAGCTTTACTCCTCGTTCCGAGGGGACGATTTTATCTTTTTTATGGGAAGGCATGACAGTAACTCTTGGTTGTGATTGAATGGCACGAAGTTATCAATCGGTCAACTCGCTACTGATGACTGATCGCATGCCTATGGATGATATTCAACCCTATTGGAAATATGGGTACCAGGAGGACCCGACCTAACATCCCACATCGGGCATCGAACATCTCACCGTTTCGTTACTCGTCCTTCGTTACCCGTCCTTCGTTACTCGTTACTCGTTACTCGTCATTCGTTACTCGTGATTCGTCATTCGCATTGCTTTTTCTAAATCCACTTAAATCCCTAATTTAAGCGATCATTGATCACCAAAAAAATTGAAAAAGGAAAATGAGTGACCGTAAAATCAAATGGGGGATTCTCAGTACGGCAAAAATCGGTACGGTTAAAGTTATTCCCGGTTTACAAAAAAGTGACCTTTGCGAGGTTATCGCCATTAGTTCGAGAGCAGCAGGAAAAGCGCAGGCGGCGGCAGAAAAACTAGGGCTTCGCAAAGCGTATGATTCATATGATGCACTGCTCCGCGATCCGGAAATTGAGGCGATTTATAATCCGCTTCCTAACCATCTCCATGTGCCCTGGACCAAAAAAGCGATTGAAGCCGGAAAACATGTACTGTGTGAGAAACCGGTGGCCCTCGATGCAGATGAAGCCAAGTCCCTGTTGAATGTACTCCATAAAAATTCTGAGGTGAAAGTAATGGAGGCCTTTATGTACCGGTTTCATCCTCAGTGGATCAAAGCCAAAGAACTGGTCAAATCCGGAGAGATCGGTGAAGTAAAAACACTGCAGTCTTTTTTCTCTTATTTTAATGACGATCCCCGGAATATTCGCAATATGCCGGACATTGGGGGTGGGGGTTTGATGGATATCGGATGTTATTGTATTTCCTTTGGCCGGTTTATTTTCGATGCAGAACCACACCGGGTGGTGGGGCTAATGGAATATGATCCTGGCTTGAGAGTTGACCGTCTTGCATCCGGTATTCTGGATTTTACCGGAGGTAAATCTTCAACTTTTACCTGTTCTACGCAATTGATGCCCTTTCAGCGCTGTGTTATTTTTGGTACCGATGGATATATAGAAATTGAAATACCGGTAAATGCTCCCCCGGATCAACCAACCCGGCTCTGGTTAGTAACAAAGTCAGGTAGAAAGGAAATCGAATTCGAGATTTGCGATCAATACACCGCACAGGGAACGGCATTTGCGAAAGCGATAATAGAGGACAGTGAAGTGCCCACACCATTGATCGACGCCGTAAATAATATGCGGGTAATAGACGCTGTAGTGGAGAGTGCCCGCGCTAATGAGTGGATTGTAATTTAAGATTGTATTTGATTTACTCTTTCTTTATTCTTATTATAGATTGGCTGGTTGATCCATTTATTCCTGAATTTGTAGAAAAGATCGGATGAAGTTCATCTCCCGGGAGTTTTTAAGAAATATTAATCTCCATGGAGGATTTTTTATTCCAATAAGTATGCATTTTTTGGCAGAGAATAATAAGTGACTTAATTACAGTTATTTATATTGCTTAGGTTGAACTATAATAAATGCAATTTAATCGACAATGGACAGATATCTATGAAAAACTTTCTCAGGCAGACGAGGATCTAACAATGAATTCGGAGGAATTGGAAACTTTGGCATTGGCCGCCTATTTGACGGGAAAAGATGTTGAAAGCTTTCAAATTTTCGAAAAGGCTCACCATAGTTATCTATCAGAGGGCAAAACTGCAAAGGGGGTACGATGTGCTTTTTGGTTGGGTATGTTGCTGATGACCGCCGGAGAAAAGGCAAAGGGCAACGGATGGATGTCGAGAGCCGAAAGAATTCTCGCAGATGCAGAAGTGGCAGACTGCCCGGAAAAAGGATTTCTATTACTCCGCCGTGCTCTGGGGGCGCTGTATTCCGGTCAGGCTGAGGAAGGTAAGCACCTTTTTGAAGGGGTCGAGGAAATTGGAAAAAGATTTCGGGATGTGGACTTAATTGCCCTGGGAATGCTGGGGCAGGGGCAGGCGGAGATCGAAAAGGGAGCAGTAACGGAAGGGATAAGACTGCTTGACGAAACCATGATCACTATTGGAACAGATGATGTGTTTCCAATCGTTTATGGGATTGTCTATTGCGCAGTCATCGAGACCTGTCGAAAGATCTGGGATCTGGCACGAGCCCAGGAATGGACGGAAGCATTGACCCGGTGGTGCAAATCGCAACCGGATATTGTGCCTTTCAGAGGGCAGTGCTTGGTCAGAAGAGCCGAGATTATCCAATTGCATGGCGACCTGGCAAGGGCACTTGAAGAGACAACGGAAGCCTGTTCCCTGTTATCACGTCCTCCCGGTGAGACAGCCGCGGGAGAAGCATTCTATCGAAAGGCAGAGTTGCTGCGGCTTCTGGGTGACTATGAAGAGGCAGAAAACTATTATAACGAGGCAGCAAAGCGGGGAAGAAAGCCCCAGCCTGGATTGTCCATGCTGCGTATGGGCCAGGGAAAAAACAAGACCGCGGAGGTGTCAATCGAAAATACACTGATAGAGACCAAAGACCTTAAAAAAAGAGCTGAACTCCTTCCTGTATATATACATATCATGCTCTCCGCCGATCAAAATGAAAAAGCTCGCCGGGCATCAGACGAATTGCATGATATTGCGGTTAGATTCGGAGCCCCTTACCTTAAGGCGATGTCTTCTTTTTGCAGAGGGACTGTTGCGATGGCAGAAAAAAGGAATAAACCTGCTATCGAATTTTTGGAAGAAGCAGCGCAACTATGGAGCCAGCAAAGCTTCCCGTATGAAATGGCTCGTACCAGGGAAATGAAAGGCCGGGCTTACCGGGAACAAAATGATAGAGACAACGCCCAAATCGAATTGGCAGCAGCCAAATGGATCTTCGAACAAATTGGAGCCATTCCCGATTTACAACGGGTAAATAATTTATTGCAGGAGAAAAAGTTATTTCATAGCCATGGTTTGACCTTGCGTGAATTACAAGTACTCCGTCTTGTAGTATCCGGAAAAACAAATAAATCTGTTGCAAAGGAATTATTTATAAGTGAGCGAACGGTGGATCGTCATGTGAGTAATATATTCACTAAGCTTAACCTGTCTTCGAGAGTGGAAGCAACCTCTTTTGCTATTAACAGCGGGATTCTCGATAATTAATTCACCTCAATTGCCAATTGCCCTGAAGACAAAGCAGGATCGGCATGGGTATAAATACCCATTTATTTTCTGGTTACAATTTGGGTAATATTACCGATGTCAGGACACACAGGTTATTCTAATTTCACTATTTGATTTCCAATTGCTCCCGACAATTTCAGTCATTTATTCAAAAATCCTGATAGTTAGTAAAACGGATAACTTACAGTCAATAGGATGGATGGGAGAAGGAGCAAATTGGGGTGTTTGTTCATATGAGAGTATTTAAATAGCTTATTAAAATCGTGAGATCATGAAAAAAATATATTTTATTTCTTTTGTCATAATGATGGGACTTTCTCCAGACCCAACATCTGCGCAGCAAAGGCCCCCGATCATAGATATGCACATGCACACCGGATTACCTCACGAGGTTCCACCCGGAACACCAGCATTGTGTCGTCCCGAACCCTGCAATGGTGATGGGCAAGCCACCGTGGATCCAGAGGCCCTGAGACAAAAGACCTTGGAGATCATGGACAGGTATAATATTGTAAAAGGATTTCTCAGTGGCGTGGATTGGTCAGATGTCAGAACGTGGAAAGAAGAAGCACCTGAACGTTTCATTGCATCACCTTTCATAGTAAAACCGGATAAGAAAACCCTTGCAAATTTAGAAACTGAGTACAACATGGGGCACTTCCATGGTCTGGGAGAAATTGGAACCCAACTTGCCGGAATACCTCCAAATGATCCTTCTCTGGAACCCTACTTTAAATTAGCGGAAGATCTTGACCTGCCGGTGTTGATACACACGCTTGGTATCGGGCCTTACATGCCTCACTTTCGCACTTCTGCCGGTGACCCCCTCCTGTTGGAAGATGTATTAATCCAACATCCTAAACTACGTCTCTTTGTCGAAAATGCCGGATTTCCATATCAGGAGGAAATGATCGCTATGATGTATCAATATCCACAACTCTATGTAGATGTTTCTACCATTACCTGGGTAATTCCTCGTTCCGCCTTTTACGACTACCTGAAGGCCTTCATGCGAGCTGGTTTGGGAAAACGAGTGATGTTTGGTTCGGATCAAATGGTCTGGCCAGAAAAGATAGGTGCCGCTGTGGAAGCGATTGAGCAGGCACCGTTTTTGAGCGAAGACCAAAAAAGAGATATTTTCTATAATAACGCAGTGCGATTTCTCAAGCTGGAAAGTTCTAAGGAGACTACTGCGATGGATAAAATGAAAGAGTGATTTAACTTGGGAAGATCTGTTTTGGACAGTTAGTCAGCCCGATTCCATCTGGTGTTTCGTCGCATAAGTAGGTGTACAGAGTTGTGTTGGATTTTTTCACCAGAATCAGCAGAACACATAGCAATACTCTATCGAGGCTATGTAACGCTGTCAGGGTGAAAAAGGACCAGTTAATCTATCTAGTTATTTATGCGACGGATCACTAATGTCCGGGAAGAACGCTTTAATTGCATCCTCCGGTATTAATTTCTATTCCGGCATTTAAATTGACATTGAAGCCTGGTTGTAGCAGTATCTGACCGGCCTGAAAATTGATTTGCTGGCCGCTTTGAATATTTATATCTCCCGCACCGGTAAGGTTTCCTGTTTCGATCAGATTTTTTGCTGAGATGTATTCCGGCAATGAAATCGGTCCGTTAAAGACCGCAACTTTATCACAGTCTGGATTACAACTGCCACACGAACCACCACAATCGATGCCTGTTTCATTGCCATTGCGTACGCCATCATTGCAAGAAGGTGATTGACAAAACGCATTATTGGCAGGGAGTATGACCACACTCAGCTGAGTCGTTTTTTCTTCGGTAACTCCGGCAAAACTGGTTTGCAGTTGGGCATTAAGAATACCCGTGGACTGTACCGACAGGTTTACGATATCCGAATTTGAAATCGAAGGGATG